>NZ_JBLMKT010000074.1:0-292296 GCF_047779955.1 Streptomyces lothianensis | reverse complement strand
CTTCGGAGTCGGAGCCGACCGAGCCCCCGTCGCCGTCGCCTTCGGAGTCGGAGCCGACCGAGCCCCCGTCGCCGTCGCCTTCGGAGTCGGAGCCCACCGAGCCCCCGCCCCCGTCGCCGGAGCCGCCGACGCCTGCACCTTCGTCCGGGCCGCCCAACGGATCGCCCTCACTGCCGGACACGGGTTCCCCGAGCACCGGGCTGATCTCAGGGATCGCCGCAGCGCTGCTCGCGGCGGGAGGCTTGACCGCGGCAGCGGTGCGCCAACGCCGGAAGCCCTGACAATGCCGCGTTGACGGGCCGGAAGACGCCCCTGTCCTGATCTTGGGACCGTCCCTCGGCGCCACATGGCACAGGTTGCAGAGACCGTCCAGGGACGTCTACGTCAGTCCAGCACAGACAGGAAACCGCAGGTCAATGCCTTCTGCTCCGGGAGGGTCTGCCCGCTGACCTTGATTGGGTGATGTCGGATCGTTCGCCTGACAGGTGTTGGCCGGGTTCGGTGGGGCTGGGTGGGTGAGATACGCGCAGGGCGGCGGGCTGACAGACGCCGGAGGAGCGGTATGACGCCATGGCCACAGGCTTCCTCCGTCCCCTCGTAGGTCGCGCTGTGCAGCGGGGGCACTTGGAGAACCGCCAGCCCCGGGAAGTGGTCGCTTGCCTTGTCTTCCCAGACCGATTCCCGCTGGATTCCCTGGGATCCGATGCTGAGGCTGCGCCGGTGGCGGAGCCGAAGACTGAGAGTTACCACCTGATCTCGTGGGAGCTGGTCCGTACCTCGGACGCACAGGCATTCCGACCCGTGGCGGGCTGGTAGGGGCCAGGGGCCAGGGGCCAGGGGGCAGGGGGCAGTTGGGGGTGAGCCGAGGCTGGGCATCGGCGCCGACCGCCGCGCGGTGGAACTCCGTACGCGGTTGTGCCGGTTGTTGTACCGTCGGGGCCTGGCGGCAGTACGCACGTGGCATTCACCTGCGTCCACGAATCGCGCGGATCACCTCGGCAACGGCCCTGAGTACCTTGGCCCGATCCGATGAGGCGGTGTCCTTGACAACCAGGAAGACAATCGCGACCGCGGCCGTGGCCGAGACCACGATGTTGGCAATCAGCATCAGAACCCACACGTTGGTGTCCATGGCGTTGCCGCTTCCTTCGTCTGCACGACCGCCCCTGCGACGGCTCAGCAGCGATTCCACGAGCTCGCGCCGGCGTGGTGAAGCTTTGCCGGATCCAGTGGGGCGGATCGAAAGAAGCCCAGGTCACCGCGGTCCATCCGACGTCCGCTGATGGATTCGATGGATCGGACGAGGCGAGCGTGAACCGGTGACCGAGACGACAGACCTGAGCCCTGGGCGGCAGGTGCTGCGCGACGCGCTCAGAGAGCTGGAAAGCCAGGCCCTCTCGGGCCGGGATCGTACGGAAGCGATTGCCGAGGCGAACCACCGGCTTCGGTCAGCCGGGCATGGCGAGCCGCTGAGTCCGACCCGGGTCGGAGGCTGGTTCGAGAGGGGCAGCCCCGCGAAGGATTTCGAACTCCTGTGGGCAGTTGTGCAGGTGCTGCTCGAATGGCGCGGGCTGCGGTCGCCGGGCGCTCTCACCGGGAGAGCGCGACCAGAAGCCGCAGGCAAATGGACCCATGCCAAGGAGCTGTGGAAGAGCCGTTGGGAGTCCGCCAGGAAGGCTGCCAGGAAGGCGCCGGAAAGTAAGTCGCGGCCGGCTCTGACTCCCACGCTGGACGGATATCTCCGCACCGTGCTGGTCGCAAGCCGACAGCATCCGTATCCCGGTGCATCGGTCGATCGCCGCCTGCCCGCCCTGGCCGATGTGTACGTCCGTCAGCGAGCATCTCGGGCAGCGGCTGACAACGAGGAACAGCCCCGCGCCGACGGCCCGACGGGGAATGTGCCCGACAGCTCGACGGCGACCACCTCCGATCGTGTCGTATCCGCTGAAGCTGTCTTCGATACCGGGAAGGGAATTTCGGTTCTGGTGGGCGATCCCGGCTGCGGGAAGACCACGCTTCTGCGCACTTACCTGACGGCTGCCGCCACCTCCTGGCTGGACCGCAGGCGGGGCGCGGGAGTCCCGGTCATGATTCGCGCGCGTTCGTTGACGGCCGGCGACCCCATGCCGGTCGCCCTGGCCAGAGCCGCCAACACGGAACTGGCGCCGTTCGGTCTGCTCGACGAGCTGACCTCAGCGTTCTTCCGCGAAGTTCCTCATGAGCAGACGCCCTGGCTCGTACTCGTGGACGGCCTCGATGAAATTTCCGACGCAGGTACCCGGCAGCGCGTCATCACCATGCTGGACGGAGTCGCCCGCGGCAATCCGCACGCCTACCGGTTCGTCGTGGCCACCCGCTCGCTGCCAGAGTACGAGGTGCACGGCATCGGCGCCCACGTGCCGCGCTTTGAACTGCTGCCCTTCTCGCCGCACGATCTGCTCACCTACGCCGAGAAATGGTTCTGTCACCTTGACGATGCCGCCAGGCACGCTCAGCGCTTCGTAGCCGGGCTTTCGAGTACGCGCATGGAGGGTTTGGCCTGCACTCCCTTGATGGCGTCGATGCTCTGCCAACTCTACGAAGCCGATCCCGCGCGCCCTCTGCCCGAGGGCCGCACCGGTGCCTACCGGTCGTTCGTCGAGCTGATCTACGAGAAGAACACTCACAAGCAGATCAAGCGGACCCACGACGAGGCAATCCGGCAACTGCGCAGTCACCACCAGGTTCCCAGGGACGACCGGACAGCCGAGGAGGCTGCCGAGCTGGTGCGCGGCAATCTTCCCGAGCTGATCGACAACCTGGCGTTCGACTGGATCGAAGGGAACGACGGCACCGCCACCGACGTGCTCGCCACCCACTTCCATGTCAGGCGCCCCGCCAAGGTGAGCGGGCAATTGTGGAACGAATTCCTCAGTGATCTGCTGCGGCCCACCGGTCTGCTCACCCAGCGCGGCGACGATTTCGGATTTCTCCACCAGACCCTCATGGAGTACCACGCCGCGCGGCACGCCACCCGCAGCGAGGAGAACCGGGAAGAAGTCCTGCACGGACTCCGGTCGAACAGCGACCGGCTGCTGCTGACGGATGCCTCGTACCTCGGGTTCCTCTTGGACGGGCTGCTCATGCCTCAGGACCGCATCGCGGCGGCGACCACGGAACTTCTACGGGACGGCCTGCCTCCGGGGTTCCATCGCCTCGGCTTTCTGCGGCAGCAGTTACGCCTCAGAACCAGTCTCCCGCCCGGTCTCATCGCCGCTCAGTTGATCAGCGTGGCCGAGGACAGTGCCGGTGCCGGCGACGCAGAACGGCTGGAGGCGGTCGGCCTGCTGCTGGGGATGGCCGAGCACCACGACAAGGCCGTCGACGTGCTGATCCGACTGTGCCGGCCGGACGCCGGGCTGAGCGCCGCCTACCGCCTGGCGGCCTCCGGGCTGCTGGCCGCGGAGAAGGACAGCTGGGAGCAGACGCTGCAACTGGCGGCGCGCCTCGCCCTGGAGAAGCGAAGCTGGTGGAACACCGAGGACCCGCTGCTTGGCGCGGTCCGCATTCTGGCGGCCATGGAGTGGGGCAGGGATGCGGCGGCAGGGCTGGCGGTTCCACTGGTGCGGGATACCACCGTGCGGGACAGCGACCGGTTCGCGGTGGTCATGTCCCTGGCTGGGGTGGCGGGTCCGTTCGAGGAGACGGCGAGCCTGCTGCGGCATCTCGCACTCGACGGCACGGTGGGCGCACTCGTCCGCCTGGACGCGGCTGCAGCGCTGGCCCGGGAGAACGGCGGGGCGGAGGAGGCGGCGGGACTGATGGTCCAACTGGCCGAGGACCCGACGGTCAAGGGCGCGTACCGGCTGCGTGCCGCCGGAGCCCTCGCGCAGGTCGACGGCTACCGGGGTGCAGCACCGCTGGCAGGTCACCAAGAACAGGGCGCCGCTCTGCTGTCACATCTCGCGCAGGACGTCACGCTGGACGCAGTTTATCGGCCCCGGGCGGCCGTCGCGCTCAGCAGGGTGCACGGATACCGGATCCAGGGGGCCTTGCGTCTGAAGCACCTTGCCGAGGACAGATCGCTCAGCCCGTCCGTCCGGATGCAGGCGCGAGCGGCGCTCACCCGGCTGATGGATGAGTAGGGCAAGGCACCACAGTGCCTTGGAAGTCCACGCGCGGAGCATCCGCTTGACGACGAGGCGGTCCGGGTTCCGCAGGTATTGACCATTACTCCCATGGGATGGCTTGCATGGCGAGGCGGAGGGGCGTGCGTGAGTTCGGCGGCGTTTCCCAAGGGTGGTCTTCAGGTGATGATCGGAGCGGTCCGAAGGGTTTCCCGCCACGCCGTCCCGACCTTCGGGACGGCACCGCAAGCCGTGCTGCAGACTCGGAGCAGCTGTCAGCTGGCAGCTGTGCTGAGGGAGGAAGCAGCGCGACAACGTGTGGACCGGGCGAGAGCGCGGCCGGCAGGCCACACTGCGTCAGGGGCGCGCGCGTACACGCTGAGAGGCTCAGACTCGATCGACAGGGCCGTCGCCAGTACCCGGCGAGTCAAGCCACAGATGCATCGAGCCGCAGACTTTCCCCCGGCTGTGTGAGATTTCGTGAGACGTGAGAGGGTCGTGGGCGTGAGTGAGACGCCGTCGAACACCCTGCAATACCGCTTTGACGGGCCAGAAGAGGCCCCGGTCCTGGTCCTCGGTCCCTCACTGGGTACCACATGGCACATGTGGGACCGTCAGATACCGGAACTCATCCAGCAGTGGCGCGTCCTGCGGTTCGATCTGCCCGGGCACGGCGGTGCGCCCGCCCACCCCTCGGACTCTGTCGGGGCGCTCGCCGTCCGGCTGCTCGCCTGCCTCGACGAGCTGGGCGTCCGGCGTTTCGGGTACGCGGGCTGTGCGCTCAGTGGCGGCATCGGCATCGAGCTCGCCCTGCGCCACCCGCACCGTGTCACCTCCCTCGCCCTGATCGCCGCTTCGGCGCGCTTCGGCAGCGCCGACGAGTTCCGCCGGCGTGGCGTGGTCGTCCATACGAACGGGCTCGAACCCGTTGCGCGCAGCTCGCCCGAGCGCTGGTTCACGCCCGGCTTCGCGGCCGCGCAGCCCGCGATCACCGAGTGGGCCGTGCAGATGGTGCGCAGCACCGACCCCGGCTGCTACATCGCCGCCTGCGAGGCGCTCGCCGCCTTCGACGTACGCGCGGAGCTCGGCCGGGTCGGCGCGCCCACCCTGGTCCTGGTCGGATCCGAGGACCAGGTGACCGGGCCCGACGAGGCACGCACCCTCGTCGCCGGCATCCCGGACGCACGGCTCGCGGTCGTGCCCGGTGCCTCGCATCTCGCGCCGGTCGAGCAGCCCGCCGCCGTCACCGATCTGCTCGTGCACCACTTCGCCACCGCATGGACCGAGCCGCCCGCCGGGCCCGTAGCGCCTCCGGTCGTCCCGATGCCCGCCCAGGCTGTGCCCGCCCAGGCTGTGCCCGCCCAGGCCGGTTCGGTGCCCGCCCACGACCGTCCGGTGCCCGCACAGGCCGGTCCGCCGCGCTGGCCGGTCGGGGAGATCGAGGCCGCCGAGCCCCCGCAGCAGCCCGACGCGGGCCTGCGTCCCGATCCGTACGACGCGGGCATGAAGGTCCGCCGCGATGTGCTCGGGGACGCACATGTCGACCGGGCGCTCGCCGCCGGTGAGGGCTTCTCGGGCGAGTTCCAGGAGCTCCTCACGCGCTACGCCTGGGGCGAGGTCTGGGCACGCCCGGGCCTGGACCGCCGTATGCGCAGCGCCGTGACGCTCACCGCGCTCGTCGCGGGCGGGCACCACGAGGAGCTCGCCTCCCATACGCGGGCCGCCCTGCGCAACGGGCTCACCCCCGACGAGCTGAAGGAGATCCTGCTGCAGACGGCCGTGTACTGCGGCATCCCGGCGGCGCACGCGGCCTTCCGCGTCGCGCAGGCCGTCGTAGGGGAGGAATCCGCGACCGGCGAGTAGCCGGATGCCCGGGCGGACGGATGTTCAGGAGCCCGGATGCCGCAACACGGGAGCCGGGGAGCCCAGAAGCCCGGAAGCCCAGAAGCCCGGAAGCCGGACAGCCCGGGCAAACCGGTGGCCGGGCGGCCGTCGAGGAGCAGGATGGGTTGTATGAACCTCACCAAGAAGTCCCACGCCTGTGTACGCATCGAGAAGGACGGCCGGACCCTGGTGCTCGACCCGGGCATGTTCGGGGAACCCGACGAGGCCGTGGGCGCCGATGCGATCCTCGTCACCCACGAGCACCCGGACCACTTCGCCGAGGACCGCCTGCGCGCCGCCCTGGACGCGAATCCGGCCGCCGAGATCTGGACCCTGCGCTCGGTCGCGGACCGGATCGCGGCGGCCTTCCCCGGGCGGGTCCACACGGTCGGCCACGGCGACACCTTCACGGCGGCCGGTTTCGACGTGCAGGTGCACGGCGAGCTGCACGCCGTGATCCACCCGGACCTGCCGCGCATCACCAACGTCGGCTACCTGATGGACGGTTCGGTCTTCCATCCCGGTGACGCCCTCACGGTCCCCGGCCACCCGGTCGAGACCCTGCTGCTGCCCGTCATGGCCCCCTGGAGCAAGGTCTCCGAGGTGATCGACTACGTACGCGAGGTGAAGCCCCGCCGCACCATCGACGTGCACGACGGCCTGCTCACCGACCTCGCGCGCCCGATCTACGACACCCACCTGGCCAACCTGAGCGGTGCGGAGCACCTGCGCCTCGCCACCGGCGACGGCACGGAGGCATGAGGCGCCGGACGTCGCCTGCGCGAGCCCGGACATCGCCCCCGCGAGCCCGGACATCGCCCCCCCCCCCGCGACCGCGGACATCGCCCCCGCGAGGGCGGATGTCGCCTGTGCGAGCCCGGACGGTGTGCGGACGACGGGCGGTGTCACAGGCCCCGGGTAGATTGGCCTCATGCGTATCGCCACCTGGAATGTGAACTCCGTGACCGCCCGACTGCCCCGCCTCCTGGCCTGGCTGGAGAACAGCGGCACGGACGTGCTGTGCATCCAGGAGACCAAGTGCGCCGCCGAGCAGTTCCCGGCCGACGAGCTGCGCGAGCTGGGCTATGAATCGGCGGTGAACGCCACCGGGCGGTGGAACGGGGTGGCGCTCGTCTCCCGCATGGGCCTCGAGGACGTGGTCAAGGGCCTGCCCGGCGGCCCCGGCTACGACGGCGCCGAGGAGCCCCGCGCGATCTCCGCGACCTGCGGCGGCGCCCGCCTCTGGTCCGTCTACGTGCCCAACGGGCGCGAGCCCGAGCATGCGCACTATGCGTACAAGCTGCAGTGGTTCGAGGCACTGAAGGCCGCCGTCGCCGACGATGCCCAGGGCACGCGGCCCTTCGCGGTGCTCGGTGACTTCAATGTCGCACCGCGGGACGAAGACGTCTGGGACATCAGTCTCTTCGAGGGCGCCACCCACGTCACCCCGGCCGAGCGCGCGGCCCTCGCCGCCCTGCGCGAGGCGGGGCTCGGCGATGTGATGCCGCGCCCGCTGAAGTACGACGTGCCGTTCACGTTCTGGGACTACCGCAACCTCGGCTTCCCGAAGAACCGCGGCATGCGCATCGACCTGGTGTACGGGAACGAGGCCTTCCAGAAGGCCGTCACCGACTCCTACGTCGACCGTGAGGAGCGCAAGGGCAAGGGCGCATCCGATCACGCACCGGTGGTCGTCGACCTCGACCTGTGAAGTCAGGGGCGGATCGCCGCGGTTGACTCGCCTGTCTCCCGGGCCGGTACGAGCATCCGGGCCCGCCCGGGACCGATCCGCGCGCCCTGTGGTGCCATGGGGCAGCGGATGCGACTCTTGGCGTATGAACATCCCTTTTGTCGCGCGGTGGCGCCGAAAGCACGGGGCGGGCGACGGTGAGGCACCGCTTGCCGCCGCCTTCGAGGAGGACCCCGAGGGCGTGGCCGGGCTGCTCGCGGAATGCGCCCTGCTGCGCTCGCAGGCCGAGGGCGCGGGACTCGAACTCGACGACAGCCCCGCCTCCTTGGAAGCACTCGACCAACTGCCCCCGCGCTGGCGCGAGGACCCCGAGCTGCTGCCCTGGCTGGGCAATGACGCCGGGCTCTACCTCGGCACCGTTCTCGTCCGTACGGTCCCCGGCGCCACGTGGCATGTCTGGCCCGGTGGCCACCCGGTGGTCCGGCTCGCTTCCGGCCGCGAGATCCAGGTGGTCGAGGCGGGCCTCGACTGGGCGGTGAGCGGAGCCCCGGAGCTGTCCCAGGTGTACGCGGAGGCCTCCGAGGCCTGACTCCTGGCCGTGCCGAGGAGCGGCCCGCGCGCGGGCCCGGGGTGCGGCATCGCCTGACGTGACTCCAACACCCCTTGAGCAAAATACGGTTAATGCCCGAATAGTGCGTGTCGCCTGTTAAGTTCCGTATTGCGCTGGATAGTTTGCGGCGGGCGAAGATCGAGGCCGTGGAGGCACCGGCCCGACCCCAGGACGCTGCTGCCGGGGAGGCAGCAGCACACCGAGCACCGCACCGGCAGCAGCCGGAGATCACTTCTTGCGCAGCGGCACCGATACGGATACCGATACGGATGACGGGTCGGCCGCGAGAGAGGAGAAGGTCAGCTGCCCTCGCTCGGGTGGTGCTTGTCGCGCAGCGGCCCCCATGTCGTGGAGACTCCCGACCTGGGGGCCGTCCGGCATCAGAGGATGCTTCGGCGGTCTGCTTCGGGCGCCTGCCCCGGAGGACCGGCTCCAGGGGCCTGCGTCAAGCGCTTACTGCTTCGCGCGATGGTTGCCCTTCGGCACCGGCGCCGGCTCCTGGGCGGCACGGGTCACGTCCGCCACCAGTTCGACCACGTCCGGGCCGTACGCCTGCGAGTTGACGACCTTCAGGAGCAGCGCGAAGGAGTTGCCGCCGTGCTTGCGGGCGAGGCGCTCGTGGTGCTTGGCGAGGTAGCGGGTCGCCGCCTGTGTTGCGGAGGCGCGCTGGCCGCAGAAGAGGAAGACCGGGCGGGCTTCCTTGCCCTGGCCCGCGGTGAGCCGGGCGAGGACCACGTACTCGGTGATCCCGGGCTCCATCCGGTACCGCTCGGAGCCGATCTGGAAGGCGCCGCGGTCCGGGCCCGGCTCGGGGTCGGTGTTGACCCGGATGCCCGGCAGCAGCGAATGCATGTGGGCCGCAAGGCGCCGGTTCGTGTTCGGGCTGCCGATGCAGAACTCGGTGCGCTCGCCGAAGCCCTGCTGCGCGGAGTCGTGCGTGATGATCTGCGCGTGCGCGCCGCAGTCCTTGATGATCGCCGAGAGTTCCAGCAGGGCGAAGACGTCGTTGCGCGTGACCATGAGATCCGGCCCGCCCGCGTCACGGTTCACCACGAGCAGCGACTCGGAGCTCTCCGGGAGCCCGAAGAAGGCCTGCTTGCGCCGGAGCCTGCGGCGCCACAGATACGTACGGGCGAACCAGCCGAGGGATATCGCGAGCACCGCCACGATCGCGGCGCCGACGACGATGCGCAGGAGTTCACTCATGGGCGGGCACTCTAGCCGCCTTCCGCACCCGCGTTCGAGGGTCCCCCGGGGCTGTTCCCGCGCCCGCCCGGGTGTGTCATCGCAAGGTCCGATACATCGGGAAACCAGGGTGTCCGTGCGGCAAAAGGTACGAGGCGGACGGGTGTCGGCAGGGCGGAGTGGGTGAGCGGAGTGGGTCAGCGAAGTGGGTGAGCGAAGTGGGTCAGCGGGGCTGGTTGAGCGGGGTGGGTCAAGGGGTTGGCTGGGCGGGGTGTGCGTGAGGGGGGCGGTGGTGCGGGCGCTCAGAGTGCCGTCAGGATCCGCGGCCCCTCGTCCGTGATCGCCACCGTGTGCTCGGCGTGTGCAGCCCGGCTGCCGTCCACGGTGCGCAGGGTCCAGCCGTCGCGGTCCTCGTAGTAGCCGTCGGTGCCGCCGCCGACCAGCATCGGCTCGATCGCGAGCACCATGCCCCGCCGCAGTGGCATTCCGCGGCCCGGGCGCCCTTCGTTCGGCACCGACGGGTCCTCGTGCATCTGCCGTCCGATGCCATGCCCGCCGAAGCCCTCGGGGATCCCGTAACCGGCGGCGCGGCAGACCGTGCCGATCGCGTGGGCGATGTCGCCGATGCGGTTGCCGATCCTGGCCGCCGCGATGCCCGCGTCCAGTGCCTCGTGGGCCGTGTCGATGAGGCGGATGTCCGCGGCGCGCGGGGCGCCGACCGTGAAGCTGATCGCCGAGTCGCCCGCCCAGCCGTCGAGCTTTGCGCCGAAGTCGACGGAGACGAGGTCGCCGTTGCGCAGCCGGTAGCCGTCCGGGATGCCGTGCACGATCGCGTCGTTGACCGAGGCGCAGATGACGGCCGGGAAGGGGGTGCTTGCGAAGGCCGGCCTGTAGTGCAGGAACGGTGAGGAGGCGCCCGCCTCGCGCAGCACCTGGTGCGCCACCTCGTCCAGCTCACGCAGCGTGACGCCCACACGCGCCTGCTCCCGTACCGCCGTGAGTCCTTGGGCCACCACGCGTCCCGCGGCACGCATGGCATCGAGCGACTGGTCCGTTTTGATCTTCACCATGCCAATTACTATACCGGTCGGTGCGGTATATGAATACCGCTTGCCTCGGTATTAGAATAACGGCATGGTGCGCACTCCCCTCACCCCCGAAGAGCGCGAACGCGGCGAGCGGCTCGGCCGCCTCCTGCGCGAGGCGCGCGGCCCCCGCAGCATGGTCGAGGTGGCCGAGGTCGCGGGCCTCTCCGCCGAGACCCTCCGCAAGATCGAGACGGGCCGGGCCCCGACCCCGGCGTTCTTCACCATCGCGGCTCTGGCCCAGGCCCTCGACCTCTCCCTGGACGAGCTCCTCACCCGCTGCTCGCCACTCCCTGCGTGAGCGCCACCGGCCGCGGCGGCGCTCTAGTCCGTACGCCACGCAGGGCCGCCCGGGTCGCGGTCCTCGCCCCCGACGAAGTGATCCTCCTGCTGGGTTACGACAACGAAGAGGTCGGCCCGCACTGGGCGATGCCCGGCGGCGGCCTGGACGAGGGCGAGCCGCCGCGCGAGGGTGCCTTGCGCGAACTGCACGAGGAGACCGGCTGGCACGATCTGGTGCTCGGTGAACTCCTGTGCACCTGGGAGCACGACTTCACCCGCGCGGGTGTCCCGGTCCGCCAGCACGAGCACATCTACGTGGCGCAGGGGCCGCGCCGTGAACTCGGCCCCGAGGTGGCCGAGGCGCATGCCGCCGACGGGATCCTCGGCTATCGCTGGTGGACACCGGCCGAGCTCGTCACCACGCAAGAGGCGCTCTGGCCACCGCAGTTGGCCGGTGTGCTGCGCGCGGAGGTGCGGCCGGTCCACCTCGGGTTCGTGGGGTGAGCGGGTGAGGGCGGCCGGGCGGGCGGACCAGGGCGTGTCCGGGCGAGGGGAGTAACAGGACCTGCGGGTGGGGACAGTCGGGGTGAGGCTGCCCCTATGGTCCGACCCCTGGTTGTTCTGCGCGCCGTGCTCGCCGCGGCTCTGCTGTCTCTCCTGCTCTCGGCCGGACCCGTGTCCGCCGCGCACCCGCCCCCGCATCCCGACGGCAGCGGTTCCGGATTCCGGCACCCGGGCGTGTTCCTCGGCCCCGACGGCATCGAACGCCTGCGCCGCGCTGTCCGGGAGGGCCGCGAACCGCAGGCCGGCGCGTTCCGCGCCATGAGGCAGAGCCCGTACGCGACCGAGGACTACCGCCCGCACCCGCAGCGCATCGTCGCCTGTCCGCCGTACGAGAATCCGCCGGCCTGCACGGCCGAGCGCGAGGACGCCCTCGCCGCCTACACCCAGGCACTGCTCCACACCGTCACCGGCGACCCGGCGCACGCCCGCCACGCCATCCGCATCATGGACGCCTGGTCCAAGGTGCTCGTCGACCACACCGAGGGCAACTCCGGGCTGCAGGCCGCCTGGGCGGGCTCGACCTGGGCACGGGCCGCGGAACTCGTCCGCCATACCTACGGGGGCTGGCCCACCGCGGACGTGCGGCGCTTCGAAGGGATGCTGCGCCACGCGTACCTCGGCGAGTACACCGCGGACATCGCCGACTACAACGGCAACTGGGACCTGACGATGATCGACGCGTCGATGGCCATTGCCGTCTTCCTCGACGACCGCGAGGTGTTCGACGCTTCCGTACGGCGCTTTCGAGCCCGCGTCCCCGCGTACTTCTACCTCCGCTCCGACGGCCCGGTCCCGGCGCCACCGCCCGGCGGGACGATCGACACGCCCGAGGAGATCCGCACCTACTGGTTCGGCCAGCAGACCTTCGTCGACGGGCTCGCCCAGGAGTCCTGCCGCAACTTCCAGCACGTCGGCTACGCGCTCGCCGCGACCGGGCACGCCGCCGAGACCGCCCGGCTGCAGGGCCTCGACCTCTACGAGGAGGTACGCGAACGGCTGACCGCCGCCGTCGAGTTCCACGCCCGCCACCAGCTGGGCGAGCCCATGCCGCAGGCCCTGTGCGGGGGCAGGCCGGAGCTCACGATGGGCCCCGACATGGAGGCCGTCATGGGCCATCTGCGCGGACGTCTGCGCCTGCCCATGTCGTACGGCAGACAGCTCGTCGAGACCGAACGGCCGGCCACCACCGACGACCTGTTCGTGGCCTGGGAGACCCTGACACACGGCGCGGACCTCACGGGCCCTGCAGATATGGTCACCGGTCATGACCTCCCACGCGCTTGAGACCCTCACCCGCTCCCGATACGTCTCGCTCACCACGTACCGCCGCGACGGCACCCCTGTCTCCACACCGGTCTGGGTCGTCGGCGACGGCGAGCTCCTGTACGTGTGGACGAAGACCGACACGTGGAAGGTGAAGCGGCTGCGCAACGACAAGCGGGTAGTGGTCACCGCCTGCGATGTGCGCGGGCGGGTCGCCGAAGGGGCGGTGAGCCGGGAGGGCACCGCGAGGCTTCTGGGGGAGAGCGAGATGCCCAGGCTCCGGCGGTTGCTCTCGCGCAAGTACAAGTGGCAGTACCGGATGGTCGACTATCCGGCGATGCTGGTGCGGCGCGGCAGGCGTCCGCACACGGGGATCGCGGTCCGGCTGAACCCCGACACCTGACCCCCTGCCCCCCTGAGCCCCGGCACCTGAGGCCCGACGCCGCCCGCCCCTGACGCCGACCCGAGCCGGTCCACCTGGAGGCCGTGATGCCGCAGAACTCCGACGACGCCCGACGGATCGCCCTCGCCCTGCCGGGCGCCTTCGAGAAACTCGCCTGGGGCCTGCCCTCGTTCCGCGTCGAGGGCGGCAAGCTGTTCGCGGCACTCGACGACACGGACACGGTGCTCGGCGTCAAGTGCCCGCAGGAGGAGCGCGCGGAACTGATCGCCGCCGAGCCCGAGAAGTTCTTCCTGCGCACGGGCCATGACGACAACCACCCCTGGCTGCGCGTACGCCTCGCCGCCCTCGACGGCGAGGACGAACTCACCGCGATCCTCACCGACTCCTGGCGCCAGGCAGCCCCGAAGCGGCTCCTCGCCGCGCATCCGGAACTCGGCTCCCGATGACAGCACTTGTGCAGGCCTACGAAAACTCCCCGTAGCGACCCCGTAATGCGCGAGGTGTGGAATGCTGCCGCACACACCTGGACCGGAAGGGTCCGGTCAGAGGGATGCTGCGGGGGCGGACACGTAGGTGGGGGAGACATGGCAGGGCAATACGCGGACCCTGTGCGGGAGTTCGCGGAGTATCTGCGGGACCTGGTGGGGCGCATCGACCAGGACGGCGGCTGGTGCGGAGTCTTCATGCGCCGCGATCCGCAGGGCATGCGAGCCTGCCTGCAAGGACGCGAGGTGCCGCCGTGGGACGTGGTCGAAGCGCTGCTCAACGATCTCGCGACGGCCTACGGGAGGGACTCGGCCGCCCAGGAACTCGACCCGGCCCGCGCGCTGCACGAGCGGGTGCTCCGGCACGTGGACACCCGGCCCGGCGCGCGTGAACGGCTCGGCGAACGCCTCGGCCTCATGCGCAAGGAACAGCAGTACGCGGCGGAACGGCACGCCGAACTCGGCGAGCTGCTGCTGACCGCCTCCCCGTTCGAGGCCGAACAGCTGCGGCTCGACCTCGCCTGGGCGCAGGACGACCACGAACGCGCCGCGTCCCGCGTGGCCGAACTGCAGGACCGGCTGCACCGCATCGCCTCCCGCTCACGGACCGGGGCACGGGACGTACCGCAGGGGAGCGGGGACTTCTTCGCACCGCGGCGGCCGCGCACGGACGAGGAGCCGCACGGGACGTCCGCCGCGACCGGCCGGACACCGGGCGCACCCGCCGACGGGCCAGGGGATGCTCCCCCCGACGGGGCCGGACGAACGCCAGGCAGCGGAACACGCGGGACATCCGGCAGGGGAGCCGCGCGGAAGGACGCCGCGAAGGGAGCCCCCGGTGGCGAGAGCCGCACCCGCGGCATGCCCTTCGCGCGCGGCTTCGCCCGCAGGGGCGGGCGCTCCGCGCAGGGCGGCGGCCCGGACGACACCGGAGCGGACCCGCAGACCACCGCGCGAGGCGGCGGACGGACCCCGGCCCCGACCCCGACCCCGGGCCGGGAAACCCCCCGAGGCGCGCACCACACCCCAGTCGCCGAGCCCACCGCCCCACCCGGAACCGCACCGGGCCCCGAGGCCCGCACCACGGCCGCCACCGTCGCCTCCCTCATCGCACTGCGCGGCTCGGGCCGCACCGGCGAGGCCCATGTCCTCCTGTGCGAGGCGGCCCGTCGCCCGCCCGAGGAACTTCCCCTCCTCGCCGGGGAACTGCAGCGCGCCGGGCTCGCCGCCGACTGGGCGACCCTGCTCTGGGAAGCGGCCTCCCTGCCGCCCGCCGAACTGGTGGCCGTCGCCGAGGCGCTGGCCGCCGCGGGCCGCGGCGAGGACGCGCGCCAGCTGTTGCGCCAGGGCGTGGGGCGGCCCGCGGCCGAGATCGGCGAGGCCGCGCTCGTGATGGCCGACGCGGGGCGCAGGCTCCAGGCCGAGGTGCTCCTGGAGGCGTTCCTGCGGGTCCGTACCCCCGAGGAGGCCGCCAGGATCGCGGCCGCCGACCCCGACCGGCTGATCCCGCCCTTGCTCAAGGCCGCCAAGACGGTGTCCGGGGACTGCCGCCGCGATCTGAAGCACGCGCTGCGCGTGGCCGGGTTCGACGTGTAGCACAACACGCTCTCACCCGTACGAGTAAGAATGGTGAGCAGCGCCGCGGGCTTGCGGCAGGCGGTCTTGCCCCGCACCTGGTGTGGTCGTACGTTCGTGGCTCCACGGTCCTCGTCTACGGGCGTAGACGCCAGGGTCCGTGCCGTACCACCGCGGCGCGGGCGCCGGCCGGGCCGACAGCGAGCGTTTCGTCGAAGGAGCAGCTCATGGCCACCGTCGTACGCGCCGCACTGGTCCAGGCGACCTGGACAGGCGACACCGAATCCATGATCGCCAAGCATGAGGAGCACGCCCGCGAGGCCGCGCGCCGGGGTGCGCAGGTGATCGGCTTCCAGGAGGTGTTCAACGCCCCCTACTTCTGCCAGGTGCAGGAGGAGGAGCACTACCGCTGGGCCGAGCCCGTGCCGGAGGGGCCCACCGTCACCCGGATGCGGGAGCTCGCGCGCGAGACCGGCATGGTGATCGTCGCACCCGTCTTCGAGGTCGAACAGTCCGGCCTCTACTTCAACACCGCGGCCGTCATCGACGCCGACGGCAGCTACCTCGGCAAGTACCGCAAGCATCACATCCCGCAGGTCAGAGGCTTCTGGGAGAAGTACTACTTCAAGCCGGGGAACCTGGGCTGGCCGGTCTTCGACACCGCCGTCGGCAAGGTCGGCGTCTACATCTGCTACGACCGGCACTTCCCGGAGGGCTGGCGGCAACTCGGCCTCAACGGCGCCCAGTTGGTCTACAACCCCTCCGCGACCTCCCGCGGACTCTCCGCCTACCTCTGGCAGCTGGAACAGCCCGCCGCGGCGGTCGCCAACGAGTACTTCATCGCGGCCATCAACCGCGTCGGCCAGGAGGAGTACGGCGACAACGACTTCTACGGCACCTCGTACTTCGTCGACCCGCGCGGCCAGATGGTCGGCGGGACCGCGAGCGACAAGACCGAGGAACTCCTCGTACGGGACCTGGACTTCGGCCTGATCGACGACGTACGCAACCAGTGGGCGTTCTACCGGGACCGCCGCCCCGACGCGTACGAAGGGCTGGTACAGCCGTGACCTCCTCCACGCCCGCTTCCTCCTCCACGCCCGCCTCCCCCTCCGATCTGCACGAGCGGCACCGTCGCGTGATGCCCGACTGGCTGGCCCTCTACTACGACGAGCCGATCGAGCTGACGCACGGTGAGGGCCGCCACGTCTGGGGCGCCGACGGCACCAAGTACCTGGACTTCTTCGGCGGCATCCTCACCACGATGACCGCGCATGCCCTGCCCGAGGTGACCAAGGCGGTCGCCGAGCAGGCCGGCCGGATCATCCACTCCTCCACGCTCTACCTCGACCGCCCCATGGTCGAGCTCGCCGAACGCATCGCCGCCCTCTCGGGCATCCCCGACGCACGGGTCTTCTTCACCACCTCCGGAACGGAGGCCACCGACACGGCCCTTCTCCTCGCGAGCGCCTACCGCGGCTCCAACTCCGTACTAGCGATGCGCAACAGCTACCACGGCCGCTCCTTCTCGGCCGTCGGCATCACCGGCAACCGCACCTGGTCGCCGACCTCCCTCAGTCCGCTGCAGACGCTGTACGTGCACGGGGGCGTCCGCAGCCGCGGCCCGTACGCGCACCTCGACGACCAGGCCTTCATCGCCGCCTGCGTGGCCGACCTCGAAGACCTGCTCGGCCAGGGCCGCACCCCCGCCGCACTGATCGCCGAGCCGATCCAGGGCGTCGGCGGCTTCACCTCACCCCCCGACGGCCTGTACGCGGCCTTCCGTGAAGTCCTCGCCGCCCGCGGCGTGCTCTGGATCTCCGACGAGGTCCAGACCGGCTGGGGCCGCACCGGCGAGCACTTCTGGGGCTGGCAGGCCCACGCCGCCTCCGGGCCGCCCGATCTGCTCACCTTCGCCAAGGGCATCGGCAACGGCATGTCCATCGGCGGCGTCGTCGCCCGCGCCGAGGTCATGAACAGCATCGACGCCAACTCCATCTCCACCTTCGGCGGCTCCCCTCTCACCATGGCGGCGGGCCTCGCCAACCTCACGTACCTCCTGGAGCATGACCTGCAGGGCAACGCCCGCCGCGTCGGCGGCCTGCTCCTGGAGCGGCTGCGCTCGGTCTGCGCCTCCGTCGACTGTGTGCGGGAAGTGCGCGGCCGCGGCCTGATGCTCGGCATCGAACTGTGCGAAGCGGGCACGGACCGGCCGTCACCGGCCCGCGCCGGCGCCGTCCTGGAAGCAGCCCGCGAGGGAGGCCTCCTGATCGGCAAGGGCGGCGGCCACAACACGAGCGCCCTGCGCATCGCACCCCCGCTCAGCCTCACGGTGGCGGAGGCGGAGGAGGGCGCGAGCATCCTGGAACGGGCCCTGCAGTCCGCGTAGTCAAGCATCCCCGGAGTCAAATCCCCGGAGTCAAGCATCCCCGGAGTCAAGATCCCTGGAGCCAAGCCATGACGACCCGAACCCTCATCACCGGCGGCCTGGTCATCACGGCCGCGGACGAGACCCACGCCGACGTCCTCGTCGAGGACGGCCGGATCGCCGCGATCGCGGCCCCCGGCACCCAGGAGTGGACCGCGGACCGGGTGCTCGACGCGACGGGCAAGTACGTGATCCCGGGCGGAGTGGACGTCCACACCCACATGGAGCTGCCGTTCGGCGGCACCTTCGCCTCCGACACCTTCGAAACCGGCACCCGTGCGGCGGCCTGGGGCGGTACGACCACCATCGTCGACTTCGCCGTCCAGTCCAAGGGCCAGTCCCTGCGCGCCGGACTCGACGCCTGGTACGCCAAGGCCGACGGCAACTGCGCCATCGACTACGGCTTCCACATGATCCTCTCCGACGTCAACGAGCGGACCCTGAAGGAGATGGACCTCCTCGTCGAGGAAGGCATCTCCTCCTTCAAACTCTTCACCGCCTATCCGGGCGTCTTCTTCAGCGACGACGGACAGATCCTGCGGGCGATGCAGAAGGCCTCGATGAACGGCGGCATGATCATGATGCACGCCGAGAACGGACTCGCGATCGACGTCCTCGTCGAACAGGCCCTGCAGCGCGGAGAGACCGACCCCCGCCACCACGGCGAGGTGCGCAAGGCGTTGCTGGAAGCCGAAGCGACGCACCGCGTGATCAAACTCGCCCAGGTGGCGGGCGCACCGGTGTACGTCGTCCACGTCTCGGCACAGGAGGCGGTCGCCGAACTCTCCCGCGCCCGCTCCGAAGGCCTCCCGGTCTTCGGCGAGACCTGCCCGCAGTATCTCTTCCTCTCCACGGACAACCTCGCCGAACCGGACTTCGAGGGCGCGAAGTACGTCTGCTCGACCCCTCTGCGCCCGAAGGAACACCAGGCGGCACTGTGGCGCGGCCTGCGCACCGACGACCTCCAGGTTGTTTCCACCGACCACTGCCCGTTCTGCTTCGTGGGCCAGAAGGAGCTGGGCCGCGGTGACTTCTCGAAGATCCCGAACGGAATGCCGGGCGTCGAGAACCGCATGGACCTGCTCCACCAGGCGGTGGTCGACGGCCACCTCAGCCGCCGCCGCTGGATCGAACTCGCCTGTGCCGCCCCGGCCCGCATGTTCGGCCTGTACGGCAAGAAGGGCACACTCGCCCCGGGCGCGGACGCGGACGTGGTGATCTACGACCCGCACGCCGAACAGGTCATGTCGGCAAAGACGCATCACATGAACGTGGACTACTCGGCGTACGAGGGGAAGCGTGTGACAGGCCGGGTGGAGACGGTCCTGTCCCGCGGAGAGCTCGTCATCGACGGGCGGGAGTTCGTGGGGCGCGCCGGGCACGGGGCGTATCTGGCCCGGGGGACCAGCCAGTACCTGGGCTGAGTCCCGTCGGCCCCGGCACCGGGGAGGGTGCCGGGGCCGACGGGAGGCGGGTCACCTGCTGGCGGCGAAGCGCATCAGGGAGTGTTCGTCGCCCTGCTTGATCTTGCCCGTCTCGTTGATCACCTCGAGCTTCCAGGCGCTGCCCGCCCGCTCGGCCTTGGCCACGGCGCAGCCGTTGTCCTGGGTGAGCAGGCTGGGCCAGATGTCGGCGACCTGTTCGGTGCTGCCGCCGGTGGCGTCGTACACCTTGAAGCTGATGTTGCGCGCCTTCTGGAAGGAGCTGCCCTTCTTGTACGCGGCGGCGATGAAGACGATCGACGTGATGTGCGGCGGGATCTGACCGAGGGCGACGGTCACCGTCTCGTCGTCGCCGTCACCGTGGCCGGTCTGGTTGTCGCCGCTGTGCAGCAGGGAACCGTTGCCCATGGGGTCGAGGGAGTCGAGGCCGGCGAGGCGCACCGGGTCGCCCTCGTGCATGGCGATGGCGATGAGGTCGAGGTCGGTGCCCTTCTTCTGGCGCAGTTTGCCGAGGACACCGCCGCTGCTTCCCACGGTGGGGTCCCAGGAGACGCCGATGGACAGGTGCGTGACACCGTCCAGGTCCGCCGGGCCGGTTTCCTTCGTCAGTGTGATCATTTGTGAGGCGTCCTCTTGGAGGTGGAGGTTCGACACACAAAGTCTGCCTGGTGCCTCCGCGTTTCGGCGAGGGGCCCCTGCATACGGGAGGAATCCGGTCAGGCCTGGCCGGTCTCGAAGCGGGAGATCCTGCCGTCCGCGACCGTGAAGCGCCATGCGGTGCGCATCGATCCCCAGCGGTCGTTGCGGTAGTCGGCGACGAGGGAGGTGCCGCCGTCCGCCACCGATGCGACGTCCATCCGTCCGTTGCTGTCGAAGGCCTCGCTCTGCAGCCAGCTGCGCAGATCGCGCTCGCGGCCGTCGTCGCTCATACTCGCGTCCGCGGTGAGCAGGCCGAACAGCGCAGCGCTGTCGCCGGTGTTGAGTGCATCGACGAACTTCGCGACGGTCGGGTCCAGCTGAGTGCCCGGCATCATGTACTCCAACGAGGGTGGTGCGGATGGTGGCGCCCCCTTCAACGAACACCTGGCCGCGAGGTCACCCGCGCGCCGATCCTCGAATCCGCCTCCGGCGTCCTCGAAGGCCTGGGGCTCCTCGAACGGAAGCTGAAGCGGCCCGCGTGGGCGCTGACGCGCTTCGAGGAGGCACGCGCGGCGCTGGACGGCATCGGCCATCCGCGCGGCGAGGCGCTGCTCCTGATGCATATGGGTGCCACGTATGTGGAGCTGGAGCGGCACAATGACGCCGCCCGCGAACTGGGCCAGGCCCGGGCACGCTTCGCTTCGCCCCCACTGGGTCCCGATCCGTTCAACATCGCCAAGACGCAGCTCCTGCCGGCCCGCAACCATCACGCGTGCGGGCGGCTGCGGGAGGCGATCGGCTCGCTGGACTCGGCGGAGGCCGGCATGCGGGAGGAGGGGTCCGACTTCTGGACCGGGCGGGTTCTTGAACTGCGGGGGAGGTTTCACCGCGAGGCGGGTGACCGCACCCGCGCGGTCGAGGACTGGGCCGCGGCCCGCATGTGCTACCGGAAGGCGAAGAGCGAGAAGGGCGCCGCCGAGATGCAGTCGCTGCTCGAGGAGGAAGGCGAGGAGTAGCGGAACGGCGCTCACGCGGCGGTTGTGTGCGAGGGGGCTCGGTCCTGCGCGTGGACGGTCACTTCGAGCAGTCCCGGCTCGGGCAAGTCGCCTGCGCGGACGGTGAGTCGGGTGACGCCCGACTCCGGTGCAGGGCTGCTCGTCGCCCATACGTGGACGGCCGAGGCGGCCAGGGCGAAGCCCGCCCACGTCGGGCGTCTCAGCTAGCGAGCCCGGATCCCGCGGCCGCCGCGGAGGAGCGCCCGGCATCCGTCCTCGGCCGTCTCCTCGGCGATGAGACCGCAGCCGGAGAAGGCCGCCGCGTACGCGCACCAGGGGTCGTCGTCCGTGGCGGATGCCCGGTCCACCGGCACGAGCAGGACATCGGCCGTACGCGGCCGTCGTCGATCGGGGTCGTCACGGTCGGCGGCGGGGTAGCGGCGGAGCGTGACCTCGCCGGCGGCGCGCCACCCGGTGCTGTCGTCGGCGGGAGCCAGGCTCGCGGTGACGAACATCGCCTCCTCGTGCGGGGCGGAACGGGGGCGGTGACCGACGGGCCGTTCCGGTACGGGGACGGCGGGCACCGTGGCAGGATGCTCCGGCTCGGCCAGGCGCAGCCAGGTGTAGAACAGGTGCTGCAGCAGCTCGGCTGCGCGGCCCGGCTGTGAGGTGACGGTCTGCGCCACCTTCGCGAGTTCGGGATCCTCGCGCTGGGCGCGCACGGCGGCGGCGAGCTGCGGCTCGAGCGGGTGGGCCCCGGACAGGTGGGGCAGGAGCCGGCCGAGCCGCGCCATGGGAGAGCACGATCACCGAGGGGATGACCTCCCCTTCGCGGAGCAGCCACTCCCCACTCAGCCCGAAGGCTGCTTGCTGCTCAACTTTTTATTGTAGCCAGCTCCGTGCGGCGTGCCTATCAGCGGGAAGCGGAGTCTGTGAAGATTTCCGCCCCGGCTCGTGGCCAGCGCCAGATCGAATTTCTCGGATTCGGCCACACTCCACGGAATCGTCAGTATTCCGCGCGAGCGCAGGAAGTCATCCGTGCCGCCGTCGAGCGCCGAGGATTCCGTACAGCTGAACACAACCTGCACGCGTTTGTCGCCGGAGAAGACGGAGAGCAGGTCGACGAGCCGGGTGGCCGAGGTGATGTTGTGCACGACGCCGAGCACGGTCCGTTCGGGCCGTACCGTCATCCAGCGCCCCGCGTCCGTCCGCAGCGGCAGGGGAAGCCGACCGGTGTCTCCCACGCGACCGACTCCCCCCCGCTCACCTCACCGCAAAGAACCACACCATAACCACCCGGCACCGCCGGCGGGGAGCGGTCAGACCCCGTGCACCGCCACCTCGTACAGCGAGATGCCCCAGCCCGTGCCCCGTTCCAGGCACTTGACCCGGACGTAGCGGGCCTGGGTCGCGTCGAAGCGGGCCGTGTCGAGACCTCCGTCACCGCTCTGAGTGGACCAGGCCGTGGTCCAGTCCGTGCCGTCCTTCGACAACTCGACGCGGTAGGACTTCGCGTACGCCGCCTCCCAGTCGAGGGTGATGCGACGGACCGTGTGCACGGCGCCCAGGTCGATCTGCAGCCACTGGCCGGCCTTCCATTCACTGGCCCAGCGGGTGCCCTTGTAGCCGTCCACGGCCTTGCCGGGTGCGTAGCTGACGAACGGGTTCCACCACTCCGTCGAGGACGCCGAGGCGGAGGCGCCCTGGGCGAGGTTCCGGCCGGGCTCGTACCGCTCGGTGTTCGCCCAGGTCCTGAGGTAGGACTCGGCGCCTGCGAAGAGGTCGTCCACGACGTCCTGGCCGCCGACGGTCCGGATGTCCTCGATCCAGTCCGGGACCAGGCCGTAGTGCGCGGCACCGTCGGTGTTGAGGTCCCAGGTGCGCTCGCCGGTGGTCTGCCGCTCGATGACCGAGCCGCCGTCCACGCTGCGGAAGGGGTACTTCAGTGGGTTGGGGGTGTCCGCGCCGCGCGGGCCCGGCCAGCCGCCGACGCCGTTCATGTCGGTGCCGTAGCCGTATCCGACGCCGTACTGGTCCCGGAGGTCCTTGGTGCGTTCGGCCTCCGCGATGAACCCCTCGGAGCCGCTCATGTACTTGGCGGCGAACCCGCCCAGCTTGTAGAGCCGCTCGGTCCAGCCCAGGTCCATCCAGCTGTGCGAGGAGATGATGCCGGGGTACGACTCGGATTCGAGGATGTCGAGGACCTTGCCCACGGCCTTCACGCTCATGTGGTCGATCTCCACCATCATGTTGCGCTTCATCATGCCGCGCAGCGCGTACTCACCGAGATCGGTGAGACCGCGGGTGTTGCACTGTGCGGCCGAGTCGTACGAGGGCACGGCCTCGCCCTCGGGGAGCCGCTGCTCGGCCTCGGGGGCCGAGGCGTTGCCGATCGGGTTGTCGTGTTGCGGGCCGCGGCAGGTCTCCGTCTTCCAGTACGTGCCGGTCGACAGGAACTGGCCGACGTTGATGGCCGTGCCGAGCGCGCCGGAGTCGAAACGCACCCCGCACAGCGCGTTGTCGAACTTGTGGCACAGGAACATGCTGCTCACGCCCAGTTCCTGGAGTTCGTCCAGGCCCTTGTCGATGTCCGCCCTGCTGCACTGCGCGATGTCCAGGATCTGCTTGCAGCCGAAGGGTTCGGAGGTCTCCACGCCGAGGACGACGGCCAGCTTGCCCTGCTCGATGACCTCGCGGGCCTGTGCGCTGTCGGTGACGATGCGGAACCAGCCCTTGCCCGGGCCGCCGTACATCTCGTCGATGTAGGCCTGCATGTCGTAGGTCTTCTTCGCTTCGAGACGGATGGCGGTCATCTCGTCGCAGCTGCGGTCCTTGAAGAAGTAGACGGAGCAGATCACGCCGTTGGTCACCAGGTCGTTGACCAGGACGCGCTGGCCGCCGCGCCAGGCCCGCTCGATCCAGGCGTAGTAGTTCTGCTGGTGGGTCAGGGAGTCGTGCGCGGGCCAGTCCTTGAACGTGGGCCAGCCGTCGGGGTCGTGCTTGCCGTCGCCGCCCTTGGTGATCATGTCGAAGACCGCCAGGCTGCCGTCGGGATAGTGCTCGGGGCAGTCCTTGAGGGCGTCGGCGATTCCTTGTTCCGAGAAGGCCTTGCCGCAGATCAGACGGCCGCCGAAGCCCTCGTTGGACATGATGTGGTTGTGGGCGTCGACGAAGCCGCGGACGCGGCCCTGCTCGTCGGTGCCCTTGAAGGGCTCGCCGGTGACGTTGATCTGCGCGTCGGGCGCGGGGCGCGCCACCGGGTTCCACCAGTCGTCGTTCTCCGCGGCGGAGCCCGGGGTCGGGCCGAGCACCAGGGCCATGACGGCCAGGAGCAGGGATACCACCGTGAGGGATCTGAGGCGATGGGTGGGGGGTCGGACCATGGTCATCACTCACCTTGATCGGCAGGTCACGCAAGTTACTGACGGGTTATCAGCATCGCGAGGCCTGTTCCCGCCGTCAATGGTCCGGCGCGAGAAACCTGAGGATTCCTCAGGTTCTTGTGGGCGTCTCGGTGGATGTCTCGGTGGCCGGCTCAGTGGCTCGTCGGCTCATCCCGCACAAAGCACCCCAGCACCCCGATCATCTGCGCCACCGCACCCGCCATCGCGTCCCTTCCGGGCGCCAGATACTTGCGCGGGTCCACGACCGTCGGATGCTCGGCGAGATGCTCGCGTACCGCCCCGGTCATGGCGATGTTCAGCGCCGTACCGATGTTGACCTTCGCGATCCCGTCCGCGACCGCCCGCGCCAGCGCCCTGTCCGGGACGCCGGACGAACCGTGCAGCACGAGCGGCACGTCCAGCGACTCGCGCAGCCGGGCGATCAGTGCATGGTCGAGGCTTGCCGTGCGCGAGGTCATCGCATGCGAACTGCCGACGGCGACGGCGAGCGCGTCCACGCCCGAATCGGCGACGAACGCGCGGGCCTCCTCCGGTTCCGTGCGGGCGCCGGGCGCGTGCGGATCGAGCGGCACCCTGCCGTCCTTGCCGCCGACCTCGCCCAACTCGGCCTCGATCCACAGCCCCTGGGCGTGCGCCCAGTCGGCGGCGGCCCGGGTGGCGGCGAGATTCCGCTCGTACGGCAGGTGCGCGGCGTCGTACATCACCGAGCCGAACCCGGCGTCGGCGGCCTGCCGCAGCAGCTCGTCGCGCTTGACGTGATCCAGGTGCAGCGCCACCGGCACGGAGGCGGCCTCGGCGGCGGCGAGGGCCGCGCGGGCCAGCGGAAGGAGCCGGCCGCCGCGGAAGGCGACCGCGTTCTCGCTGATCTGCAGGATCACCGCACAACCGGCACGTTCGGCGCCCTCGATGACGGCCTCGACGTGCTCCAGCGTGATGATGTTGAACGCGGCGACGGCCCGGTTCCTGTCGGCGGCCTCGGTGACGAGAGCGCCGGATCCGGTGAGTGGCATCGTCTCTCCTTCGGCCGTGTCAGGCGGAGGGCAGCACGACGGAACGCGTCAGATGCCGCGGCCGGTCCGGGTCGAGGCCCTTCGTATCGGCCACCGCGACCGCGAGCCGCTGTGCACGCACCAGTTCGGCCAGCGGGTCCAGCCGTCCCTCGATCCACAGCGCACCGGTCTCGCCGACCTGGGCGGCGAGACCCTCGGGTGCCTCGCCGAACATCCAGGTGGCCGTGCCCGTGGTGGATATGGAGATCGGTCCGTGCCGGTACTCCATCGCCGGATACGCCTCGGTCCACGACAGCGAGGCCTCCCGCATCTTCAGCGCGGCCTCCTGCGCCAGACCGTTGGTCCAGCCGCGCCCGAGGAAGCTGAACTGGGTGCAGTCCACCAGCCCTTCGGGCAGCGGCTCGGACAGCGCGGTGCGCGCATCGGCGACCGCCTGCGCGGAGTGCAGCCCGAGGTGCGCGCGCAGCAGGGTGACGGCGGTGGTCGCGAAGCGCGTCTGCACCACCGACTCCTCGTCGGCGAAGTCGAGCACCGCGACCTCGTCGGCGGCCTCCATGACGGGCGTACGGGGATCGGCGGTGATCGCCGTCGTCTTCGTGGCGCCGCGCAGCTCGCCCAGGAGCCGCAGAACCTCCGTGGTGGTGCCCGACCGGGTCAGCGCGACGACCCGGTCGTAGGCGCGCCCGGCCGGGAACTCCGAGGCCGCGAAGGCATCGGTCTCACCGAGCCCGGCCGTCTCGCGCAGCGCCGCGACGGACTGCGCCATGAAGTACGACGTTCCGCATCCGACCAGGGCCACCCGCTCGCCGCTCGCGCCGAGCGCATCCCGGTGCTCGGCGGCCAGCCCCGCGGCACGCTCCCAGCACCCGGGCTGGCTGGTCAGTTCCTTGTGCGCGTGGCTCATGCGGGCTCCAGTCGTACGTACAGTTGAATGCGTGATGCTGCAAGGTATCGGCTTGGATCGAGCATGAGCAAGCATCGATGTGCGCGCAGGCTGGAAGAATCTGCGTGCAGGGCAGCGCCGCGCCGCACACCTCGTGATCAGTACAACCGGTGCGTGGACGCCTCAGGAGAGCCTGCGCCTCAGGAGAGCCTGCGCCTCAGGAGAGCCTGCGGCTCAGTGGCCCTGGTACCGCAGCAGCAGCATCGCCGCGTCATCCTGCGGCGGACCCTGAGCATGCTCGACGAGATCGGCGCGGATCGCGCCGAGCGCTGCCTCCGGGTCCTTCTCCTTGAGCAGCGGAGCCCGCTCGCTCAGCGGGTAGAAGGTGCCGTCCGCATCGCGCGTCTCGGTGACGCCGTCGGTGTAGAGCAGCACCTGGTCGCCGGGGGCGAAGGCCGTCTCGTACGGCTCGGGCGGCGGCGTTCCGTGCAGGCCCAGGCCCAGGGGCAGGGCGTGGAGCGGGGGTTCGGGGAAGCTCGTGCTGCCGTCCGGGTGGATCAGCATGGGGGCGGGATGGCCGTAGTTGAGGAGGGTGACGGCGTGGTCGTCGGCGATCTCGGCGAGGATCGCGGTGACGAACTTCTCGCCCTGCAGCTCGCGTTGCAGGGCCCGCTCCACCCGGCCGCCGACCCCGGAGAGCTCCCGCTCCTCGTGTGCGGCCTCGCGGAAGGCCCCGAGCACGAGCGCCGCGGTCTCCACGGCCTCAAGTCCCTTGCCCTGCACATCGCCGACGATGACACGTACCCCGTGCGGGGAGGCCACCACCTCGTACAGATCCCCGCCGATCCGCGCCTCGGCGACCGCAGAGGTGTACGAGACCGCGATCGTCAGCGGACCCGCGCTGCGCGGCACCGGTCGCAGCAGGACCCGCTGCGCGGTCTCGGCGATCGAGCGGACGCCCGCGAGTTCGGCCTCGCGTCGCCGGCGCATCACGGCTGCGGTGATGCCCGCAAGGGTCACTCCGGCCACCGAGGCCATGGCGGTGTAGACCCGCCGCTCCGGATAGGACTGGTTGAGGCCGAGCGCCGCGCACAGCAGCAGGGCGAGCGCGCCGATGGCGGCGGTCCGCCGCCAGCTGCCGAAGAGACCCGCGAAGGCCGGGCCGAGTGACACCAGGGGCAGATAGCCGACATCGGGACCCGCGGAGATGTCGATCACGGCGACGATCAGCATCACGGCGAAGGGTAGTGCCGCCAGGACGTTCGGCCGCGGCGGCTTCGGGTCGGTCATGGCGTCTGCTCCAGCTCGGCTCCCTCGACGGCGGACTGCCGGCCGGCCCGCGCCTCGCCGCCGACCCTATGCAAAGGCTCTGTGGACGAACTGTCCTGTCCTGCCCCTTGTTACCAAATCGCAGTTCGCCATGCCGGCAACGCCGTCACGATCCGTCGCACGATGGCAGGTTGCCGCCGCACCACCTCCCGACCGCCCCCGACCGCTCCCGACCGCTCCCGACCGCACCCGCCCGTCGCACACCGAGCCCGCCCGACACCGCTGAGGCCCGGCAAGGACACTCCTTGCCGGGCCGGCGTCACGCGAGTCCCAGATGGCCAAGGACCAGGGTCATGGCTCTGCGTACTGCCCTGCGGGACTCGTCCGTCCGGTCGAGGCCCTCGAAAGCGTGGTGGGCGTCGGGGAGGTCGATGACGGTCAGGTTGGCTTCGGTGGATCGTGCGGTGGTGATGAAGTCCTCGACCGTCGAGGCGATGGCCGGGCTTTCGAGACCTGCTCGCAGGAGGAGCAGGGGGAGGGAGCCCGCTTCGGCGACGGCGTCCGCGGGGCGGGGGCCCGCCGACAGGCCCCAGTTCGGCAGGGGTGCCATGACGGGGTAGTTGGCGGCGAGGCAGCGCAGCCATGGGGGAGGGGAGCTCAGCCACGGGGTCGTCATCGGGCCGCTGCCCGAGAAGAACCACAGTGCGATACGGGTCTCGTCGACGCGAGGGTCGGCGCGGACCCGTTCCACCGCGGCGGCCACGTCCGCGCAGGCGCGCGGATAGTCGGTGAGGGCGTGCAGCCGGTGGTCCAGCGTCACACCGACCGCGCCGTGTGCCGCCGCCAGCCGCGCGTAGCCCATCAGCGTCGGCCACTCGCGCGGCGTGGGCCGCGCCTCGGCGGGAACCGGGCCGCCGTGGATGACCACGACAGCGGGGCGCGGTGCGGTGCCGTCGGACAGGTCCGGGGGGAAGTGGAAGTCGATGTTCTCGTCGCGGACCGGGGTGATCTCCGGCACCTCCAGGAGGAACGGCCGGAGATGGCCCGGGGTTTCCGGCTGTCCGGCTCCGTCCTCTGCCGCGAGACTCACCCCGTCGCCCGCGGCCGCCCCGAGCAGCGCATCGGCCAGTGTCCCGGGATGGGACAGCATCGGCCAGTGGCCGGTGGAGAGTTCGAAGAAGGTGACGGAGGGGTGGGCCAGCGCCCGGAGCGCCGGGTCGCCGAAGCCCAGGACCATCCGAAGGGTCTCGATCGTCGTCCCGCTCGCCGCGCAGAGCACGCCCGTCGTCGGTACGGAGGCAAAGGCCCCGGTGAGCTTGATCGGCTGGTGCAGGACGGCAGTCGGGTGGGGTACGGCGAGGGCGGTGAGGCGGTCGAGGTGCGCCTCGGACAGACCGGCCGTGCTGCCCCAGCGTGCCCACTCCTGACGGCCGGGGGCGGCCAGCAGCTCCCCCTTCGCGGCGGCCTCGCGCAGGTCCGGACCGGGGACCGATTCAAGGGCCACCGCGCCGTCCCGTACCAGCGGGCCGTCCACGTACACGACACGCGCGACGCGGGAGGGACGGCGGTCCGCCGCACCGACGGCCGGGTACACGCCGTAGCCGTGCCCGACGAGCACGACATCGGGGGAGTCCCCGGTTTCGGACCCGGGCGCGGTCACACGCTCGGGCCCGCTCCCGGAGCCGGACGCCGCCCCGTACTCAGGCCCGCTCCCGGAGCCGGACGCCGCCCCATGCCCAGGCACGGACGCCGGTCCCGCCCCATGCCCCTCCGCATCGATCGCAGCCACGACCTCCGCGACATGCGCCTCCAGATCCGTCGCCCCGGCTTCCGCCCGAGGCACCTCGACCACCGCCACCGTCGCGCCCGCCGCCCGCAGCCGCTCGGTCGTCTCCTGCCACACCCCGGCCCCGGTGAACAGCCCGGGAACCACAACGAAACGAGTCACTCCGTACTCCCTTCTCCTTCGCCCGCGGACCGGCCCTTCGCCGGTCCGTGGCGGACGCGGGTACGTTAGAAACTCCCCCAAAGGGAGGTTCAAGCGCGACCGAAGGGGGGCGGCGGCGCACCGGCGCGGCCAATACCGCTCGTACAGGAGGGACCCGGTGCCGAGGCCGCACGAGGATTCCTGGAGCATCGGCGAACTCGCCGAGCACGCCCGGACCACCGTGAAGACCGTCCGCTTCTACTCCGACCGAGGCCTGCTGCCCGAACTGCCCCGTAGCGGCGGCGGCCACCGCCGGTACGGACCCGAGGCCCTGGACCGCATGCGCCTGATCCGTTCCCTGCGCGGCCTCGGCGTCCCCGTGGCGGAGGTGCACCGCATCGTCGAGGAGCGGGCCGGTGCGCTGGAGGACGCCGTCGCCGGTCAGTTGCGCAGCCTCGGCACCCGACTGACCTCCCTGCGCTGGCAGGAGGCCGCACTGCGCCTCGTACAGGAAGCGCCCGCCGCGGAGCGCGCGGACCGCCTGCAGCTCGTCGGCATGCTCGGCAGTCCGCCCAGCACGGCACCGCTCGCCCGGTTCTGGCGCGGCTGGCTGCCTGCGCGGATGCCGGCGAAGGCGACCGCGGACTTCCTGGACGTGGCCGTGCCCGCCCCGCCGGACAGCCCGTCCACCGGCCAGGTCCTCGCCTTCGCACGCCTCAACGCTCTCGTGTCACAACCCTGCGGCGGCCCGCGCGCGGCAACCCAGCCCGCCGCCCACCGTGCGGTGGGACCGCGCGAGTCCGCGCTCCTGTACGCGGGACTCGTCGAGGCCTACGAGCTCGCGAACCGGGAGATCCGCTCCGGCGCCGAGCCGTACGCGGGCGAGGCACTGGAGGCCTTCGTGGACACCTACGCCACGGTGAGCGGCCACCGTGACACCCCGGTCTTCCGCCAAGGCCTGGCCCGCGAACTCGCCGCCGATCCACGCCTCGACGGCTACTGGGAGCTCGTGTCCCAGGTCCGGACGGCCCCCGGCGCACGTCCCGAACCGACACCCGGCGCCTCGCACGACTGGCTGCTCGCGGCACTCCGGACGGAGACCGCCCGCGCGGCGGCCTGACGTGGTCCTCGCCGACAGCCGCATCCGATCCGGGAAAGATGCCGAGACCCTCCCAATGGGCCGCGGAAAAACGTAGGTTGACCTCGGACGTCGCATTCACTGACCCGAGGGAGAGGCCGCCGTGGCGAACGAAGATTCCGAGATATCCCCGTCCGCGGTGCAGGGCCGGATCGACGTGTCACGGCCGCACTCGGCACGGATCTGGAACTACCTCCTGGGCGGCAAGGACAACTACGCCGTCGACCGCGCGGCCGGCGACAAGGTCCTCGAGGTGTACGCCGGGATGCAGGACGTCACCCGGCAGTCCCGCCTCATGCTGACGCGCGTCGTCTCCCACCTCGCGGGCGAGGCCGGCATCCGCCAGTTCCTCGACATCGGCACCGGCCTGCCGACCGCCAACAACACCCACGAGGTGGCGCAGGCGATCGCCCCGGACTCCCGCATCGTCTACGTCGACAACGACCCGCTGGTCCTGGTGCACGCCCAGGCACTGCTCACCAGCACGCCCGAGGGTGCCTGCGACTACATCGAGGCGGACGTCCGCGACCCCGAGGCGATCCTGCGCGAGGCGGCCAGGACCCTCGACTTCTCGCAGCCGGTCGCCCTGATGCTGATGGGCATTCTCGGCCTGGTCTCCGACGAGGAGAAGCCGCAGGCGATCATCGACCACCTGCTGTCCGCCCTGCCGTCCGGAAGCTACCTGGCGCTGTACGACGGTTCGGACGCCGACCCCGCGTATGTGGCGGCCATCGCCGGCCACAACGCCAACAGCGGCGCGGTCCCGTACACTCCGCGCAGCATCGAACAGCTCAGCCGCTACTTCGACGGACTCGAACTCCTCGAACCCGGCGTGGTCTCGGTGGAGCGCTGGCGCCCCGAGCCCAACCGGTGGGGAGAGCCGGTGCCGGTGTCCTGCGCGGGCGGGGTGGCGCGCAAGCCGTGACCGGCGGCCGCGTCTGCCGTGCGGATGCCGGAGCCGGCAGACCGGCGTGGGCGGCCGCTCCGACCGCCCGGGCCGACCCGCGTACGCATCCGATGCGGGCATCCGCGCCAGATCAAGCGGGCGGACCGGGCGGGGTGAGCGCTCAGCCCCCGACGTGCAGCGTGACGAAGGCGGTGCGTGCGGAGGGAGTCTCGTCCGACTGGTGCCATACGGCGGTGACTTGACCGGCCGCCCTGCCCGCGGTCTTCGAGGTTCCCGCCTCGGTACCGGGTTCGAGCACGCGCGCCAGGCGTAGGACCGCGCCGCCCGTCAGGTGCATCTCGGTCGCGTCCCCGGTGTCGGTGACCTTCTCGATCCGGGCCTCCCCGAGCGGACCGCCCTCGTAGGCCACGTGGACCTCACGGTCCTCCTGGTCGCTGATGCTCTGCGCCTGCGGCCTGACCCGGCCCTCGAAGAGCGCCGCGAGCTCGGCGGCGAACACCGGGTCGTGACATCCGTCGTACAGCCAGCGCGTGCCGAGCACACCATGCTCGGACGTGCCGATCAGTGCGTCCTCGGCGCCTTCCAGGGGCGCACCGCGATACGTCATCGGCGCCAGGTACGCGCGATCGGCGACGGTGACCACCATGAACTCGATGCCGACCTCGCCCTCGGGGTCGTCGAGCCGGAAACCGCCGGCCTTCGCGAGCTGCGGGATGTCCGGGCCGCCCCCGTACCACGGCCGGCCCGGCAGCCAGTCCGCGAGCAGTTCGAGCTTGGTCGGCTTGAGGGTGGTGCGGTGGATCTCGGCCATGCGGAACGGTCCTCCAGCGAGTCGGACGAGTGTCGCCGTGATCAACCTCCCGGGCCTCCGGTTTCATTCCGCACGGACCGCACCTCCCTCACCCGGCCCCCGTCACCTGACCGTCCGTCACCTCGGCCCGTCACCTCGGCCGCCCGGGTGCCGCCGACGGTCGGGCGATGAGATGGGCGGGGGCGTGAGTCTCCACTTCTGACGGGGTCGCCCGCGCCCGGGGCTCTAAGGCCTCCGCCGACTGCGTACGTCTGAAGGACCGAAATCGTCTGGGTGGACACGCGTAGAGCCCTCTTGCCAACACCCCGGAACAAGTCCACGATGCAGCATGGACTTCGGACTCGTTCTGCAGACCGACCCGCCCGCGGCCCAGGTGATCAGCCTGATGAAACGGGCCGAGCGCAACGGTTTCCGCTACGGCTGGACCTTCGACTCGGCCGTGCTCTGGCAGGAGCCCTTCGTCATCTACAGCCAGATCCTGGCCCAGACCCGGCGCCTGACCGTGGGCCCCATGGTGACCAACCCCGGCACCCGTACCTGGGAAGTCACGGCCTCCACCTTCGCCACACTCAACGACATGTACGGCAACCGCACGGTCTGCGGGATCGGACGCGGCGACTCCGCGATGCGGGTGGCCGGACGCAGCCCCAACACCCTCGCCCGGCTCGGGGAGGCCATCGGCGTCATCCGCGATCTCGCGGAGGGCCGCGAGGCCCAGGTCGACGGTGCCACGATCCGGCTGCCGTGGGTACGGGAGGGCGAACTGCCGGTCTGGATGGCGGCGTACGGCCCGAAGGCCCTCGCGCTCGCCGGGCAGCAGGCGGACGGGTTCATCCTCCAGCTCGCCGACCCGTACCTCACGCAGTGGATGATCCGATCGGTACGCGAGGCCGCTCAGGCCGCCGGGCGCGACCCGTCCGAGATCAAGATCTGCGTCGCCGCACCCGCCTACGTGGGGGACGATCTCGCGCACGCACGCGAGCAGTGCCGCTGGTTCGGCGGCATGGTCGGCAACCACGTGGCCGACCTGGTCGCCCGCTACGGCGAGCACTCCTCGCTCGTCCCCGAGGCCCTCACCGCGTACATCAGACAGCGCAAGGGCTACGACTACAGCCACCACGGAAAGGCCGACAACCCTTCCACCGACTTCGTCCCCGACGAGATCGTGGACCGCTTCTGCCTGCTCGGCCCGGTCGAGGCACACGTCGAGAAGCTGCGCACGCTACGGGACCTGGGCGTCGACCAGTTCGCGGTGTACGCGATGCACGACGCACGCGAGCAGGTCATCGACACCTACGGCGCGGAGATCATCCCGGCCCTCGGCTGACCCACGAGGCCGCACCCGGCTGACCGGTCCCGGTGCTTCAGCCCCACGGCTCCGTGTCCCACGGCTCCGTGTCCCACGGCTCCGTGTCCTGCGGATACGGCACCGGATCGGCCACCCAGCCCGCGTTGAGGACGAGGCAGGACATGCGGTGCACGGTGAGGAAGCCGAAGGGCCGGTCGAAGGCCGCCTCGACATGCCGGACCGTGTACCGCGGTGGCGGCGGGACGGCACCCGCCACCGCGGAGATCATGGCGACGGCGGCCGATTCGAAGCCCTCCGCGTCGAAGACGGCGACCGCCGCCTGGGCGCCGTCCTGCACCGCCAGCGGCTGCGGGCCCATGCCCGGGAAGTGGCCACGGTCCCCGTCCGCCGCCGCGACCAGCCCGAACAGGTCGGCCCCTGCCAGCAGATCGTGCCGCACGGAGATACGGAACGGGCTGGTGGCGACGTCCAGTTGGGGTTCCGGTCGGGTGCTGCGCTCCTTGCTGACGGTGAGGCCGGGACCGAGGCGCCTCGGCCCAGCGGCGCGTCAGGCGGTTCACGGCCCGTACGGTGGCGTGCCTCGGCTGCATCGGATCTCCCCTCCGGATTTCCCCTCCGGATCTCCCCTCCGGATCTTGCCTGGCTCTCGGTGATCATACGGAACGCGGTCCTGCACGGGAGGGGGCCGCACAGCCCCGCACCGGAGCCGGGTACACCGTCCGCACGGCAGGGGCACACGGGCCCCGCTCGCGACGGGCGGAAAGGCCCATGCCTCACACCCCGGCCGTGCCCTACGATGAAGCCATGTCGATCACGTGCTGTCTGTGCTGGTGGCGCTCCTCCTAGGAGCGGCCACAGATCAGACACACCCCGGGCCGTGCCATAAGGACGGCCCGGCCCCTGCGTGCAGTGGATGCCTCGGCCCGTTCTGGCCCGGATTTTTCCGTCACCACGCGCGGCAGGAGAGCCAGCATGCAGACCCTCGACACCATCACCGAAAGCAGCCTCAGCAGGGACAGCCTTGCCGTGGCGCGGCAGCGCAGCGCCGAGTTGGAGCAGCGGATCGGGCACGATCCCGGCAGTTTCCGGGTGCTCACCGGAGACCGGCCCACCGGACCGCTCCATCTCGGCCACTACTTCGGCACGCTGCAGAACCGCGTACGGCTGCAGGACGCCGGCGTCGACACGTTCGTCCTGATCGCCGACTACCAGGTGCTCACCGACCGGGACGTGGCCGAGCGGCAGGCCGAACGGGTCGAGGGGCTGCTGCTCGACCATCTCGCCATCGGGATCGACCCCGGGCGCTCCACCGTCTTCGCGCACAGCGCGATCCCCGCCCTCAACCAGCTCCTGCTGCCCTTCCTGTCGCTGGTCTCCGTGTCCGAGCTGCAGCGCAATCCCACCGTCAAGGACGAGATCGCGCATGCGCGGCAGTCGGCGGTCAGCGGCCTGATGTTCACGTATCCCGTGCACCAGGCGGCGGACATCCTGTTCTGCAAGGCGAATCTGGTGCCCGTCGGCCAGGACCAGCTGCCGCATCTTGAGGTCACCCGCACTGTCGCGCGGCGCTTCGACGACCGGTACGGGGCGGTGTTCCCCGTGCCCGACGCCCTGCTCTCCGAGGCGCCGCTGCTGCTCGGCACCGATGGCGGCAAGATGAGCAAATCGCGCGGCAACGCGATCGCGCTCTGTGCCACCGCCGACGAGACGGCCCGGCGGCTCAAGGGCGCGAAGACCGATACCGAGCGGCACATCACGTACGAACCTGAGCACCGGCCGGAGGTGTCGAGCCTCGTGCTGCTCGCAGCCCTGTGCGAGCAGGCGGATCCGCGGGCGGTGGCCGAGGAGATCGGGGACGGCGGGGCGGCCGCACTGAAGCGGCGCGTCACCGAGTCGGTCAACACCTTCCTGGCCCCGATGCGCGCCCGCCGCGAGGAGTACGCCGAGGACCGCGGGTATCTGCGCGAGGTGCTGCACTCCGGGAACGAGCGGGCCTCGGCCGTCGCGGAGGCCACCCTCGAGGAGGTGCGCGTGGCGATGGCCATGCGCTACTGAACCGGGTACGGGTCAGGGCGGGCGGTCGGCGCTGCGTGGCGAGGTGCTTCAGCCCTGCGTGGCGAGCTGTGTCAGCCGTGTGCGGCGAGGTGCTTCATCGCCGCGCGCGCCGCCTTCTCGGCGCCTGACGTGATGGTGTCCTCGCTCGGCGCCTTGCGGGAATCGAAATCGCAGCCGTTGTACGTGACGGTCACGAGCGCGTTCCCCGAGCGGGCCACCACCACCGCCTCGCGGGTCTGCTGCTTGTCCTTCGTGGTGAGCTCGGAGGCGAGCGCGGCGGCGTCCCCGAGGTCCTTCAGCGCCTTCCCCTCGTCCGGATCGTGCTTGGCGTACGCGGCCTCGGCGCTCTCCGGCGAGTCGAAGACCTCGTAGGAGACGTCGAGCCAGCGGTAGTCGTACTCCTTGAGGCCGCTCCATGAGCAGGTGCGGCGCCGATCGGGATCGGTGAGCTCTATTTCCTTGCCCGCCGTCTTCGCATTGGGCACGAGCTTCTTGACCGAGGAGGCCGCCACCGCCTTGCAGGGCTCGGGCGGCTTCTCGTACGAGGGCGCCTTCTCGGCCCCGGGAGACTTGTCGGATTCGGGTGCCTTGCCGGATCCGGATTCCGGCCGCGGTGACGCGTTCGACTGCGGTGCGGCGGCGGGCTCGATGTCGTCGGGGGCGTACGGGCCGCTCGTCCACGCCCAGCCGGCCGTGGCGAGAGCGACGACCGGCAGCAGGCGCGCGGTGAGCAGCAGTGGCAGCGAACGCAAGGCGTCCACCTCCTGCGGGGGTTTGCGGGGGTCAACCGCGCAACAGCGGGGGTGTGAGGGATGACAGTGCCACAGGTGAAGCCCTCGGGAACAGGGGCGCCGGCGAGAGGAAGCTCATGTCATGGCCGGCGTCCGCCAGTTGTTTCCTTGTTTGATGCTTTATGGGCGAAATATTCCCCCCGGGGGAGATGTGGCCGAAGGGGCCCTCCGGAGGCGGACACGCCGTCGGGGGCTTCCGGGTGCGGGCCGGGCTGCCGCTGCTCGTACGGGAAGCGGGGGCGGCCCGGTGATCTGGGTCGTACTGGTCGACGACCAGGCACTGATGCGCGCCGGGTACCGGGCGCTGCTGGACGCCGAGGACGGCATCGAGGTGGTGGGCGAGGGGAGGTCACGGCGCTCGCGGCCCGTGGACTGGGCGACGAGGAGATCGCCGCGCACATGGTGATCAGCCCGTACACGGCGAAGACGCACGTCAGCCGCGCGATGGCCAAGCTCGGCGCGCGCGACCGCGCACGGCTCGTGGTCTTCGCGTACGAGAGCGGGCTGGTGCGGGCGCGGTCGGGGTGAGGCCGGGGGACCGGCCGAGGGGGGCGGGGGACCGCCCGCGGGGCGTGCGGCGGGCCGGCCGCACGCGGTCGGTGTCCCGGGAACAGGGGTCGACATCGTGGTGAAAGGAAGGCGAACGGAGGCTTCCGCACGCATGCTACGCGCGTATACCGTGTGGCCGTTCCCGAGTTACGCGCCCGGAACTTCCCTCTACACCAGGAGATTTCATGGAACGACGGCATTTCCTCTCCGGAAGCGCTGCCGTGGCGGCGGGCACCGCTCTGGCGAGCCCCTTCCTCGGCGCCGCCACTGCCGTGGCCCAGGGCGGCCCCCGGCGTGGCCGCGGCTACGGCGAGCTGCTGCCGGTGCGGGACCAGCGGGACGGCGCGGTCAGGCTGCACCTGCCCGAAGGGTTCTCCTACCGCTCCTTCAGTCCGGTCGGAGACCGGCTCAGCGACGGCTCCACCGTGCCGGGCAACCACGACGGCATGGCCGCCTTCCGCGGCAGACGCGGCACCTCCGTGCTCGTCCGCAACCATGAACTGAACGGCAGCGGCACGGCCTTCGGGCCGGCCGACACCGTCTACGACCCGGCGACCCTCGGCGGCACGACCACCGTGGTGGCCACCGGACGCGGTGAGGTCCTGCACAGCAGGGCGAGCCTGAGCGGCACCATGAACAACTGCTCCGGCGGTGCGATGCCCTGGGGCTCCTGGCTCACCTGCGAGGAAACCGTCAACGGCCCGGACGTCGGCAACGACTACACGGGCGGCGACAACACCCTGCTGCACGAGAAGCACGGCTACATGTTCGAGGTACCCCTGGACAGGCCCGCGTCCGCCCGCCCGGTCCGCGCCGCCGGACGCTTCGCCCACGAGTCGGCCGCCTTCGACCCGCACACCGGCGCGGTCTACCAGTGCGAGGACAACTTCGGCTTCCCCTCGGGCTTCTACCGCTACCTCCCGCCACGCGACCCCCGGACCACCGGCAGTCTCCTCGACGGCGGAAAACTCCAGATGCTGGCGGTGCGCGACGAGGAGAACGCCGACCTCTCACTCGGCCAACGGCCGCACGCCCGCTACCGGGCGACCTGGGTCGACATCGACGACCCCGACCCCGAGTTCGCCCCCGGCACCACCAACGACGAGGCGATCCAGGCGGTCGGCGCGCAGGGCCGGGCCAAGGGCGCGGCGATCTTCTCCCGCCTGGAGGGCTGCGTCTACCACCAGGGCACGGTGTACTTCGTCTCCACCCAGGGCGGCGCGACGGCCGAAGGCGACCAGGCCCCGGGGGGCTTCGGAGACGGACGCGGCCAGGTCTGGGCCTACGACACCCGGGAGGGCGTCCTGCGACTGCTGTTCGAATCGCCGGGCTCGATGACCCTGGACCTCCCGGACAACGTCACCGTCAGCAAGCGCGGCACCCTCGTCCTGTGCGAGGACGGCGACGAGGCCAACTATCTGCGCGGCCTCACCGCGGGCGGCTCCGTCTTCGACTTCGCCAGGATGGAACCCCTCCCCGACGACCCGGGCGCCGAGTTCGCGGGCTCCACCTTCTCGCCCGACGGCCGTACCCTCTACGTCAACATCCAGTCCTCCGTCGGCCTTTCCCTCGCGATCTGGGGGCCCTGGCACCGCGGCGGTTTCTGACCCACGGGTGGGGTGCGGGGGCATCGCCTCGCACCCCGGAGCCCGCGGCCGCCGCGCGCACCCACCGCCGCACGCCAGGGTGCACGTGTCGGCAGCGGACCGCTACGAGGAGCCCTTGAGCAGCCCCACCACCCGACGCACCGTCTCCGCGTCCCGCGCCGCCGTGAACGGCAGCGCATTGCCGCCCTCGACACGGAACGGCTCACCCGCCACCGTGAGATGCCCGCCGCCCGTCTCCGTGACCAGGAGCAGGCCCGCCGCGTGGTCCCAGGCGTTCTCCCAGCTGAACGCCACCGCGTCCAGCTCGCCCTTGGCGATCGCCAGATACTCCAGGCCCGCCGAGCCGCACGGACGCGGCGCCACCCCCTGCGTGCGCAGCCCGAGCAGGGCGCGCTTCTGCTCCGGGGTGGTGAAGTCCGGGTGCGAGGTGGCCACCCTGAGCTCCCGGCCCGCGACGGGCGGCCGCGGGGTCAGCTCCCGGCCGTCGAGCAGGACGCCACGGCCGCGGACCGCCACCGCCATCTCGTCCCGCGCCGCCGCATACGTCCACGAGGCGAGGATCTCGCCGCGCCGGGCCAGCGCGACCAGGGTGCAGAAACCGGGGTCCCCGTGCACGAACTGGCGGGTGCCGTCCACCGGGTCCACGATCCACACCGGAGCCTCGCCGTGCAGCGCGTCGAGGATCGAGGCATCGGCGTGCACCGACTCCTCGCCCACCACGACCGAGCCGGGAAGCAGGGCTGTCAGCGCCGCCGTGAGGTGCTCCTCGGCGCAGCGGTCGGCGACCGTCACCAGGTCGTGCGGCCCGTTCTTCTCGATCACCTCGTGCTCGGCGAGCTGCCGGAAGCGCGGCATGATCTCCTCGGCCGCGGCCTTGCGCACGGCGGCCTCCACCTCGTGGAGCCGGGTGCTGAGCACGTCGTCGACACGGGTGTCCAGAAGGTCTTCGTCGCCTGTCCTGTCTTCGATCATGTCTCCATCCCACCACGCGCCACTGACAACGCCCGCACGGCGGGTTGCGTGCAGGTGGAATCCCGGTGAATCCGCACCCCGGGCGGGTATCTGCGGCCCCACCTCTATCCTGAACCCAAAGGCCCAGGCCGACAAAGGAGTCCGAAAGTGCGGTCGATGCTCGACGCAGTTGTCGTGGGCGCAGGCCCCAACGGGCTGACCGCAGCGGCCGAGCTGGCCCGCAGGGGCCACTCCGTGGCCGTCTTCGAGGCCAGGGACACCATCGGCGGCGGCGCCCGTACCGAAGAGCTCACTCTCCCCGGCTTCCGTCACGACCCGTGCGCGGCCGCTCACCCGCTGGGTATCGCCTCGCCCGCGTTCAACGCGATGCCGCTCGACCGCTACGGCCTGGAGTGGCTGCACGCCCCACTCCCCATGGCGCACCCCTTCGACGACGGAACCGCCGCGGTGCTCGCCCGCTCGGTCGGCGAGACGGCCTCGTCCTTCGGGCCGCGCGACGCCGGCGCGTACCGGCGCCTCGTCGCGCCGTTCCTGGCCAGGACCGACACCCTGTTCCGCGACTTCATGTCGCTGCCGCTCAGCGCCCTTCCGCGCGATCCCCTCACACTCGCCCGCTTCGGACTCGCCGGCCTGCCGCCCTCGACCTGGCTGATGCGGCGCCGTTTCCAGGACGACCGCGCGAAGGCCCTGTTCGCCGGTCTCGTCGCCCATGTCATCGCCCCGCTCGGGGGGTTGGCGACCTCCGCCGTCGGCCTGGTCTTCGCGCTCGCCGCGCACGCGCACGGCTGGCCCGTGGCGCGCGGCGGCTCGCAGTCCGTCTCCGATGCGCTGGGCGCGTATCTCAAGGACCTGGGTGCCGCCGTGCACACCGACTACGAAGTGAAGCGCCTCGACGATCTGCCGCCGGCCCGCGCGTACGTCTTCGACACCTCCCCGACCGCCCTCGCCCGGATCGCGGGCCTCGGCCGCGTCTATGCCGACTACCGCTACGGCGCCAGCGTGTTCAAGGTCGACTACGCCCTGGACGGGCCCGTCCCCTGGACCGCCGAGGCGCCCAGACGCGCGGGAACGGTGCAGGTGGGACCCGGCAGCCGGGACATCGCCACTGCCCTGGACGCCGCCTCGCGCACGGACCGCGCGCCCGAGGACCCCTTCCTGATCACCGTCCAGCCCAGCCTGGCGGACCCCTCGCGCGCGCCGCAGGGCAAACACGTCTTCTGGGCGTACGGGCATGTCCCCAACGGCTGGGACGGCGACCTCACGGAGGCGATCGAACGCCAAGTGGAGCGCTTCGCCCCGGGATTCAAAGACCGCATCCTCGCCCGAGCCACGGCCGGACCGCCCGAACTCGCCGCCCGCAACGCCAACTACGTCGGCGGCGACATCGCCTGCGGCGCCGCCTCCGGCCTCCAGCTGCTGCTCCGCCCGAAGCTCAGCCTCTCCCCGTACACCACCTCCCACCCGGCCGTCTTCCTCTGCTCCTCGGCCACCCCACCGGGGCCCGGCGTGCACGGCATGTCAGGACACAACGCGGCGAAGGCGGTCTGGCGCCGCCTGCGCGAGCAGCCCTGAGCAGGCTCCGGGCAGGTCCGAGCGCGTGACGGCCCCACCGCCCTCCCTACCGGCACCAGGAGGCACCATGACCCCGAAACTCACCTTGGTCCAGGGCGACATCACCGCCCAGTCGGCCGACGCGATCGTCAACGCCGCCAACTCCTCTCTGCTCGGCGGCGGGGGAGTGGACGGCGCGATCCACCGCAAGGGCGGCCCGGAGATCCTCGCCGCCTGCCGTGAGCTGCGCGCCTCGCAGTACGGCAAAGGCCTCCCGACGGGCGAGGCCGTCGCCACCACAGCAGGCCGTCTCGACGCCCGCTGGGTGATCCACACCGTCGGCCCGGTCTGGAACACGACCGAGGACCGCTCGCGCCTCCTGGCCTCCTGCTACCGCCGCTCCCTCGGCGTCGCCGACGAGCTGGGCGCGCGCATCGTCGCCTTCCCCGCCATCTCCACGGGCGTCTACGGCTGGCCGATGGACGACGGCGCCCGGATCGCCGTGGAATCCGTCAGCACGGCGCGGACCGAGGTGGCGGAGGTCCGCTTCGTACTCTTCGACGAGCGGGCCTACGACGCGTTCGCGGCACGCCTGCGGTAGGACGAGCGATGTGGTGCGCGTCCACGCCGATCGGGCGGCCGGCGCGCAGGAGAAGGAACTACTCCCCGCCTTCGAGCAGCCCGAATTCCTCCAGGAGTGCACCGACCTCGGTGTTCTCCAGTCGGTGGACCAGGCGCTTGCGTACGAAGTCCGGCCCCGGCAAGTCGAGTTCCGCCCCGTCGCGCAGCCGGCCCGCCGCGGCCAGCAGGGCACGGATGTCGTACGTGGAGTTGAATACCTCAGGCACGCCGCGTTCCACGCCGAGGAGCTGGTAGGCGGCCTCCATGCCGGTGCGGACCGAGTATTCGGTGGTGAAGATGGTGTCCCGGGTCGTTTCGGCGAACTGGCCGATGAACGCGAAGTTCACGGCGCCCTCGGGCACCACCCGGGGACGGTCTCCTGCCCGGCGGGGCATGAAGAACGAAGTGACGTACGGCATCATCACCGGGACGCACCGGGCGCCCGACGCCGCGAGTTCGGGGATCTCCTCCACGGGAACGCCGAGGTGGTAGAGCCACTCCCGGGTGATCTCCTCGCCGGTGCACTCCTGCATCGGCTTGGCGACGTAGTCTCCGGGGCGGTCGACGAAGAGGGAGTAGAGCCAGACGACGATCTGGTCCTCGGACTGCTGCTTGAAATGCGGCTGGCGGTTGACGGTCCAGCTCAGCAGCCAGCTGGAGTCCCGCGCGGTGACGATCCCGCCGGTGACGACCTTGCCGCTGAACGGGTCGCGTTTGGCGATCTTCCGGATGCGCTCGGGGATCCGTGCGTCCAGCGTGGTGACCGTCGCGGACTCCCACTTGGACCGGGCGATGTTCCCGCAGAACACCTCGGGGTGCCCGAAGGACGGGTCCTTGGCGGCGATGCGGCGCCACAGGTCCCAGGCCGGGGCGGGGCCTTCGTCGAGCTCGGCCGGGGTGTGGTGATCACCGTTGTCGGAGTTCTCGGTGAGGGAGCCGATGGTGGTGAGCACGAGGTCGTCCTCGCCCAGGTCGACGCCGCCTTCCTGACCGTCCGCGATCCAGTGGATGCGGGTCGCCTGCTTGCGCCCGGGGGTGATGTCGAAGTCGATGTCGGTGACCTCGGTACCGAAGCGGAAGGTCACCCCCTGGTCGATCAGCCAGCGGGTCAGCGGCAGCACCATCGACTCGTACTGGTTGTACTTGGTGAACTTCAGCGCGGAGAGGTCCGGCAGGCCGCCCACGTGGTGCACGAAGCGATGGAGGTACAGCTTCATCTCCAGTGCGCTGTGCCACTGTTCGAAGGCGAACATCGTGCGCCAGTACAGCCAGAAGTTGCTGTCGAGGAAGTCCTGGCCGAAGACCTCGTCGATGCGCTTGCCCTCCAGCTGCTCACGGGAGGCGAGGAACACGCGGACGAGGTCCTTCTGGGCATGGTCGCTCAGGGCGAACAGGCCGTCCGTCCCGGCGTCCTGCCCCTGCTGTTCGGTGACGCGCTGCAGCGAGAAGTTCGGGTCGTCCTTGTTGAGCCAGTAGAACTCGTCGAGCACCGAGGCCCCGTCGATCTCCAGTGACGGGATGGAGCGGAACAGGTCCCACAGGCACTCCATGTGGTCCTCGAGCTCACGGCCGCCGCGGATGACGAAGCCCTTCTTCGGCTCCTTGATCCCGTCGAGGGCACCGCCGGGAAGCCGCAGACGCTCCAGGATCGTGATGCGGTCCCCGGGCACCTGCGCGTCGCGCACCAGAAAGGCCGCGCCGGCCAGTGAGGCGAGCCCGGCGCCGACGAACCAGGCCGTCTTGCGGTCGGCACCCTCGGGCTTGCGGGGCCGCGCGAAGGCTTCGTAGTTCCCGCTGCTGTAGTACACGCCGGCTCCCTGATCCATCGATACATCCGCGGCATACGACACGGGGGTCGCTTCCATTCACCCCCTGTCCCTCACGTGCCGCACACTTCCGGCGCCGAACAGGTGACGCGGTACACCGCCCGCGCCCACGCGGCCCGCGCCGGTCGCTCCGGCCTGCCACCTTGGTGTCGGATTTCCGCCAGCCAGTCGCACTGCCTTGTATGAAGCTGTGCGTATGCATACCGAGACCGAGCACTGCGTGCGGGCCGTGCAGTCGAAGGACGCGCGGTTCGACGGCTGGTTCTTCACCGCCGTACGCACCACCGGAATCTACTGCCGGCCCAGCTGTCCCGTGGTCGCCCCGAAACCGCAGAACATGACGTTCCTGCCGAGCGCCGCCGCCTGCCAGCAGGCCGGCTACCGGGCCTGCAAGCGCTGCCGCCCCGACTCCACACCCGGCTCGCCGGAGTGGAACCACCGCGCCGACCTCGTGGCCCGCGCGATGCGGCTGATCGGCGACGGGGTCGTGGACCGGGAAGGCGTCTCGGGGCTCGCGGCCCGGCTCGGGTACAGCACCCGGCAGATCGAGCGCCAGCTGCAGGCCGAACTTGGCGCGGGACCGCTCGCACTCGCCCGTGCCCAGCGCGCGCAGACCGCACGGCTGCTGATCGAGACCACCGCGCTGCCGATGGCCGAGATCGCCTTCGCGGCGGGCTTCTCCTCGATCCGCACGTTCAACGAGACCGTACGGGAGGTCTTCGCGCTCACCCCCGGCGAACTGCGCACCCGAGCGAGCGGCCGCAGGGCGGAATCCGCCCCCGGCGTGCTCAGCCTCCGCCTGCCGTTCCGTGAGCCGCTCAACCCCGACAACCTCTTCGGCCACCTCGCCGCCACCGCCGTACCCGGCGTCGAGGAGTGGCGCGACGGCGCGTACCGCCGCACGCTCCGGCTCCCGTACGGGCACGGCGTCGTGTCCCTGACCCCGCGGCCCGACCACATCGCCTGCCGGCTCGCGCTCACCGACCAGCGGGACCTCACCGGCGCGATCAGCCGCTGCCGCCGCCTGCTCGACCTGGATGCCGATCCGGTCGCGGTCGACGCGCAGCTCGGCGCGGACGAACTGCTCGCACCGCTGGTCGCGAAGGCACCGGGGCGGCGGGTGCCGCGCACCGTGGACGAGGCCGAGTTCGCGGTACGCGCGGTGCTCGGCCAGCAGGTGTCGACGGCCGCCGCCCGCACCCACGCGGGCCGCCTCGTCGAGGCCTACGGGGAGCGGATCGACGACCCCGAAGGCGGGCTCACCCACCTCTTCCCCGACCCGGAGACGCTCGCCCGCCTCGACCCCGAGAGCCTCGCGATGCCCCGCACCCGCAGGGCGACCCTGCAGAGCCTGGTCTCCCGCCTCGCGGACGGCTCCCTGCGGATGGGCGTCGAATCCGACTGGGCCGAGGTGCGGGCGCAGCTCGCGGCACTGCCCGGCTTCGGCCCCTGGACCATCGAGGTCATCGCCATGCGGGCGCTCGGCGATCCGGACGCCTTCCTGCCCGGCGACCTCGGGGTCCGCAAGGCGGCCGAAGGGCTCGGCCTGCCGTCGACCCCGGCCGCGCTCACCGCGCGCGCCGCGGCCTGGCGTCCCTGGCGCGCCTACGCGGTCCAGTACCTCTGGGCCACCGACGAGCACCCCATCAACTTCCTGCCCGCATGACGACACACGGGGCCCTGCGCCCCACACGCAGCGGCGCCCGAGCAGACCACACCTGGCGACACACACGGATACAAGGAGCCCCACGATGCGTACCCACACCGTGCTCGACAGCCCGTACGGGCCGCTGACACTGGTCGCCGAGGACGGCGTGCTCTGCGGCCTCTACATGACCGCACAACGCCACCGCCCCGCCGAGGAGACCTTCGGGCTGCCCGACGACACGGGCTTCGAACCGGTCGTCGAGCAGCTCACGGCGTACTTCGCGGGCGAGCGGACGGACTTCGACCTGCCGCTGCACCTGGCCGGCACGGACTTCCAGCGCACCGTATGGGCCGAGCTGCGCAAGATTCCGTACGGCGAGACCCGCAGCTACGGCGAACTCGCCGCATCCCTCGGCAACCCCGCCGCCTCCCGCGCGGTCGGCCTCGCCAACGGCAGGAACCCGATCGGCATCATCGTGCCGTGCCACCGCGTCGTCGGAGCGAACGGCAGCCTCACGGGCTACGGAGGCGGCCTGGACCGCAAGCGGCGGCTGCTCGACTTCGAGCAGCTCGGCCTGGGCTGAGCGGGGGCCTGGGCTGAGCGGGGAAGGGAGAAGGACCGGAACGTCAGCCCAGGAGGTCCCGCGCGATCCGCTCGGCGACCCGCTCCAGGATCTCTCCGGCCTCGGCGATGCACTTCTCCACGTCCGGCTCCACCGACGTCAGCGGATACGCCCGCCGGATCCCGGCCTTTTCCAGCGCCTCCGGCGGCAGGGCGAGGCGGCCGCAGACCGCCACGACCTCGACACCGGCGGCCCGCGCGGCCGCGGCGACCCCCGCGGGGGCCTTGCCGTGCAGGGTCTGCTCGTCGAGCGAGCCCTCGCCCGTGATCACCAGGCCGGCCCGGGCGAGCGCGGGCGCGAAGCCGAGCACATCGAGCATGACCTCGATGCCGGGACGGAAGCGCGCCCCGAGCGCGACCAGCGCGCCGTAGCCGATGCCGCCGGCGGCGCCCGCGCCGGGGGCTGCGGCCAGCTCGGCGGCCTTCGAGCCGATGGACTTCTCCAGGATCCGCGCGAAGTGCGCGAGTGCGGCGTCCAGCGTGTCGACGTCCTCGGGCGAGGCGCCCTTCTGCGGACCGTAGACCGCGGGCGCGCCCTTCGGGCCGGTCAGCGGATTGTCGACATCGCTGGCGAGCACCAGGTCCACGGAGGCGAAGCGCGGGTCGATGCCCGACAGGTCCGCCGAGGCGAGCTCGCGCAGTGGCCCGCCGCCCGCGGCCACCGGCTCTCCGGAGCCGTCGAGGAACTTCGCGCCGAGCGCGGCCAGCATCCCCGCGCCGCCGTCGGTGGTCGCGCTGCCGCCGACGCCGAAGACGATGGTGCGCGCGCCCGCGTCGAGCGCCGCGAGCAGCAGTTCGCCGGAGCCGTAGGTGGTCGAGGTCAGCGGGGCGAAGACGCCCTCGGGCAGCAGTTGCAGCCCGGAGGCCTCGGCCATCTCGACCACCGCGGTGTCGCCCCGTAGAGCGTAGGCCGCCGTGACGGGCGTGCCCAGCGGGCCCGTGACCTGGACCTCGCGCCGCTCGAAGCCGCCCGCGACCGCCGCGGCCACCGTGCCGTCGCCGCCGTCGGCGACCGGCAGGGCCTCGACCGCGAGCCCGGGCACCACCTGGCGCAGCCCGGCCGTGACCCGCTCAGCGACCTCCACGGCCGTGAGTGAACCCTTGAACTTGTCCGCGGCTATCAGTACCCGGCCCGTCCGGTCCGAGTGCACCGAATGAGCTGTGTCTGCAGCGTCCGCCACCTTGGTTCCCCTTGCTTTCGGGCCTTGCTCGCGTCAAGGCAGTCGCGCCGCCACGACCTTAACCGGAGCGAGCCGCCCCTGCCCATGGCCACTCGTAGGGCGAGACGGCGTGCCACCCGTTTAAAGCGGTCTATTTCAGGCCATAGTGGTGCTCCATGAGCACGGAAACGATCGATCAGAACGGTCCGGCGGAGCCCCCCGGCCCCTCCGGGCCGGCCGAAGGGCCCCCCGGCCCCAGAGGTCCCGGCGGGAGTAACGCGCCCGATTTCACCGTCGTCGGCATCGGCGTCGCGGCCGTCGTGGGCGTCGTGTCCTGGGCGGCGATCGGCAAGGACTCCTTCGCGGACGTCAGCTCGACCGCCCTCGCCTGGGTCCTGGACAATTTCGCCTGGCTGTTCGTGATCGCCGCCGATGTCTTCCTGGTGCTCTGCGTGGTCATCGCGATCAGCCGCTTCGGCCGGGTCCGGCTCGGCACGGACGACTCCGAGCCCGAGTTCACCAACCTCGCGTGGATCGCGATGATGTTCAGCGCCGGCATGGGCATCGGCCTGATGTTCTACGGCGTGGCCGAACCCCTCCAGCACTACCTCAGCCCGCCGCCCGGGGCCGCCGTCGAACCGCGCACCGGGGAGGCGGCCGGCACGGCGCTTCAGTACTCGTTCTTCCACTGGACGTTCACCCCCTGGGCGATCTACGGCATCGCGGGCCTCGCCCTCGCCTACGCCGGCTTCCGCAAGGGCCGTGGCAACCGCCTCAGTTCCGTCTTCGTCCCGCTGATCGGCGAGCGGGCCGCGGCGGGCTGGCCGGGCCGCCTGATCGATCTGCTCGCCGTCTTCGCCACGGTCTTCGGCACCGCGACCAGCCTGGGCGTCGGCGCCCTCCAGGTGGCCAAGGGCCTGAACCTGACGGCGGACGTCAAGGACTCCACGTCCGTCGAGGTGATCATCATCATCGCGCTCGGCGCGGCCTTCGTCGCCTCCGCGTTCACGGGCCTGCACAAGGGCGTCAAATGGCTCTCGACGATCAACATCATCCTGGCGGCCTGCCTGATGACGTTCGTCTTCGTCATCGGCCCGACCGTCTACATCCTGGACGCGATCCCCGCGAGCGTCGGCAACTACCTGAGCAACCTGGTCCCGATGGCCACCCACACCGGCGCCTTCCTCGACAGCGACTGGCTGGGCAGCTGGACGATCTTCTACTGGGCGTGGTGGATGTCCTGGGCCCCGTTCGTCGGCACCTTCATCGCCCGCATCTCGCACGGCCGTACGATCCGTGAGTTCCTCGTCGGCGTGCTCCTCGTGCCCAGCGCCGCGACCGTGGTCTGGTTCTGCGTCATGGGCGGTACGGGCATGCGGCTCGACTCCACGGGCAAGACCGACATGGCGGCGAAGGTCGCCGAGGGGCCGGAGGCATCCCTCTTCGCGATGCTCGACTCGCTGCCGATCGGCACCATCACCTCGTGGATCGCGATGCTCCTGGTGATGACGTACTTCGTGACCAGCGCCGATTCCGCCTCCCTCGTGATGGGCTCGCTCACCAGCCGCGGCGCCCTGCACCCGAAGACCTGGCTCGTGGTCATCTGGGGCATCCTCATGGCCGCGGTCGCGGCGGTGCTGCTGGTCGCGGGCGGTCTGGATTCCCTGCAGAGCGCGACGATCCTCGTCGCCCTGCCCTTCGTCGTCGTGATGATGGCCCTCTGCTGGGCGCTGATCAAGGAACTGCGTGAGGACCCGGGCGCGGGCCCGCCCCGCCACCATGCCCTGCACGGCCTGCGCGACGCGGTCAAGGCGATGGTCGGCGACGCGATCACCGAACAGACCCCGGCCCGTCACCACCACCGTCTGCGCCGGGCGGTGAAGTCCCGCAGCCAGGACGATGGGTGACGGCACCCTGGAGCGGCACCGGTCCGGTGGCCACCAGCGCGGTGGCTGCCGGACTTGTGCCTGCCGGACTTGTGTCTACCGGACTTGTGCCTACCGCACCTGTGGTTCCCGGCCCCCGGGGCACCGGTCCCGGGGGCGCGCCGGTTCCGCTCACCCCGCCAGCCGGTGCGCGTCCAGCGCCAGCGTCATCTCCGTGAGATCCCGTGGCCGCGACAGGTCCCGCCCCGTCAGCTGTTCGAGCCGCCGCAGCCGGTTGAAGACCGTGTTGCGGTGGCAGTACAGCCGCCCGGCCGCCCGCCCCGCCGAGCCCTCGCACTCCAGCCAGGCGTCCAGGGTCTCCAGAAGCACCGCCCGGTCCGCCGGATCGAGGCTCATCAGCGGCCCGAACACCCCCTGCACCAGACGCCCCGCCAGCTCCGGCTGCCCCACCACCAGCGCCGTCGGCACCCGCCGGTCGAGCCGTACGATCTCGGTCGAATCCGGCGCACACGTCCGCAGCGCCAGCTCCGCGAGCCGCCGCGCCAGGCCGAGCTCGGCGAGCGAGCCGACCACCGGCGAGATCCCGCCGGGGCCCGTGCACCCGGACTCCAGCAGCCCCGAGAGCGCGTCCAGACCCACCGAGGCGTCGAGCGCGGCGACCCCCAGCTCGCAGTCCGCCCGCATCCGCCAGACGAACCGCACCCCGGTCGCCCGGATCAGCCGGTGCAGCGGCTCGCTGCTGTCGCGCCGGTCGAGCGGCAGCACGACCACCGCGTACCGCCCCTGCTCGGGCAGATCCAGACCGGCCGCCGCGCGTGAGGTCAGCTCCGGGGCCTGCCGGCCGTCCAGGAGCGCGTCGAGCAGCGCCTGCAGCCGTTCGTCGGTGCGCCGGCGCAGTTCCAGCTCCGTGGCCCGGTAGGCCTCCGAGAGGGTGTCCTCCTGGTCGTTGACCGCCGACCACACCATCGACGCCGCCTGCATGAGCACCGGCAGCCGCGCCGCCCGCGTGCCCTGCGCGTCCGCGAGCAGCTCGTCCCAGACGAGCCTGCCGCCCTGCCGGTAGGCGTGCACGAGCAGGTTCAGCGGCAGCCCCTGCTGCGCGCTGCGCCGCCCGATCTGCGCCGCGTGCTCCAGATCGAGCCGCGGTGAGTCCTTCGGCGCGCACATCGACTCGATCCCGATCCGCATCGCGGCCTCGGCCTGCAGCCAGTGCTGGTCGTACGGGATGACGTGCTCGTACGTCGGTGAGTACGCGTCGAGTGCGCGCAGATGTACGTCGACGAGGTCCGGCAGCCGCGTGAGCAGCGCGGCGCAGGCCTCGCCGAGCACCTTCCACTCCTGCTTGGTGCGCGGTCCGTGAGCCCCCATGAAGCGTGAGGATGCCACCTCCGGCGCCCGCCGGACAGGCCCCTGACACGCGCCGTTGTGCTCCAGCACAACGGCCGGCGGTCAGGTCTGGTCACGGGCAACGATTCGCCGGTGCCCCGTAGACGTACCGACTGGTCGGTGCTGATTCTGTGCCATCCCACCCGGACCGGCGCCATCCCGGCCCGGGCATCCCACTCCGCGCCGGCCCGCGTCAGCCACCGGGCCCCGCCATCGAAAGGGGAGCCATGCAAGGTGCCGCACTCACTGTGCGCGACCTGTCGGCGTCCTACGGACCCGTGCGCGCGCTGCGCTCGGTCTCGCTCGACGTGCCCGAGGGCGCCGTCGTCACCGTGCTCGGCGGCAACGGCGCCGGCAAGTCGACGCTCCTGCGCGCGATCTCCCGCAGCCTCGCCTTCCACGGCGGCTCCGCCACCGGAACCGTGCATGTGGACGGAAGGCCGGTACCGGCCCGCGCCGCCCGGGTCGTCGCCGAGGGGATCTGCCAGGTGCCCGAGGGACGCCAGGTGTTCGCACGGATGACCGTCGAGGACAATCTGCGGGCCGGCGCCCTGGGTGCGCGCGGTGACCGCGGCACCAGGAGCGCCGCACTGCGCCGCGTCCACGAATTGTTCCCGGTGCTCGCCGAGCGCGCCCACCAGCGCGCCGGACTGCTCTCCGGCGGCGAGCAGCAGATGCTCGCCGTGGGCCGCGCCCTGATGGCCGGGCCGCGGCTGCTGCTCCTCGACGAGCCCTCGCTGGGGCTCGCGCCGCTGATGGCGGCCCGGATCGCCGAGACGATCAAGGAGATCAACGGCCAGGGCGTATCGGTTCTCCTGGTCGAGCAGAACGCCGCGCTCGCCCTCAGGCTCGCCTCGACCGCGTACGTCCTGGAGGTCGGCGAGGTCACCCTCTCCGGGGACGCCGACACCCTCGCCGCCTCCGGCGAGGTGCGCCGCCGCTACCTTGGGGTCGTCGACGAGGAGGCCGCGGCCGATGCCTCGCAGGCGGCCGCCGTGCACCCGGTCCTCTCGCGCTGGGAGGACGGCCGATGACCCTGCCCGGCGAAGAGAACCCCGAGCACCGGATCCCCGCACAAGGGGAACCCGCACGCAAGTCCTCCGCCCACGGGACCCCCGCGCACGAGACCTCGGCCGACGGGACCCCCGCCCACGGGACCGCCACCCACGAGGTCCCCGCACTCGAAGTGCGCGGGCTCACCGTCAGGTTCGCCGGACTCACCGCCCTGGACGCGGTCGACTTCACCGTCCGGCCCGGCACCGTGCACGCCGTCATCGGCCCCAACGGCGCCGGCAAGTCCACCTGCTTCAACGTCCTCTCGGGCGTCTACCGCGCCACCGAGGGCAGCGTCCGTTTCGGCGCGCACGAAATCACCGGCGAACCACCGCACCGTATCGCCGCATTCGGCATCGCCCGCACCTTCCAGAACCTGGCCCTGCCGCCCCGTGCCAGCGTCGCCGACTCTCTCCTCCTCGGCCGCCACCGCCTGACCCGCTCCGGCTTCCTGGCCGCGGGCCTGCGGCTGCCGCAGGCGGTCAGGGAGGAGGCACGGCACCGGGAACGGGTGCGCGAGATCGCCGCGTTCGTCGGCATCGAGGAGCACCTCTCCCAGCCGGCCGGCTCCCTCCCGTACGGCCTGCAGAAGCTCGCCGAACTCGCCCGCGCCCTGTGCATGGAGCCCAAGCTGCTGCTGCTCGACGAGCCGGTGGCCGGGATGACGGCCGACGAGCGCCGCCGCACCGCCGCGGTGATCGCGGGCGTACGCGACAGCCTCGGCATCTCCATCGTCCTCGTGGAACACGACATGGGTCTGGTGATGCGGCTCGCCGACGCGGTGACCGTGCTCGACTTCGGCAGGCGCATCGCCGACGGCACCCCCGCCGCCGTACAGAACGATCCGGCAGTGGTACGCGCCTACCTCGGCCAGAGCGAGGAGGACGCCTCATGACCACCTTCGTCGAACTGCTGCTCAACGGCGTGTCGATGGGCTCCGTCTACGCCCTGATCGCGCTCGGCTTCGTGGTGATCTTCAAGGCCACCGAGGTCGTCAACTTCGCGCACGCCTCACTGCTCCTGGCAGGCGGCTACCTCACCGCCGTACTCCACGACGACATCGGCTTCTGGCCCGCGCTGCTTCTCGGCATCGCCGGGGCGGCCCTGGTCGGCGCCGCGATCGAGTTCCTCGTGATGCGCCGCTACCGGGGCAGCGAGCACAGCGTGCTCGCCATCGCCACCATCGGCGTGGACATTCTGCTCGTCACCGATCTGACCCGGCGGATCGGCACCGATGTGCTCGCGGTCGGCGACCCCTGGGGCAACGCGGTCCTGCGGATCGGCTCGGTGACCTTCCCGCACACCAGGATCGCCGCGTTCATCGCCGCCGGACTGCTCATCACCGCCTTCCTGCTCGCCTTCCGCTACACCTCCTGGGGTGTGGCGATGCGCGCCGCCGCCGAGAACGCCGAGACCGCCGCCCTGATGGGCATCCGCCTCAGCCGGGTCTCGCTCGGCGCCTGGGCCGTCGCGGGCGGCCTCGCGGCCGTCGCCGCGCTGTTCCTGACCGTCTTCCCGACCCCGGGCCTGGAACGCGCCACCTCGCTCGCCGCGCTCAAGGCCTTCCCCGCGGCGATCCTCGGCGGCCTCGACTCCACCACGGGCGCCCTCGTCGGCGGTCTGGTCGTCGGTGTCACCGAATCCCTCGCCACCGGCTACCAGAGCGATCTGACCTTCATGGGCCGAGGGCTCGGCGAACTCGCGCCCTATCTGGTGATGGTCGCGATCCTCCTCGTCCGCCCCGCAGGCCTGTTCGGTACGAAGGAGCTCGCCCGTGTCTGACGTCCTCACCAAGCACGACACCCCGAAGGCGCCCGAGCGCGTCCGCAGACTCCCGTCGCCGCGGCTCTACGTCTGGATCGCGGGCCTCGTGCTGCTGCTCGCCCTGCCGTTCTACCTGGAGCGGTTCTGGCTGCAGGCGGGCCTGTTCGCGATGGCCGCGGCGATCGGCGCGATCGGCCTCAACCTGCTCACCGGCTCCACCGGACAGCTCTCCATGGGCCATGCCTTCTTCCTCGCCGTGGGCGCGTACGCGTACTGCGCCTTCGCCGGGAACGGCGACGACGAGCTGACCGGGCTCGGCCTGCCGACCTGGCTCGCCGCGGTGCTCGCCGTGGGTGTCGCGGGCGTCGCGGGCGGACTGTTCAGTCCCATCGCGGGCCGGCTGCGCGGCGCGTATCTCGGTATCGCCACCCTCGCGCTGATCTTCATCGGCCAGCATGTGCTGTTCAACGCGCACGATCTGACCGGCGGTTTCAACGGGCGCGCCGTGCCGCCGATGGAGTTCTTCGGCCTCAGCTTCGACGACAGCGAGCTGCTCGTCGCCGCCGTGCCCTTCGGCGCCTCCGAGAAGCTCTGGTACCTGGGGCTCGCACTGCTCGTCGCGGGCGGCCTGTTCGCCCGCGGGGTGCTGCGCGGACGGCCCGGACGCGCCATGAACGCGATCCGTGACCACCAGATCGCGGCCGGTGTGATGGGCGTGCCGGTGGCCCGCTACCGGGCGGCCGTCTTCGTGCTCTCCTCCATGTACGCGGGCCTCGCGGGCGTCCTGCTCGCCCTGGTGTTCCAGCGCACCGTGCCCGAGTACTTCGGCATGGTCCTCTCGCTCGAATACCTCGCCATGATCGTCATCGGCGGTCTCGGCTCGGTCTCGGGCGCCGTCGTGGGCGCGGTCTTCGTCTCGCTGCTGCCCCAGATCCTCACCCGCTACAGCGACTCGCTGCCCCTGGTCTCCGAGGCCGGCACCGGCGGAGTCAGCCCCGGTGAGGCCGCGAAGTACCTCTACGGCGCCGCTCTCGTGGCCGTCGTGCTGTTCCTGCCGGGCGGTCTCGTACGCCTCTTCGCCCGGCGCCCGAAGTCCCCTGCACCACAACCCTCAGGCACCGAAGGGAACGACCGATGACATCAGCACGTGCATACGGACACAAGACCGAGGCCGGGCGGAAGCCCGCGGCGGGACGGCGGACCGCAGCAGGCCGCAGGGCGACGGCCGCGGCGGTCGCGGTGGTCCTGGCCGTGGCGGGGGCCGCGGGATGCAGCTCCAAGGCCAAGGACAAGGACACCGGCAAGGAAGGCGCGGGCGGCGTCAAGACCGGCGTCGGCGTCACCGACAAGACCATCAAGCTCGGTGTCCTGACCGACATGACCGGCGTGTACGCCACGCTCGGCAAGAGCGTCACCCAGGCCCAGCAGCTCTACGTGAAGCAGGTCAACGCCGACGGCGGCATCTGCGGCCGGGACCTGGAACTGACGGTCCGCGACCACGGCTACGACCCGCAGAAGGCCGTCTCGGGCTACTCGGAGCTGGAACCCGAGGTCCTCGGCTTCGCCCAGTTCATCGGCTCGCCCTTCGTCGCGGCCGTCAAGCAGCGCATCGAGCAGGACAAGGCCCTGGTGATGCCGATGGCCTGGTCGGCCGCGCTGCTCGGCAACAAGTACATCCGCGTCCTCGGCTCCACGTACGACATCGAGACGATCAACGCGATCGACTTCCTGATGAAGGAGAAGGGCCTCAAGGCCGGCGACAAGATCGGGCATGTCTACTTCGAGGGCGACTACGGGGAGAACGCGCTGGCCGGCTCGAAGCACATGGCCGAGCAGAACGACCTCACCATTGTCGAACAGAAGATCAAACCCACGGACAACGACATGACCGCGCAGGTCGCCGCGCTGAAGAAGGCCGGGGTCAAGGCGGTCGTGATCAGCGCGGGGCCGCGGCAGGCGGCCTCGCTCGTCGGGGTCGCGGCGGCCGGCGGCATGAACGTGCCGATCATCGGCAACAACTCGGCCTTCGCGCCCCAGCTGCTCGGCACCCAGGCCGCGCCCGCCCTGGAGAAGATGTACTACATCTCCACGCCCTCGTTGCCCATCGGGGACGATGCCGAAGGCCCCAGCAAGCTCGCCGCGGACTACGCGGCGGCCTATCCGGACGATTCCCTGGACAACGGGGTGGTCGCGGGGTGGACCGCGGCGACGACGATGGGGGAGGCACTGAAGAAGGCGTGTGAGGCCAAGGACCTGACACGCGAGGGCGTGGACAAGGCCCTCCTGTCGATCAAGAACTGGGACGCGGGCTTCGGCACCCACGACTTCACGGACCCGAACGCCCCCTCGTCCCTGGACAGCGTCATCATCAAGCCCGACAAGTCCGCAAAGGGAGGCTCCTCGGTCGTCCGCGCACCGGAAACCTCGGAGGCCGCCAAGACCTTCCAGCGCTGACGGGTATCCCCGCGCGTGGCCTTTCCCGCCACGCGCCGCCCCCGCCCCCGCTGCCGGCGAGCAGTCGTGCCGCAGGGCGAGTGGGGTCTCCCCTGCTCGAACGTAGTTGAGAGCTTGGGGAAGGGTGGGCGACGGCACCCCCGCCAACGGCGCCCTGAAGGACCGCACCAGCCCACGCAAAGGGGCCCCTCACCGAATCCGGTGAGGGGCCCCTTTGTACAGCCAAAACCTACGGCAGCTGAGCCGCCCGGGCCTCGCGACGGTTGTCGCGGAAATTGTTGACGCGGCGAGCCGTGGCGAACAGCGGAATCACCGCACCCATCACCAGCTGCAGCGCACACCCGGTCTGCAGGAGCAGCTGCCCACCCGGCGCATCAAACGCCCACGCGGCCAGCAGCCCCATGCTGAGCACGATCCACGAGAGCATCGCGACCGCGAGACGCCCCCGCGGCTTCGGGTACTCGACCCGCGAGACCATCAGCCACGCCGTCCCGATGATCGCGAGCAGCGTCGCCACGAACGGCAGCTCGAGCAGCACGATCGAGACGACCGTCAGCGCACCGAACGGCGAGGGCATGCCCTGGAAGGTGCCGTCCTTCACCGTCACGCACGAGAACCGCGCCAAGCGCAGCACCACCGCGAGCAGCACCACCACGGCACCCACCGCCGCGACCCGCTGGTTCGCCCCGTCCCCGACCATGCCGTAGACGAGCACGAAGTACGCGGGCGCGAGCCCGAAGCTGACGAGGTCGGAGAGGTTGTCGAGCTCCGCCCCCATCGGCGAGGACCGCAGCTTGCGGGCCACGAGACCGTCGAAGAGGTCGAAGACCGCCGCGCACAGCATCAGTATGACCGCGGTGGCGGCGCTGTTGCGCGCCATGCCCGCCTCGTCGCCCATGAGGTGCGGGATGAGGATCCCGGTGGTGGTGAAGTACACCGCCATGAACCCGCACGTGGCGTTGCCGAGCGTGAGGGTGTCCGCTATCGAGAGGCGGAGCGACAGAGGCATTTCCTCCTCGTCGTCCTCCTCGGCCTCCGGAACCCAGCCGGCCTGTGTATCAGGATCAACCACGGTCAACGCGAGTCACCCCAGCCACGGTCTTCTGCCCCACTTCCACATCCACCTCGACGCCCTCGGGCAGGTAGATGTCGACGCGCGAGCCGAAGCGGATCAGCCCGATGCGCTCGCCCTGCTCGACCTTGGTGCCCTGGGGCACGTAGGGCACGATGCGGCGGGCGACCGCTCCGGCGATCTGAACCATCTCGATGTCGCCGAGCTCGGTGTCGAAGTGCCAGACGACACGCTCGTTGTTCTCGCTCTCCTTGTTGAAAGCGGGAACGAACCCACCGGGGATGTGCTCGACCGATGTCACCGTGCCCGCCAGGGGCGCGCGGTTGACGTGCACGTTCAGCGGGCTCATGAAGATCGCGACGCGGGTGCGCCCGTCCTTCCACGGCATGATGCTCTGCACCACTCCGTCGGCCGGGGAGATGACGCGGCCCTGGGCGATCTGACGCTCGGGGTCGCGGAAGAACCACAGCATGCCCGCCGCGAGTGCGGTGGCGGGTACGGCGACGGCCTTCGCGGCGCCGGAGCGGCGCGAGCGGGCGAGGCTGAGGGCTGCGGTGGCGACGGTCGGCAGAAGCCACGGCGATGCTCCGCGGGCAAGGCGTACGCCGAGGCGGCTGTCGCTTGGTGCAGAGTTCTGGCTGTGGGGCATGGATGACCTTCGTAGCGGATGATGCCGCGCTGAGACGGGGGACGGCGGCTTTCCCGGGATGGTAGCGGTTGCGCACCGCAACTGGGCAAGCCAGGAAGCCGAGTCGGAGGCCGAAGTCTGCTCACAGGGTGTGATCTTCAACCTTGACAAACCGTCCCATTTCGGACGTTCAGCCCTGAACTCGGTACTCCTCGAGAAGCCGGCGTCCAATGATCATTTTCTGGATCTCGGCGGTACCTTCACCGATCAGCAGCATCGGGGCTTCGCGGTAGAGGCGCTCGATCTCGTACTCCTTCGAGAATCCGTAGCCGCCATGGATACGGAACGCGTCCTCCACCACCTCCTTGCAGTACTCGGACGCGAGGTACTTCGCCATCCCTGCTTCGAGGTCGTTTCGCTCCCCGCTGTCCTTTTTGCGTGCTGCATTCACCATCATCGCATGCGCCGACTCCACCTTGGTGGCCATCTCGGCGAGCTTGAACTGAATCGCCTGGTGCTGGGCGATCGGCTTCCCGAAAGTGTGACGTTCCTGGGCGTAGGAGACGCCCAGTTCGAATGCACGCTGGGCGACACCGCAGCCACGGGCCGCGACGTTCACGCGGCCGACCTCGACGCCGTCCATCATTTGGTAAAAACCTCGACCGGTCTCGCCGCCGAGCACGCGATTGGCCGGAATGCGCAGGCCGTCCATGATGAGTTCGGTGGTGTCGACCCCCTTGTAACCCATCTTGTCGATCTTTCCCGGAATGGTCAGGCCCGGGCGGACCTCGCCGAATCCCGGCTCCTTCTCGATCAGGAAGGTGGTCATCGACTTGTGGGCCGGCGAGCCCTCGGGGTGTCCTTCGTCACTTCGCACCAGAACGGCGACCAGAGTCGATGTTCCGCCGTTCGTCAGCCACATCTTCTGGCCGTTCAGGACGTACTCGTCGCCGTCCTTGACCGCCTTGGATGTGATGGCCGACACATCCGAGCCGAGCCCGGGCTCGGACATGGAGAAGGCGCCGCGGATGTCACCGGCCGCCATCTTGGGCAGGAAGTAGTCCTTCTGCTCCTGCGTGCCGTGCTGCTTGAGCATGTACGCGACGATGAAGTGCGTGTTGATGATCCCGGACACGGACATCCAGCCGCGCGCGATCTCCTCCACACAGAGCGCGTACGTGAGCAGCGACTCGCCCAGACCTCCGTACTCCTCCGGGATCATCAGGCCGAACAGGCCCAATTCCTTGAGCCCGTCGACGATGTCCTGGGGGTACTCGTCGCGGTGCTCCAGCTCGGTCGCGACCGGGATGATCTCCTTGTCGACGAAGTCGCGGACGGTGGACAGGATTTCCTGCTGCACGTCCGTCAGGCCGGCGGTCTGGGCGAGTCGTGCCATGTCTCAGCGCTCCTGGCGGTGTTCGTTGGGGAGGGCGGGGCGGCCGGGCTGCTCGCCGCCGCGTTCCTTGATGTACGTCTCGGTGGGGACCATGACCTTGCGGCGGAAGACGCAGACGAGGGTCCCGTCCTGCTTGTAGCCCTTCGTCTCCACATAGACGATGCCGCGATCGTTCTTCGACTTCGACGGCGTCTTGTCGAGGACGGTCGTCTCGCCGTAGATCGTGTCGCCGTGGAAGGTCGGCGCCACGTGCCGCAGGGACTCGATCTCCAGGTTGGCGATCGCCTTGCCGGAGACGTCCGGCACGCTCATGCCCAGGAGCAGCGAGTAGATGTAGTTGCCCACGACGACGTTCTTGCCGAAGTCCGTCGTCTTCTCCGCATAGTTCGTGTCCATGTGGAGGGGGTGGTGGTTCATCGTGAGCAGACAGAACAGATGATCGTCGTACTCCGTGACCGTCTTCCCGGGCCAGTGCTTGTACACGTCCCCGACGGTGAACTCTTCGTAGGTGCGGCCGAACTGCATGATTGCTTACGCCTCCGGGGCTTCGAACTTCGACGTGCGCTGCATGCCGGCCGCACGTCCCTTGCCCGAGATGACCAGGGCCATCTTGCGGCTGGCCTCGTCGATCATCTCGTCGCCGAGCATGGCCGAACCCTTCTTGCCGCCCGCCTCCGACGTGTAGTACTCGTACGCGTCGAGGATCAGCTCGGCGTGGTCGAAGTCCTCCTGCGAGGGCGAGAAGATCTCGTTCGAGGCCTCCACCTGACCGGGGTGCAGCACCCACTTGCCGTCGAAGCCGAGCGCGGCGGCGCGCCCCGCGACCTCGCGGTAGCCGTCGATGTTGCGGATCTGCAGGTAGGGGCCGTCGATCGCCTGGAGATCGTTGGCGCGGGCGGCCATCAGGATCTTCATCAGGATGTAGTGGTACGCGTCCGCGTCGTAGCCGGGCGGCTGCTCACCGACGACCAGGGACTTCATGTTGATCGATGCCATGAAGTCGGCCGGGCCGAAGATGATCGTCTCGATCCGGGGAGAGGCCTCGGCGATCGCGTTGACGTTGTTGAGGCCGCGCGCGTTCTCGATCTGCGCCTCGATGCCGATCTTGCCGACCTCGAAGCCCATCGTCTTCTCGATCTGCGTGAGCAGCAGGTCGAGGGAGACGATCTGCTCGGCCGTCTGGACCTTCGGCAGCATGATGCAGTCGAGGTTCTGGCCCGCGCCCTCGACGACGGTCACGACATCGCGGTACGTCCACTCGGTGGTCCAGTCGTTGACCCGCACCACGCGCGTCTTGCCGGTCCAGTCGCCCTCGTTGAGGAACTTCACGATGGTGTGCCGCGCCTCGGGCTTGGCGAGCGGGGCGCAGGCGTCCTCCAGGTCCAGGAAGACCTGGTCGGCGGGGAGGCCCTGGGCCTTCTCCAGGAAGCGGGGATTGCTTCCCGGCACCGCGAGGCAGGAGCGGCGCGGACGAAGCCGGTTCACAGGGCTGGTCATGCGGGGACCTCCAGAGGGTCGAGCTGGTTCGCTTGCCGGATCTCGTCGACGATACGGCCGATGATCTCCGTGATACCGAAGTCCTTCGGGGTGAAGACGGCAGCCACTCCGGCCGCCCTCAACTGCTCGGCATCGGCGCTCGGAATGATGCCGCCGACGATGACGGGCAGGTCGGCCGCCCCCGCGTCCTTGAGGCGCTGGAGCACATCCGGCACCAGCTCGGCGTGCGAGCCGGACAGGATGGACAGACCGACGCAGTGCACATCCTCCGCAAGGGCCGCCGAGACAATCTGCTCGGGGGTGAGGCGGATGCCCTGGTAGATCACCTCGAAGCCGGCGTCACGGGCCCGTACGGCGATCTGCTCGGCGCCGTTGGAGTGCCCGTCGAGCCCGGGCTTGCCGACCAGGAGACGGAGCTTTCCGCCGAGTTCCTCGCCGGTGCGGCGGACCTTCTCGCGGACGAGGGCAAGAGGGGAGCCCTCCTCCGCGGTGACCGCCACCGGAGCCGAGGAGACGCCCGTGGGGGCGCGGAACTCGCCGAACACCTCGCGCAGCGCCTCGGACCACTCTCCGGTCGTCACACCGGCGCGCACGCACTCCAGAGTGGCCTCCATCAGGTTGTCCGTGCCGGCCGCCGCTTCCTTCAGGCGGTCGATCGCCTGCCGGGTGGTCGGGTAGTGGAACGGATCGCCCATGCCCTGCCGGTCGCTCGACTCCTCACGGGTCGTGCGCCACTCGCCGATGGCCTGGACCACCTGCGCCTCGACCGCGTGGTCCACCGTCATGATCGCGGTGTCCAGGTCGGCGGTGAGCGGGTTGGGCTCGGTGGTCTCGTAGATGTTGACGCCGACGATCTTCTCGTCGCCGCCCTCGATCCGCGCCCGCCGCTCGGCGTGCGAGGAGACCAGCTGCGACTTGAGGTAGCCGGACTCGACGGCCGCCATCGCGCCGCCCATCTCCTGGATCCGCTCGATCTCCGCGAGGGACTCGGCGACCAGCTCGTCGACCTTCTTCTCGATGACGTGCGAGCCGGCGAAGATGTCCTCGTACTCCAGCAGATCGCTCTCGTGCGCGAGCACCTGCTGGATCCTGAGCGACCACTGCTGGTCCCAGGGCCGCGGCAGCCCGAGCGCCTCGTTCCAGGCGGGCAGCTGTACGGCGCGGGCGCGGGCGTCCTTGGAGAGCGTGACGGCCAGCATCTCCAGGACGATCCGCTGGACGTTGTTCTCCGGCTGGGCCTCCGTGAGGCCCAGGGAGTTGACCTGCACCCCGTAGCGGAACCTGCGCTGTTTGGCGTTCTCGATGCCGTACCGCTCGCGCGTGATCTGGTCCCAGATCCGCCCGAACGCCCGCATCTTGCACATCTCCTCGATGAAGCGGACTCCCGCGTTCACAAAGAAGGAGATGCGGGCGACGACGTCCCCGAACTTGTCCTCGGGGACCTGCCCTGCGTCGCGTACGGCATCGAGAACGGCGATGGCGGTGGACATCGCGTACGCGATCTCCTGGACCGGTGTGGCCCCCGCCTCCTGGAGGTGGTAGCTGCAGATGTTGATCGGGTTCCACTTGGGGATGTGGGACACCGTGTAGGCGATCATGTCGGTCGTCAGGCGGAGCGAGGGCCCGGGCGGGAAGACGTGCGTCCCGCGCGAGAGGTACTCCTTGACGATGTCGTTCTGCGTCGTGCCCTGCAGCTGGGCGATGTCCGCGCCCTGCTCCTCGGCGACCACCTGGTAGAGCGCGAGCAGCCACATGGCCGTCGCATTGATGGTCATCGAGGTGTTCATCTGCTCCAGCGGGATGTCCCGGAAGAGCCGGCGCATGTCACCCAGATGCGAGACCGGGACCCCGACCCGGCCGACCTCGCCCCGGGCCAGGATGTGGTCCGGGTCGTAGCCCGTCTGGGTCGGCAGGTCGAAGGCGACCGACAGACCCGTCTGGCCCTTGGCGAGGTTGCGGCGGTACAGGGCGTTGGAGGCCTCGGCCGTGGAGTGGCCCGCGTAGGTGCGCATCAGCCACGGGCGGTCCTTCTGCCTGGGACCTTCCTGAGGCGCTGTCATCAGATGTCCCGGAAGCGGTTGATGGCGTCGAGGTGCTTGGCGCGCATCTCCTCGTCCTTCACACCGAGCCCTTCCTCGGGCGCGAGCGCGAGCACGCCGACCTTGCCCTGGTGCAGGTTGCGGTGGACGTCGTAGGCGGCCTGGCCGGTCTCCTCCAGGGAGTAGACCTTGGAGAGGGTGGGGTGGATCTTGCCCTTGGCGATGAGGCGGTTGGCCTCCCAGGCCTCGCGGTAGTTGGCGAAGTGGGAGCCGATGATGCGCTTGAGGGACATCCACAGGTAGCGGTTGTCGTACTCGTGCATGTAGCCCGAGGTGGAGGCGCAGGTGGTGATGGTGCCGCCCTTGCGGGTGACGTAGACGGAGGCACCGAAGGTCTCACGGCCCGGGTGCTCGAAGACGATGTCGATGTCCTCGCCGCCGGTGAGCTCGCGGATGCGCTTGCCGAAGCGCTTCCATTCGCGCGGGTCCTGGGTGTTCTCGTCCTTCCAGAACTTGTAGCCCTCGGCGTTGCGGTCGATGATCGCCTCGGCGCCCATCTTCCGGCAGATCTCCGCCTTCTGGGGGCTGGAGACGACACAGATCGGGTTGGCGCCGCCGGCCAGGGCGAACTGGGTGGCGTAGCTGCCGAGGCCGCCGCTGGCGCCCCAGATCAGCACGTTGTCGCCCTGCTTCATGCCGGCGCCGTTGCGCGAGACGAGCTGGCGGTACGCGGTGGAGTTGACCAGGCCGGGCGAGGCAGCCTCCTCCCAGCTGAGGTGGTCGGGCTTGGGCATCAGCTGATTGGACTTGACCAGGGCGATCTCGGCGAGGCCGCCGAAGTTGGTCTCGAAGCCCCAGATGCGCTGCTCGGGGTCGAGCATCGTGTCGTTGTGGCCGTCGGAGGACTCCAGCTCGACGCTGAGGCAGTGCGCGACGACCTCGTCACCGGGGTTCCAGGCGTTGACGCCGGGGCCGGTGCGCAGCACGACGCCCGCGAGGTCGGAGCCGATGACGTGGTACGGCAGGTCGTGGCGCTTGGCCAGCTCGTTGGTGCGGCCGTAGCGCTCCAGGAAGTTGAACGTGGAGAGCGGCTCGAAGATCGACGTCCACACGGAGTTGTAGTTCACGGACGAGGCCATGACGGCCACCAGAGCCTCGCCCGGACCGAGCTCGGGCACGGCCACATCGTCGAGGTGGAGCGACTTGCGCGGGTCCTTCTCGCGGGAGTCGAGGCCGGCGAACATCTCGGCCTCGTCCTTGTGCACGGTGATCGCGCGGTACGACTCGGGGATCTGCAGCGCGGCGAAGTCGGCCTTGGTGCTGTCCGGCGACTGGATCGCGTCCAGGATTTCCTTCACGGTGTTGCCTCCGGCGAAAAGCGGTACGTCGGGGTGAGGGTTCGTTGCTGCGGAGCTGCTGGGGTGGTGCCGTCGGTTCGGCGGAGACTGCGGTGGTCCTCGCGAGTGAGGCCCGAGGGTGGTGCTGTGGCGGCGCGTTGGTGGTGCGCGGGAGGTGCCTGTGACGCAGGCGTCCGGGCGCTCACGGCACGGGAATGCCTTGAGGGGACAGCCGGCGCACGAGGGTTCTCTGCGCGCCGGCCGCCCGGACTTATTTCAAGCTATGGCACCGCGTGCCAAGCGGCAAGACACCGAGTGCCAACATTTTCTCTCAGGTGTCACCAAGGTGGTTCAGGTGAGCGATGATCGATCAAATGGGCTGAGAAAATGGCCTCTGACCTGCGGAAACGTGAAAGCGGCCACCCTCCTTGGAGGGTGGCCGCCTGATGAATGTGGCGTACGTTACTCGCCAGTATCCGGTCGTAGCGCCCGCTCGATCGTGCGCATCACCTCGTCCAGCGGCACATCCGTCCGTGCCACCGTCACGAGCACCTCGCCCTCCGTACGGGCCGAGGCGGCGGGCGCGGAACCCGTGGACGAACGCCCGGCGAGGATGCCGGTGCCGAAGGTGCGGCGGACGATCGCGAAGGCGTGGCCGAGCGTGCCCTCCAGATCGCCCTGGCCGCCCGCCCGCAGCCAGCGGCGCAGCACGTGGTTGTGCGCGGTCACCACGGCCGAGGCCGCCACCTCGGCCAGCAGCGGATCGTCGCTGCCGTCGTGATGGGCCTGCTCGTCGAAGTGACCGAGCAGATAGCGCGTGAACAGCCGCTCGTAGCGCGCCACCGAGGCGATCTCGCGCTCGCGCAGCGTCGGCACCTCGCGGGTGAGGCGGTAGCGCTCCACGGAGACGGCCGGCGAGGAGGCGTACATCTTCATGACCTCCTTGATCCCGCGGCACACGGTGTCCAGCGGGTTCTCGTGCGGTGGTGCCGCGTTCAGCACCGCCTCCGCACGGACCAGGGTGTCGTCGTGGTCCGGGAAGATCGCCTCTTCCTTGGAGCGGAAGTGCCGGAAGAAGGTGCGGCGCGCGACCCCGGCCCGCGCCGCGATCTCGTCGACCGTCGTCGCCTCGTACCCCTTGGCCGCGAACAGCTCCATCGCCGCGGCCGCGAGCTCCCTGCGCATCTTCAGCCGCTGGGCGGCGGCACGACTGCCTGCGGGCGTTTCCGGCGCGTCCGCTGCGGAGGCGGACCTGGGCGTGTTGGCGGTACTGGGCATGGACCGAACGTACTGCATGGGCTCGGTCCGCTGCGCGGGAGATGGGTGAGGCTGCACGGGGGCCGCTCGGTGAGCGGCCCCCGCACCAGGGCGCCCGGAGGGCGGATTCCCGGCCGGATCGAGCAGCCCGCCCCAGTCGGTACCGACCTCGGAAGCCGTCGACGACGGCTTCTCAGCGCCGGGCATATTCGCGGAAGCCGCGGCCCGTCTTACGGCCGAGACAGCCCGCGGCGACCAGGTGCTCCAGGAGCGGCGCGGGGGCCAGGCCCGGGTCGCGGAACTCGCGGTGGAGCACCTTCTCGATCGCGAGCGAGACATCGAGGCCGACGACGTCGAGCAGCTCGAAGGGCCCCATCGGGTAGCCGCCGCCGAGCTTCATCGCCGTGTCGATGTCGTCGAGGCTCGCGTAGTGCTCCTGGACCATCTTGACCGCGTTGTTCAGGTACGGGAAGAGCAGCGCGTTCACGATGAAGCCGGCCCGGTCCCCGCAGTCCACCGGGTGCTTGCGGATCTTCGTGCAGACCTCGCGGACCGTGGCGTGCACGTCATCGGCGGTCAGCACCGTCCGCACCACCTCGACCAGCTTCATGGCGGGCGCCGGGTTGAAGAAGTGCATCCCGATCACGTCCTGCGGGCGCGAGGTGGCGCGGGCGCAGGCGACGACGGGCAGCGAGGAGGTGGTGGTGGCGAGCACCGCACCCGGCTTGCAGACCTTGTCGAGCGCGGCGAACAGTTGCTGCTTGACCTCCAGGTCCTCGGCGACCGCCTCGACCGCGAGGTCGACGTCGGCGAAGGCCTCGTAGGAGCCCGCGGGCGTGATCCGGGCGAGCGTCTCGTCCCGCGCCTCGGCGCTCATCCGTCCCTTGTCGACAGAGCGCGAAAGCGACTTGGCGATACGGGACTTCGCCTTCTCCGCCTTCTCCTGGCTGCGGGCGGCCAGCACGACCCGGTAGCCGGACTTGGCGAAGACCTCGGCGATCCCGGAGGCCATGGTCCCGGAACCCGCGACCCCCACGGAGTCGACACCGCGGCTCCCACCGGCCGCCGCGTCCGGGAGCGGCGTCAGGGCGTCGCGCACGACCTCGCTGCTGCCCGGCGCCTCGTAGGTGTAGAAGCCGCGGCCCGCCTTGCGCCCGGTCAGGCCCGCCTCGCTCAGCTGCTTGAGGATCGGGGCCGGGGCGTGCAGCCGGTCCCGGGACTCCGAGTACATCGCGTCCAGGACCGTACGGGCGGTGTCGATGCCGATCAGGTCGAGCAGGGCGAGCGGACCCATCGGGAGGCCGCAGCCCAACCTCATCGCGGCATCGATGTCCTCGCGGCTCGCGTAGTTCGCCTCGTACATGGCGGCGGCCTGGTTGAGATAGCCGAAGAGCAGCCCGTCCGCGACGAATCCGGGCCGGTCGCCGACCGAGACCGGCTCCTTGCCGAGCTCGTGGGCGAGCGAGGTGACCGCGGCCACGCAGGCCGGGTCGGTCAGCACCGAGGAGACCACCTCGACCAGCTTCATCGCGGGCGCGGGGTTGAAGAAGTGCAGCCCGAGGACCCGCTCCGGCCGGGTGGACTCGGCGGCGAGCCGGGTCACGGACAGGGCGTTGGTGCCGGTGGCCAGGATGGTGTCCGGGCGCACGATCGTGTCCAGCTCGCGAAAGAGCGCGCTCTTGAGCTCGTACGACTCGGGGATCACCTCGATGACGAGGTCGGCCTCGGCCGCGGCGGCGAGCTCGGTGAAGGTTCGGAAACGGGCGAGCAGCCCGGCCCGCTCCTCGCGGGAGATGCGCTCGCGCTGCACCGCGCGCTCGGTGGACGTCTCCAGCGCGGTGACGGCCTGCACGGCACTGGCCTCGCTGATGTCGATGCCGATGACCTCGCGGCCGGCGCCGGCGAGCACCTCGGCGATGCCGGTGCCCATGGTGCCGAGTCCGATGACGGCGATGGTGCGCAGAGTGGGTTCGGGACGGTCCATCGAGGACTCCAGAGAGGGTGAGTGACGACTGAGGGCGGCGTACGCGCTCTCGCCGAAGGGCGTGTGGCGTACGGGAGTTGTGTCGTGGTGTCCGGCCTGCCGCGCGCGGGCGGGGGCCGGTTGATCCGGACCGCGCGCACAACACGGGACCGGTGGGATCCGACGGGCCCTGTCCCGGGGCCGCGTCGTGAAGATGTACCGAACCGACAAGCTCTCGCCGACTGCGTCACCAGGTCGACGGGAGTGGATGCGGGGTGTGACCCGCTCGTCTGAGCTTAACCGGCGAGTAACGAGCGCGCCAGCCCCTGGTGTTTGTGGGCTGCCTCACGCGGAGAACCAAGGGCTCATGCGGAGAATCACGAGCGCGCGGGGAGAACCAAGAGGGCGCGGGGAGAACCAAGAGGGCGCGGGGAGAGCCGGGCGGCGCGCCGGCGGGCTCAGGTCGGGGCGATGCGCGCCAGGGCTGCCGTGGCCGCCGGGGCCAGGCGGGGGTGGGCGCGGGCTGCGGTGAGGGCGGGTGCGGCACGGGGGTCCGCGAGGGCGCCGAGGCCTTCCACGCAGGCGAGGGCCACGCGCCAGTACGGGTCGGCGGGGGAGGCGAGGCGGCGTTCGAGAACGGTGATGAGGGCGGGCGCGGATTCCGGTGCGCGCAGTTCGGTGAGCAGCCGGACCGGGTGGAGGGCGTAGGCGACGCGGAGCTCGTTGGTGGCGAGGGCGGCGGCCGCGCGGGCGGTACGGGGGTCGCCGAGCCGCGCCAGCGCGTGGGCGGCGGCCGAACAGCGCTCCGGATCACGGTGGTTGAGCAGGAGGACCAGAGCCTCGAAGGCGCGATGGTCACCCGCCCTGCCCAGCCGCAGGGCGGCGAATTCGCGGGCCCAGAGCGGCCGGTCCGGCTCGGTCAGGACCCGGGCCAGCGCGTCCAGGTCCCGCTCGTCCCGCAGCCGCTCGAATTCGGCGGCATCCTCATCCCCCGCCTCATGCCGCAACCGCTCCGCCACCGCGTGCCATGCCTCGTCCATGTCGGCCACCCTTCAGCATTCCAGCCCCTGCGGCGCTTGAGCAGATCCGAACGAGTTCGGATGCGGGGTCCGGGGCAGAGCCCCGGTTTCGGGAAGTGTGGGGTCTCCCCTGCTCAGGGGAGACCCCCTGCTCGAATCAGCTTGGGGGAGAAGTCGAGAGCTTGGGGATGGGTAGGGGAAAGGGGCCCGCCGCAGGCGAACCCGTACCCCCACCCACCCGTACCCGTTCTACGACCGGTACCCGATCAGCCCGTGCAACGTCGCCCCACTCCCGGAGGAAGAAGCCGACGCGGACGCCGACTCCGTAGCCGGGAACGGCTCAGGCTCCGGCAGCGCGGAGCATGTGGCATCCACACCGCCGCCCCCACGTGGCACGGTGCCGGAGGCGAGGTAGTCCGCGAGGTATCCGTCCAGGCACGCGTTCCCGCTCAGCGTGATCCCGTGGTTGCCGCCACCCTGCTCGACCACCAGGCTCGACCCCGCCAGCTTCTCGTGGACGACCACCGCGCCCCCGTACGGCGTGGCCGCGTCATCCGTGGCCTGGAACAGCAACACCGGCGGCAGCTCGTCGTTCGTGACGTCCACCGGCTCCAGGGACTTCGTGGGCCAGAACGCGCACTGCGCGTTGTACCAGGCGTTGTTCCACGTCATGAAGGGCGCCTTGTCGTGCGCCTCCCACATGTCCTGCCGCCACTGCTTCCAGTGCTTGGGCCAGGAGGCGTCCCGGCATTCGACGGCCGCGTACACCGAGAAGCCGTTGTCCCCGCCGGAGTCGACCGCGGCGAAGTTCTCGTAGGCCTCGACCAGCGGCGCGGTGTCGTTCTCGTTGACGTACGCCGCGAAGGCCTCGGCCAGGTACGGCCAGTACCCGTTGTAGTACCCGCCGGGGAGGAAGGTGTCCTCGAGCTCGCTGCCTCCGACCCTCCCGTCGGCCGGGTTCTTCGCGAGCGCCGCACGCATCGCGTACCACTCGGCCTCGATCTCCGCCGGGTCGGTGCCCAGCCGGTACGAGGCGTCGTGCTCGGCGATCCACGCCATGAACGCCTTGTGGCGGCCGTCGAAGGCGTAGTCCTGGTCGAGGTTGTCCCGGTACCAGGTGCCCGTCGGGTCGACCACCGAGTCGAGCACGGCACGCCGCACCCGCTGCGGGTACAGCTTCGCGTACACAGCGCCCAGATACGTACCGTAGGAGTATCCGAAGTAGTTGATCTTCTCGGCGCCGAGTGCCGCACGGATCCTGTCCATGTCACGCACGGAGCTGACCGTGTCGATGTACTGCAGCAGCTTGCCGTACTTCTTGCGGCAGGCCTTCGCGAAGTCCTTGGCCCGCTTGAGGTTCGCCTTCTCGATGCCGCGCGTGCTGGGCACCGAATCGGGCCGCGGCGGGTCGAAGTGGCCCGGCTTGCAGTCGAGGGCGGGCTCGCTCTTGCCGACACCGCGCGGATCGAAGCCGATCACGTCGTAGGTCGAGGCCACGTCCTCGGGCAGCGCCCCGGCCACATAGCCGGCCAGGTTCAGCCCGCTGCCGCCGGGGCCGCCGGGGTTGACCAGCAGGGGGCCCTGGTACGAGGCCTCGTCCGAGGTGTGCGGCACCCGGGACAGCGCCAGGGTGATCTGCTCGCCGTCGGGCCGCTCGTGATCGAGCGGGACCTCGAGCGAGGAGCACTGCAGACTCGGATATCTCTCGGTGGAGCAGTCCTTCCAGTCGAGTGCGGTGGTGCGTGCGGCAGGCGCCCGATCGGCCTGCGGTGCCCCCGCGGCGGAGGGGACCGCGCCGAGCAGTCCTCCCACCATCGCGGCGACACCGCACAAAGCGACGGAGCGTGTTCTCATCCGACCTCCCGGTCCGGAACGTCCGGGCCGCCTCCCGCGACCCGGCTGTGGACCGTGGATGCCACAGTCCACGCGGTATCGTCCCGGAAATTGATCCCGGAAGGACAAATTCTGCGGGGAGTTGACGAAATCGAGGGGGAACAGTCACAGAAGTGTGAGCCGCGCCGACTGGGACGGAAGCGGCCGATGGGGTACACGGGGCAGCGGTGACGAGGCGGCCCTTCGAGTCCGTGGGCGGCGGCCGTTGAAGCGGTCCCGATCCCGAACTCCGTTGCCGGCGCGTGGACATGACGGAGGATCCACTGCCTGCGCCACCGCGGCGCGTACGCCTCTTCGGCCTGGAGGAGCTCGTATCGTCGTATGAGATACGGGTGTTGCTGCTCCAGCCGGGTCATGCGCCACTCGCCCGTACCCGGGCGCAGATGGAGTACGAGTGGGGGCATCGAGGTGGCGCAGGCGGCGCCATCGCGCGCAGGGTCGCGCGGAGCCGCTCGGGCGTGTCGCCGAAGAACGGTGCACACTCCGGACGCTCGAACCCCTGGAACCCTCTGGAGGAGGCGAGGCCGGGTGTCAGGCTCCCGCCTTGCCGGTCATGGGCGCCCATGTGATCCTGAAAAGAGGTGGTGAGAGCCATGGGCCGCTTCAAGATCCGGGATCTGATGATCGACGTGAGCGGGGCGGACCCGCGAGCACGCGCCGGATGCCCACTGAACTCGTACTGTCCGAACAATTCGTGCGGCTGGACCATCATCCTCGATCCGCCGTGCGGGGGTATCACCCACGGCTGCGCGGTGTGCTCGTTGCGGCTGACCGACGGATGTCCGCCGGTGAGCGACTGCGGTCTCACGCCGTGCCATCCGGCCATCACGAACACCGGGCCGCTGGACTTCTTCTCGGCCGAGGACCTGGAGATCCTGAAGACCGAGCTGGGCCGCGAGCTCCGGCATGTCGAGACACGGCTGACCGAACGCGAGGCGGAGCTGCGGCCGCGGACCCTGGCCGAAGTCGACGACCTGGAGAGCAAGCTGACCGAGGCTCTGGAAGAGCTGCGGGTGCGGCGCACGGAGCTCGAAGAAGACCAGGAGGGGTGACCCGGGTTTCGAGGTGGTGGGCGTGGACGGTGGCGCATGGGGTGACCTCGCGGGGTGCAGGATGAGGGTCGGTTCCCACTGTCGTGTGCTGACACCGGCCGAACTGTCCGGGGCTGAGCGCACGCTCGTCACCAGGGCGAACCCCGACCTCGACATCGGCGCGCTGCTGCTGCCGACGGACTCGGGCGCGAGGTCGCCCAAGGTCGTGTGCGAGGCGACGGCCCGCGCCGTGGCACTGCTCCGAGAACCCCGCTCCTACGCCGAGTTGAGCCGGTCGCTCGCGGCCACCTCCGGGTTCGACGCGGCCACCTCCGGGTTCGAGGAGTTGATCGGGCTTGTGCTCGACGGGATCGTGGAGATCGAGTTCGGGCGGTCGTTCGTCTCGGGTGCCGCGGCTTACCGGGAGATCGTGAACCGTGACCGCGCGGGGGGTACGCCGGTGGATACGGATCCCCTGTCCAAGGCCGCGCTGCGAAGCGCCGCCGGGCTCGGACTGACGGACCCGGAAGCGCTCGCTGTCCGCCTCTACACAGCCAACTCCGTTCCCCTCACGCCTGGTTGGCTCGCCCGGTTTCCGGACCCGGAGGCGACCGAGCGCCACTTGGGGCTGCACCCCTCCGGGCGGACGCGGGGCCGGCTCGGGCGGCGCTGGCGTCGCGTGGCGGCGCCGCCGGCGGCCGACGTCTGGTCGCTGTGGCGTCCGCTCGACGAACACGGCGCGGGCAGGGCGGCCGGGCCCCAGTACAAGCTCTACGTGAGCCCCCGGCCGGACATGACATCCCGCTGTCTCGCCCTGGTCGTCACGGCCCTGCTCGACAGCGATACAAGCGGAACGGACGCCGTGCGGGACGACATGGGCGATACGCGTGGCGCGCGTGGCGCGCGTGGTGCAGGCGGTGCAGGCGGTGTACGGGTTTGGCTGAAGGCGGTACGGACACCGCGTGGCCTGCTGCGTCCTGACAAGATCGTCCTGTACTTGGCCTCGCCCGGTGAACTGCACCGGCTGGCCGCAGTACTCGCCGACCGGCTCGACGGACTGCCGGGCCAGGGCGTTCCGTTCGCGGCCCGGTTCGAATCCGAGCGCGTACTGCTGTCGTGGGGTGTCGACCCGCCGGACGAGCGAGGCGATGCGTCGCTGCCCCGGCACAGCTGGCGGTCCTGGCTCAGCGGACGGCTCGCCTCGGCACTCGTCCGGGCCCAGAACCTCGGCGTCGGCGCCGACGCGTGGAGATTCGCCCTGATGCGCGTTCGCTGTGACGGCGTCGACCCGGCCACCTGGCATCCGGCGAGCGACCTGTGGGCCCCGGCGAGCGGCCTGGCGGGTTCGGCTGGTGACCTGGCGGGTCCGGCTGGTGACCTGGCGGGTCCGGCGAGCGGACTTCGGGAGCCGGCACGGCGAGGGGGACGCAGGTGAAGGCGGCCGACCCGTTCGTCCTGCGGCCGGACGTGGACGTCGTCCCCGTCCGCGACCTGCCCGACGACATCCGGGGACGACTCGACGACGACGATGCCTACGCCGTCACGCGCCGGTACTCACGTACCCCGTCCAGCCTGGTGGACGCCGATACGGCGGCTCTGATCGGGCTCTTCCGGCAGCCGGCGACCATCGTCGAGGCGATCCTTCGCTACAGCCTCCCGCGTGGTGCCGATCCGGGGACCGTGCTCGACGAATCCCTGCCCGTGCTCTCCCGCCTGATCGCCGTGCACGACCTGGTGCCCCCGGACACCGACCTTGCCGCCGCCGTCGGCGCCACCCTGGAGACAGGGGATGTGGTCCACGGCTTCTCCGTCATCCGGTGTGTGCACCTGGTCGAGGACACCGAGGTCTACGAGGTGAGCGGCGCGGGCACCAGGGCGGCACTCAAACTCGCACGCGCGCCGAAGTCCCCGGCCGCGGCGGCACTGCGACGCGAGGCCCGGGTCCTGGAGCTGCTGGACGCGAAGGTGAGCCCACGCTGCCTCGGATCCGGCCTGCTGGACGGGAGGCCGTATCTGGTGACCGCGTGGTGTCCGGGCGTCGACAGCGAGACGGCGGCGCGAGCACTGCGGGAACGCTCCACCGGCGAGGACAGACCCGGCCTGCTGGCGCTGGTACGTGCCGTCGCCCGGGCGTTCGCGAGGGTGCACGAGGCCGGTGTCGTACACGGTGACGTACACCCGAACAACGTGCTGGTGGACGCCACGGGCAGCGGTGAGATCACCATCATCGACTTCGGGCTGGCCGCCGTGCCGGGAGACGGGCCGGCCGCCCTGCCCGGCGGCGAACGGGGCGACGAGCGCGAAGGTGGACCGGGTGACGTTCCCGGCGGCGAGCCGGGCGGCGAGCCGGGTGCGGCTCCGCGCGGGGGCATCGGCCCGTTCCTCGACCCCGGATACGTCACGGCGGCACTGGAATCACGGCCGCCCCCGCCGGTGTCGGCTGCGGCCGAGCAGTACTCGCTGGCGGCGTTGCTCTACTACCTCGTGAGCGGCACCCCGTACCGTGAATTCTCCCTCGAGCGGCGGGAGATGTTCCGGCAGATCGCCGAGGACCCGCCGCTGCCGTTCGCGCGGCGGGGGGTGGCGCCCTGGCCGGGTCTGGAGAACGTGCTGCGGCGGGCGTTGCGCAAGGAGCCCGGCGAGCGGTTCCCCTCCCTCACGCGCCTCGCCGACGCTCTCGACGGGGTGAGCGCTGACACGGGTTCGACATGGGACTTCCTGCGCACCGAGACGGGCCGCCGACGAGAAGTGGTCCTACGGGAGTTCACCGCGGATCTCGACATCGGCGGCGCGGCCCGCGCGCAGGACCTGGCCGGGCCGAGCGCCTCGCTGAACTACGGGGCGGCGGGCATCTCGTACGGGCTGTACCGCATGGCCCTCGCCGGGCAGTCACCGTCGTTGCTCGCGTCCGCCGACTACTGGTCGCTGCGAGCCCTCCACCAGATGGACCGGCCGGACGCGTTCGCGAACCCCGAACTGGACATCACTCCCGAGACGGTCGGCGCGGTGAGTCCGTTTCACACGGTGAGCGGCGTTCATGCCGTCCGCGCCCTCCTGGACCACGCCGGTCTCGATCCGACGGCGGAGGACAGCGGTGTCCGCTCGTTCGCCGCGGCCGTCCAGGCACCGTGCGACTCGGCCGACCTCACCCTGGGCAGGGCCGGTGCTCTCCTGGCGGCCGCCCTCCTGCTCGAAGCCACCCGGAACCCCGCGGCCGAAGCCGCAGGGTCCGCCCTGCGGCCGGAGCTCGTAGCCGAACTCGAGCACCCGGCCGCCATGGGCGACGAGTCGGCCCCCTGGCGGTACCTGGGCATCGCGCACGGATGGGCGGGCGCGCTGTATGCACTCCTGCGCTGGTGCCAGGCGACGCGGAGCCCCGTGCCCGGTGTCGTCCACGACCGTCTCGACGAGTTGTACGCGCTGGCCCGCCGCGACGGCGATCGTCTGCGCTGGCCGGTGAGCGCGGCCCCGGAGACGGAGGATGTGTCGATGCAGGGCTGGTGCCACGGCAGCGCGGGCCATGCGTTTCTGTGGACGCTCGCGGCCGAGGTCACCGGCCGCGCCCGACTCCTCGACGTGGCCGTGGGGGCGGCCCGGTCGGCGCTGGTCGGCGGGGGAACCGACCGCTCGCTGTGCTGCGGGCTCGCCGGGCGCGCCTACAGCCTTCTCGCCCTGTACCGCGCCACGGGAGACGACGTGTGGCTCGACGGCGCCTGGGCCCTCGCGGCGTATGCACTGCGCGCTCCCGGCCCGAGCCGGGCTCAGCGGCTGAGTCTCTACAAGGGCGACCTCGGCCTCATGGTGCTGCTCGCCGACCTGGCCGCGCCGCACCACGCGGCCATGCCCTTCTTCGAGCCGGAAGGCTGGCCCGCCGCCGACGGGCCCGCCTCGCCCTGCTGACGGGCCATGGATTCCGCGCCGTGCGCACGGGCCACGGCTCGAATGCCTGCTGGGCCTGACCTCCGTGGCTTCGCGGGCGCCCGACCTCTCTTCCCTGCCCTTCATGGCAAGAGCGGGGCAATTAGTAACGATTTGCTATTAATGGACGATTTCGTGCAAGGTGTCCCCGGATCCGTACCCGGCCCAGGGCGCTTCGCGCGACGAGAGCGCCATCCCCGTTCTCGGGTGCGGCAAGGCGGTGAGCCGGTGCCTGCCGGATCACGAGGCCGCCGAGGAGATGTCTGGAGTCGATCTTGCAGCCGCGTGCGACATTCGGTGTGGTCTACGGACTGGTGCAGGCCAGTGCCCTGCTGGCGGCGCTGCACTCGGAAGGCCAGGTGTACACACCGTTCGATGACGCCGCGTGGATCGCGGTCACTGCCTTCGCCTCCGTGCTGGCCCACGGCTACGCGCACCACATGTCCGCACTCCGGCGACGAGGCGGCGCGGTCGCCCGCCGGTGGCAGGGACTGGGCAACGCGATCGTGGGCGAGTGGCCGCTTGCGGCGGCCACCCTTCCCACCGTGCTGCTCCTGGTTCTGGCGGGGGTCGGCCACTGGGATGAGCCGCTCACCACGGCCATCGGCCTCGCCGTGAACACACTGCTCCTGTTCTGTTGGGGCGCCTGGGGTGCAGTCTCCGCGGGCTACGCTCGCCGTTCCGCCCTGCTCGTCGGAACGGGAGACGCGGCACTCGGCGTGCTCATCGCGGTGGCCAACGCACTGCTGAAATGACTGAGCCGTCAGCCGTCAGCCGTCAGCCGTCAGCCGTCAGCCGTCAGCCGTTGCTCCGCGGTCCCGGATCGTCGGCGGTGCAGGACTGACTCGACGGCGTCCTGGGCGACTTCGCCGTGCGGTCGCGCAGTAGCAGCCACTGACTCGCGTCCGCGCCGCCCGGGCGCGCGGCCGGTCCATGCAGCAGTACGGCGTAAGCCGTTCGCTCTGCTTCGCCCGGGGCGGCGTGCCGGGACGGCGCCTCCGGAGCCGGGAACGACTTCGTCATGCCTTTCCAGGCCTTGTCCGCGTTCGAAATGCTGAGCATCGGCCCTCCCGGGCTCAACGGCGCCATGCGGTGAAGTGCGCACAGAGAATAGAACATACGTTCCCTTGATCGTGCGAGGTGGAGCCGATCGGAGGCCCGGCGGCGTGTCGAGGGCCTGGTGACGCCGCTGGTGCGGCCCCGTGCTCCCTGTCAAGGCCGCCTCGCGGTGTTGCCCACCCGCGTACCGCTGCGTGTGCGTCGCGCGACACAATGGGGTGCCCCGGACGAATCGGCCGGGGACACCCCCGTGACGCAGCAGTGGAGGAAAGACCATGGCCCAGGTCGAAGCCGTGACCGAGCGGATCATCGCGGCGGAGCCGGACGATGTCTTCGATGCGCTCGCCGACTACAGCGGTACGCGCGCGAAGCTGCTGCCCGAGCACTTCAGCGAGTACGAGGTGCGAGAGGGCGGCGACGGCAAGGGCACCCTCGTGCACTGGAAGCTGCAGGCCACCAGCAAGCGCGTCCGCGACTGCCTCCTCGAGGTCGACGAGCCCACCGACGGGCAGCTGGTCGAGGAGGACCGCAACTCCTCGATGGTGACCACCTGGACCGTCACCCCGGCCGGCGAGGGCAAGGCGCGGGTCGTCGTGCGGACCGTGTGGAACGGCGCGGGCGGCATCGGCGGCTTCTTCGAGAAGACCTTCGCGCCCAAGGGACTCGGCCGGATCTACGACGCCGTACTCGCCAAGCTCGCCACCGAGATGGAGCAGCCCGCGGCCTGAGCGGGACGCACCCGCAGGGCGTGCAGGAGCGGTGCCCAACCGTGTACGGCGCGCCGACTGACCCACCCGAAAGGGTAGTTGCCCAAGTCACTGCTTCGGGTGGTTCCCGTCCGCGGAGGTGCCGTCGCGCCCCGGTGAGCGTGCAGCGCGCGAGACCCGGCTCGACGGCGCCTTCCGCTGTGTCGGCCCCTCCTCCGGGCAGAACCGACCGCAGTCGGGGGCAGTCGGGGGCAGCGGACGGCAGCGGATCCCGGGGGGCGCGTGCGCCCCTATTTCCCCGTTGCCGCACATCGCGAGGCGCCCTGGCCGTACCGTGGTTGATGTCGGCACGGATCTTCGGCGCCGCACGGCGTCGGCGGGAAGGGAGGGGAGCCCAGACGATGGACCGGTCCAGGGATCCCCTGCAGGGGCCCGGAGAGCACAGCGGACGCGATGCCGGGCACCGCAGTGGCGAGGGGCCCGAGGGTCAGCAGGCCGTCACCGGCCGGATCCCGCTCGCGGTGGTCGTGGTGGACGGTGCGGGTCTCGTCTCGCACTGGAGCACCGGCGCGCGCAAACTCTTCGGCCACCCTCGTGAGGAGGCCGTGGGTCACCCGGTCGGGGACCTGCTGCCGGTCTCCGGCGCACTCCCCGACCAGCCGGACGGCCGCGCCTACGCGGAGCCGGGTGCGGGTGTCCATGGGGAGCCGCCCGCCGGTGCCCACGCGGAGCAGGGCGGCGGTGCCCACGGCGCTTTTGACGCGTTCCACGAGCTGGGCCACGACCTGGAGTCCTCCCTCGGCGGCCACACCTCCTACCCGGCCGCCGGCCGCGCCCGCCTCGGCGAGCAGGGCGGGCAGCGCATCGACGTGCTCTGGTGGGCGTATCCGCTGGTCGGCCCGGGACCCGAGCGGCTGCTCGTGCTCGCTGCCGATGCGGCGGGGCTGCACCTTGACGAGGACGAGAGCGTCGTCGAGCGGATCGCGCCCGGATTCGCCCTGCACACGGAGTTCGACGGCAGCGAGGAGCTGGCCCGCCGACTGCCCGAGATCCTGCCGAGCATGAGCGTCGGAGAGAGCTCCCGCATCGTCTCCCAGGTACTCGAACTGGGGTATCCCGTCCTGGAGTTCAGCCAGAGCGACCGCGTCCCCGTCACACCCGACTGGGGAGTGCCGCGCCGCGAGGAGCGCAAGGCCCGGCGCCGCCGCGCCCCGCGGCAGGGCGTGATCCCCGGACCGCGCCAGGCGCCCGAGGAAAGCGAGGACGACCTCGAATACGCGGCCGTACGCGAACACCTGGAGTTCCTCAACGAGGTCTCCGGGCGTATCGGCACCTCCCTCGACCTGGCACAGACCATCATCGAGGTGAGCCGCGCCGTCGTACCCCGGTTCACCGATGTCGCCGGCACGTATCTGCGCGAACAGGTCGTCGCCGGCGAGGGCTTCCCCGACGGGGCGCCGGACGCCACCACCATGTGGCACCGCGTCGCCGTCGAACACACCGACGAGCCCGGCCGCTGGGACGATGTGGTGCCGGTCGGCGAGGCCATGCCGTTCCCCGTGCACACCCCGTTCTTCCAGTGCATGACCACCGGTCAGCCCGTCCTCGTGCCCCGGATCAGCGAGGAGATGGGCACCAAGATCGCGGCCCAGTTCGAGAAGCGGGACATCCGGCCGCTGATCAACAACCGCTCCATGCTGGTCGTCCCGCTCAAGGCCCGCAATGTGGTGCTCGGCTTCATGATCCTGCTGCGCCACCCGGAGCGGCCGGTCTTCAACGACATGGACCGGGTCACCGGCGCCGAACTCGCCGCCCGAGCGGGGCTCGTGCTCGACAACGCGCGCATGTACACGTACCAGGAGAGCGTCGCCGAGACCCTCCAGGACTCGATGCTGCCGCACATCGCCCCGCGCATGGCCGGCTGCGACATCGCCACCCGCTACCTGCCGGGCACCCTGCTCGGGCGGGTCGGCGGCGACTGGTTCGACTCCGTGAAGCTGCCCGGCTCGCGCACCGCGCTCGTCGTCGGCGACGTGATGGGCCACGGGCTCAACTCGGCCGCGATGATGGGCCAGCTCAGGACCGCCGTACAGACCATGGCGGCCCTCGACCTGCCGCCCGCGCAGCTCCTGCGCAACCTCGACGACCTCGCCCAGCGCCTCGGCGACCAGTACCTCGCCACCTGCCTGTACGCCGTGTACGACCCGATCGCCGGAGAGCTGCAGATCGCCAACGCCGGGCACATCCCACCCGTCGTCGTACGCGCCGAGGACGGCCGCAGCGACCTGCTCGACCTGCCCACCGGAGCGCCGATCGGCGTCGGGGGAGTGCCCTTCGAGACCGTTCGGGTGCCGGTGGAGCCCGGCGACCGGCTCGTGATGTGCACGGACGGCCTGGTCGAGATGCGCGGCGAGGACATCGGCGTAGGACTCGCGACCCTCTGCGAATCGGCCGCGCACCCCGCCGCCTCCATGGACGACGCCTGCGACACCATCATCCGCGCGCTCAACACCCGCGGCGGCCGCAAGGACGATGTCGCACTCCTGATGGCCCGCCTCAACGGGGTGACCGGCGAGGACGTCGCCCACTGGCAGCTCGCCGCCGAGCCGGGCGAAGTGCGCCGCGCGCGGCGCCTGGTGCGCGAACAGCTGGCGGCCTGGGGCCTTGCATCGGCACCCGTCGCCGACACCGCCGAACTGCTCGTCTCCGAGCTGGTCACCAATGCCGTACGGCATGCGGCACACGGCCTGCCGGTCGAACTGCGTCTGGTCCGCACCGACGTCCTGCTCGGCGAGATCGTCGACGCCGACCACACCCTGCCGACACTGCGCAGCGCCGGGCCCGAGGACGAGGCCGGACGCGGTCTGGGCGTCGTCGAGCGCCTCGCGCGGGAGTGGGGTGCGAGCCGGACCGCGGCGGGCAAGTCCGTATGGTTCGAGCTGGCGTTGCCGAGAAAGCGGCGCTGAGTACGGCGGTCCCTGGCCAAGCCGTGGCGCCGACACGGCGGCGCCGAGCGGCCGTTGGGCGGCGCAGAGGGGCGTGCGAAGGCGCGCGCAGGGCGCAAACGGCTCGAACGATCGGTGAAGGATCGCGCCGGGGCTTGTCCGCATACCCTCGCCGAGGGTAAACCGATCTCTACATGTGACAACCTGGGGAGAGTCGGTCATGAGTGTGACGAGCCGGTACAAGGATGCGTGGGAGGGCTTCTGGCGCGAAGCGCCGGAGGAGCAGGGCGCGGTCTTCTGGGACGCGGACCCCGAGGACACCGCGGTACGCCATCTGGCCCTGGCCGAACCGTACTTGGGGGCAGCCGAGCTGCCGATGATCGACCTCGGCTGCGGGAACGGCACCCAGACCCGGTTCCTCGCCGACCGCTTCCCGAGAGTCATCGGCGCCGACCTCTCGCCGGCGGCGATCGAGCACGCCGAACACGCCGACCGGGCCGTACCCGAGACCATCGGACGCGCGGAGTACCGGCAGCTGGACGCCGTCGACGCCGACGCCGTCGCGGAACTGCACGACGAGCTCGGCGACGCCCACATCTACATGCGGGGCGTACTGCACCAGTGCGAACCCGCCGACCGGCGCCCGCTGGCCGAATCCGTCGCCGCCCTGCTCGGCGCCCGCGGGCGCGCCTTCATCGTCGAGCCCTCCGAAAAGGCGGGGCCGATCATGATGGGCCTCGCGCAGAGCCCCCAAGGACCGCCGCCCAAGCTGCTCCCGGTGCTCCAACACGGAATCACACCGGTCGAGGTCGCCGACGCCAGCGTGCCCGGCCTGTTCGCGGCGGCCGGGCTCGACGTCCTGGCGAGCGGGGAGATGCCGCTGGTCACGACGGACTTCACGGCGGACGGGGAGCGGATCGAGCTGCCGTCCAGATGGCTGGTGGTGGGGCGGGCGTAGCGGCGCCTTCCCGGAGCACGCGATCGCGGCGAGAAGCGGACGGCTGTCCGGTATACGTTGGAGAGGACGGACAGCCGTCCGTCCTGCCGCTGAGCGGCGCCCGACGTCCGCCCTTCAGCGGCGCTCGTGGCGTACCCGACCGAGGCTGGTGCCGATGCTGGACATCGCCGCACAGTTGACCGGGTGGCTGGCCGAGGGACGCTCCTTCGCCGTCGCCACGGTCGTCGCTGCGAGCGGCAGCGCGCCTCGCGGGCCCGGAGCAGCACTCGCCGTGGACTGCGACGGCACGGTCATCGGCTCCGTCTCCGGCGGCTGCGTGGAGGGCGCCGTCTACGAACTCTGTGCGCAGGCGCTGGAGGACGGCGAGCCCGTGCTCGAACGGTTCGGCTACAGCGACGAGGACGCCTTCGCGGTGGGGCTCAGCTGCGGCGGGGTGATCGACATCCTGGTCACCCCCGTCGGGGCCGAGGCCCGGGAACGCCCCAGCTTCGCCGCCGCCGTCGAGGCGGCCGGGCAGGAGGAGGGCGTGGCGCTCGCCCGGGTACTGCGCGGGCCGCGAGGGCTGGTGGGGCGGGCACTGGTGGTACGGACGGACGGGACGTACGAGGGGACGCTCGTTGTCCGGGGCGGGAGCGAGGGGGCGCGGGGCGCCGACGATGCGCCCGAGGCGGGCGGTGCATGGGACGCGGGCGGTGCATGGGACGCAGACGGCGCGCGGGACGTCGGTGGCGTGCGGGACGTCGGTGGCGCGCTCGCGCGTACCGTCGCCGAGGAGGCCGGGGCGCTCCTCGGCACGGGACGCACCGGCACCGTGGAACTGTCCGAGGACGGCTCGCGCTGCCCCGGCGGGCTGACCGTCTTCGTGGAGTCCAGCCTGCCGCCGCCGCGGATGATCGTGTTCGGCTCGATCGACTTCGCGGCGGCCCTGGTGCGGGCGGGTAAATTCCTCGGCTACCACGTGACCGTGTGCGATGCCCGCGAGGTGTTCACCACGCGGGCCCGCTTTCCGGAGGCCGACACGATCGTGGTCGACTGGCCGCACCGGTACCTGGCCCGCACTCCGGTCGACGGCCGGACCGTGCTGTGCGTGCTCACCCATGACGCCAAATTCGACGTGCCGCTGCTCGAACTGGCGCTACGGCTGCCCGTCGCCTACGTGGGCGCGCTGGGATCGCGGCGCACGCACGAGGACCGGGAGCGGCGACTGCGGGAGGCGGGCGTCGAGGAGGAAGCCCTGGCACGGCTGCGCTCACCCATTGGGCTGGACCTCGGCGGGCGCACGCCCGAGGAGGTGGCGGTGGCGGTCGTCGCGGAGACGATCGCGGTACGGCACGGGAAGGACGGAAGGCCGCTGGGATCGGCAGGGTGAGCACGTCAACCCCTGTGGAAAGCCCAGAGGTCCAGTCCGGCGACAGTTGTCCACAGGGCTGGTGGGCCTCGCGGCCGAGCGCGTACGGTCTTCGGCATGAAGATCCTCATCAGCGCCGACATGGAAGGCGCCACCGGCGTGACCTGGCCTGCCGACGTGCTGCCTGGGCATGAGCAGTGGGAGCGCTGCCGTTCCCTGTTCACCTCGGATGTGAACGCCGCGGTGCTCGGCTTCTTCGACGGCGGCGCCGATGAGGTGCTCATCAACGAGGCGCACTGGTCGATGCGCAATCTGCTCCTGGAGCAGCTCGACGACCGGGCCCAGATGCTGACCGGCCGGCACAAGTCGCTGAGCATGGTGGAGGGCGTGCAGCACGGGGACGTGGACGGGATCGCGTTCGTCGGCTACCACACGGGCGCGGGCACGGAGGGGGTGCTCGCGCACACCTATCTCGCGAACTCCATCACCGGGGTGTGGGTGGACGGGGTGCGGGCGAGCGAGGGCCTGCTCAACTCGCATGTGGTCGCCGAGTTCGGTGTCCCCGTCGTCCTCGTCACGGGCGACGATCTCACCTGCGAGGACGCGCTCGGCTATGCGCCGGGCGCGCTGAAGGTCGCCGTGAAGGACCACGTCTCGCGGTACGCGGCCGTCTGCCGTACCCCGGCGCGGACCGCGGCCGACATCCGGGCGGCCGCCAAGGAGGCCGCCGCCCTGGCGGTGCGTCATGAGCCGGTGTGCGGCGGGCCGTTCACCATCGAGCTGGAGTTCGACGCCGAGCATCTGTCGCAGGCGGCCACCATCGTGCCGGGAGTCCGGCGCGCCGGAGAGCGCAAGGTCGCCTACACCAGCCCGGACATGTATGAGGGCATTCGTACGTTCAAGGCGGTCACCACCGTCGTCTCCGCCGCGGTCGAGGAGCAGTATGGCTGAGCACAGCACACAGTTGACGGACGGGACGGGCGGGACGGACGGGATGGGCGGCGCGGACGTCGGTGTCGGCGTGGAAGGCGCGGGCGGCGTAGGCAGCAGGGACGGTGGGGTCGACGCGACCGCGCTCGACGAGGTGGTGCGCTTCACCTCCGAGCTCATCCGCATCGACACCACCAACCGGGGCGGCGGCGACTGCCGCGAGCGGCCCGCCGCGGAGTACGCAGCCGAGATGCTCGCGGGCGCCGGGCTCGCCCCGGTGCTCCTCGAGCGCACACCGGGGCGGACGAACGTCGTCGCCCGTATCGAGGGCACCGACCCCTCGGCGGAAGCGCTCCTGGTGCACGGGCATCTCGACGTCGTGCCCGCCGAGGCCCGGGACTGGCAGGTCGACCCGTTCTCCGGGGAGATCCGCGACGGGGTGGTCTGGGGCCGTGGCGCGGTCGACATGAAGAACATGGACGCGATGATGCTCGCCGTGGTCCGCTCCTGGGCCCGTGAGGGCATCAGGCCCCGGCGGGACGTGGTCATCGCCTTCACCGCCGATGAGGAGGCGAGCGCCAAGGACGGCTCCGAGTTCCTCGCCGAGCGGCACGCGAGCCTCTTCGAGGGGTGCACGGAGGGGATCAGCGAGTCCGGAGCCTTCACCTTCCACGCGGCCCCGGGCATGTCGCTCTATCCGATCGGCGCGGGGGAGCGCGGCACGGGCTGGCTGAAGCTCACCGCCCGCGGCCGGGCCGGTCACGGCTCCAAGGTCAACCGGGCCAATGCGGTCACCCATCTGGCGCAGGCGATCTCCCGGATCGGCGAGTACGAGTGGCCGGTGCGGCTGACCTCGACCGTGCGCGCGGCGCTCGCCGAACTGGCGAGGCTGCACGGCGTCGAGACCGATGTGCACGCACGGGACTTCGACGTGGACGCGCTGATGGACAAGCTGGGCCGGGCCGCGGCCCTGGTCGAGCCGACCGTGCGCAACAGCACCAACCCGACGATGCTGCAGGCCGGCTACAAGATCAACGTGATCCCCGGTGAGGCCGTGGCCCATGTCGACGGACGGTTCCTGCCGGGCGGCGAGGAGGAGTTCCGGCAGACCCTCGATGAGCTGACCGGACCCGATGTCGACTGGGAGTTCCACCACCGGGAGGTCGCCCTGGAAGCGCCCGTCGACTCGCCCACATTCCGGAGGATGCGCGCGGCCCTGGAGGAGTTCGAGCCGGACGGACATGTCCTTCCGTTCTGTATGTCGGGCGGCACGGACGCCAAGCAGTTCTCCCGGCTCGGTATCACCGGATACGGCTTCTCGCCCCTGAAGCTGACCGAGGGCTACGACTACGGGGCGATGTTCCACGGCGTGGACGAACGGGTTCCCGTCGAGGGTCTGCAGTTCGGCGCCCGGGTTCTGAGCCGCTTCCTGCGAACGGCCTAGCGAAATGGGGGACTTCGTGCGTACCGAGCCTTACGGCCACTGGCCCTCGCCCATCGACGCCGCGCTCGCGGCCTCGCACGACGGGCGGCCGGAGTGGGTGGACTTCGTCGGCGACGAGGTGTGGTGGACCGAGCCACGCCCCGCCGAGTCGGGCCGCCGCGCCCTGGTGCGCCGCCGCGGCGACGGAGGCGAGGAACCGGTGCTCCCGGCTCCCTGGAACATCCGCAGCCGCGTCATCGAGTACGGCGGCAAGCCTTGGGCGGGCATCGCCCGGGAGTCGGGTCCGCTGATCGTCTTCAGCAACTTCGCGGACCAGCGGCTGTACGCGTACGAGCCGGACGCCCCTGGAGCACGGCCGAGGCCGCTCACCCCGGAGTCGGCTGTGGGCGGCGGGATGCGCTGGGCCGATCCGCGGATCCGTGCGGACCGCGGCGAGGTGTGGTGCGTGCTTGAGGAGTTCACGGGCGAGGGCCCGCAGGACGTACGCCGTGTGGCGGCGGCCGTGCCGCTCGACGGCTCGGCCGCCGCCGACCGCGGAGCGGTGCGCGAACTGAGCGACGGGCGGCACCGCTTCCTGACCTCGCCGCGCATCTCACCCGACGGTGCGCGGGCGGCATGGATCGCCTGGGACCATCCCCGGATGCCGTGGGACGGCACGGAACTGATCGTCGCCGATGTCTGCGCGCAGGGCACCTTTCAGGAGCCGCGGGTGGTGGCGGGCGGTCCCGAGGAGTCCGTCGCCCAGGCCGAATGGGCCCATGACGGACGCCTGTTGTTCGTCTCGGACCGCAGCGGCTGGTGGAATCTGTACCGCTGTGATCCGGCGGCCGGCCGGGCAGGTGCCGAGGCGCTCTGCCCGCGTGCGGAGGAGTTCGGCGGACCGCTGTGGAAGCTCGGACAGCGCTGGTTCGCGCCGCTGGAGAACGGCACCGTGGCCGTGCTGCACGGCGCCGGATCCGCCGTGCTCGGCATACTCGACCCCGCCACCGCGGAGCTCGTGGACGTGGCAGGGCCCTGGACCGAATGGTCCGCCGCCCTGGCCGCACACGGCTCCCGCGTAGTGGGTACCGCCGCGAGCCCGCGCCGCGCCGCCGAAGTGGTCGAACTCGACATCCGCACCGGCCACGCACGCGTTATCGGCGCCGCCCACGAGGACCCGGTCGACCCCGCGTACTACCCGGAGCCACAGATCCGCAGCTTCGGCGGACCCCTCGGCCGCGAGATCCACGCCCACATCCACCCGCCGCGCAACCCCGACCGCCGCGCACCGGACGACACGCTGCCGCCCTATGTGATCTGGGCCCACGGCGGGCCCACCGGCCACGCACCGCTCGTGCTCGACCTGGAGATCGCCTACTTCACCTCACGCGGAATCGGCGTCGCAGAGGTCAACTACGGCGGTTCGACCGGCCACGGACGCGCGTACCGCGAACGGCTGCGGGAGCAGTGGGGCATCGTGGACGTCGAGGACTGCGCCGCCGTGGCCCGCACCCTCGCCGAGGAAGGCACCGCGGATCCGGCGCGCCTCGCCATCCGCGGCGGCAGCGCCGGCGGCTGGACCACGGCCGTCTCGCTCGCCGCCACCGAGGTCTACGCCTGCGGCACCATCATCTATCCGGTCCTCGACCTCGAGGGCTGGGCGACCGGCGGAACCCACGACTTCGAATCGCACTACCTCGAATCACTCGTCGGCCCCATCGCCGAGGTCCCCGGTCGCTACGCCGAGCGGTCCCCCGTCTCGCAGTCCGAACACATCACCGCCCCCTTCCTGCTGCTCCAGGGACTCGACGACGTGATCTGCCCGCCGGGCCAGGCCGAGCGTTTCCTGGCGCGGATGGCAGGGCGCGGCGTCCCGCACGCCTACCTCGCCTTCGAGGGCGAGGGGCACGGCTTCCGCCGCGCGGACACCATGACCCGCGCCCTGGAAGCGGAACTGTCCCTGTACGCCCAGGTGTTCGGTCTGCGACCGCCCGGGATCGAGATGCTGGAGCTGAGCAAATGAGACGCGAGGGGGAGATCATCGTGAGCGGCTGGGACGATCCCGCACCGACCCGGGACGTGGCGCCTCTCACCCGGCCGCAGCGCCTGTCCCCCGGTGCCCGGGTGGCCGTCGTCGCGCCCAGCGGGCCGCTGCCCGAGGACCGTCTCGAAGCAGGCCTGGACATCCTGCGCGGCTGGGACCTCGAACCCGTCCTCGCACCCCATGTCCTCGCCACCCACCCGAAGCTCGGCTACCTGGCCGCCGAGGACCACGAGCGCGCCGCCGACCTCCAGGCCGCGTGGTGCGATCCCTCGGTGTCCGCCGTGTTCTGCGCTCGGGGCGGCTACGGGGTGCAGCGCATGGTCGATCTGCTCGACTGGGACGCGATGCGGGCGGCAGGGCCCAAGGTGTTCCTGGGATACAGCGACATCACCGCACTGCACGAGGCCTTCGCCCTGCGGCTCGGCCTGGTGACGCTGCACGGCCCGATGCTCGCGGCCCTCGACTTCCTCAAGAACGCCGGGACGCAGGAGCACCTGAAGGCCACGCTGTTCGCCCCGGAGACGGTGCAGACGCTCACCCGCGGCAAGGCGCTCGTGCCGGGGCGGGCACGCGGCACCACCCTCGGCGGCTGCCTGGCCCTGCTCGCCTCGGACCTCGGCACCCCGCACGCCCGGCCGTCCGCGAGCGGCGGACTGCTCTGCCTGGAGGACATCGACGAGGAGGACTACCGGCTCGACCGCCTGCTCACCCAGCTCCTGCGCAGCGGCTGGCTGGACGGGGTGGCGGGCATCCTGCTCGGCTCCTGGGAGGAGTGCGGCCCCTACGAAGGCGTGCGCGCGGTGCTCGCCGACCGCCTCGGCGGCCTCGGCGTACCCGTCCTGGAGGAGGTCGGCTTCGGGCACTGCGCCGGAGCGCTGACGGTCCCGTTCGGCATGCCGGCGATCCTGGACGCGGACGCCGGCGAACTACGGCTGGAGATACCGGCACTGCGGTGAACGGGCCGTGCTCCCTCACCCGTCCGGCGGACTCCGCCACCCGCAGGAGCACCGGCCGGGTGCGGGCCGGTGCTCGGCTGCCCATGCTGAGCCTGGGGGTGACGGCGGCACCGGACGGAAGGACCCCGATGGGCTCCAGCAAGACGAAGAGCGGCACCGAAGGCAGAACCGAGCGCTTCCTGACACCGGGACGTCTGGGCGTCGCCGCGATCGGCATCCTCGGCCTGGTCTTCATCTTCGAGAACACCGGCAGCACCAGGATCCGTCTGCTGATCCCGCAGGTGACCATGCCGCTGTGGATGGCGCTCCTGCTCACGGCCCTGATCGGAGCCCTGTGCGGAGCCTTCTTCATGAGACGACGGAAGTGACCCCCGGCACCTGCCCACACCCGGCACCTGCCCGCACCACGGGATCCCCGGACCACGGGTGGGCGCCGGACAGGTCCTAGGGTTCAGGCATGGACGGCAGTACGGACTACCTCGCCACCGGGCCCCGCGTCGGGATACGGCACCTCACCTACGCCGACGGTGCGGCCTTCACCGAGCTGGCCCGTGCCAGCCGCGAACTTCACCACCCGTGGCTCGCCCCGCCGGTGACCGCCGGCCAGTACTCGGTCTATGCGAAGCGCCTGATCGAGGACGACGCACGGGCCGGCTTCCTCGTCTGTGCGCGCGACGACGGACGGATCGCCGGTTACGTCAACATCAACAACATCGTCCAGGGCGCCTTCCAGTGCGGCGCCCTGGGGTACGGGGCCTTCGCGCACGCGGCCGGTCAGGGCCTGATGTCCGAAGGTCTGCGCCTGGTCATCGATCACGCCTTCGGTCCCGCGTTGGGCCTGCACCGCCTGGAGATCAACGTCCAGCCGGCCAACGCGAGGTCCATCGTCCTCGCCCGACGCTGCGGCTTCCGCATCGAGGGCTTCTCGCCGGACTTCCTGTACGTGGACGGGGCATGGCGCGACCATGAGCGATGGGCCCTCACGAGGGAAATGGTCCGGTAGGCGACGCAGACCGCGTTCGCCGCCGGAGGGCGGGCCGGGGGAGCCGGGGGAAAGGGCGTGCCATTGGGGATCGAGAAGATCGGCGGCGACGGCGGGGAGGTCAGTACCGAAATGGACCTACGGATGCTGGTGTTCTTCACCGGCAAGGAGCGCACCGCGGCCCAACTCGCCGAGCTGGCAGGTGAAGCGGGGCTGAAGCTGGTCGGCGTGCACCCGGCGGGGCAACTCGCCGTGGTCGAATTCAGCGCCGGCCGACTGGGCCGACCTGGCGGACCTGGCGGGCCTGGCGGACCTGGCCGACCTGGCGGGCCCGGAGAGTCGGCATACCCATTGAGCGATCAACCCCGCGTCGTCCAGGATGGCACCCATGCGACGCATCGTGGTCCTCGACGCACCTTCGAACCTGGGCCTGCGCCCACCGGCCCCCGGCACCGTCCCCGGCGTCTACAAGCTGGCCGGAGCGCTGCGTGAGCAGCGGATCGTGCAGCGTCTCGGCGCGCTGGAGGGCGGCGTGGTCGTCCCGCCGCGTTACGACCGCGGCGGTTGGAAGGAGGGCGACGGGGTCTTCAATGCCGAGGCCATCGCCTCCTACACCGTGCGGCTCGCCGACCGCATTGAGCACCATCTGCGCGCAGGCGACTTCCCCGTGGTGCTCGGCGGGGACTGTTCGATCCAGCTCGGCGCCTCCCTCGCCATGCGACGCATCGGACGCTACGGCCTCGCGGCGATCGACGGATCCACCGACTTCCGCCACCCCGGCAACTCCGAGCACGTCGGCGCCGCCGGCGGCGAGGAACTGGCTCTGGCGACCGGCCGAGGCCAGGCCGACCTGACCGACATCGAGGGACTGCGCCCGTACCTCGGGGACACGGACGTACGCCTTCTCGGCATCCGCGACGACGACCCGCAGCGCGAGGAACTGCGCGGCCTGCGGATCCCCAACGCGAGCGTCGGTGAGATCAGGCAGTGGGGCCCCGCCGAGATCGCGGGCGCCACACGCCAGACGCTGGAGATCGCCGAACTGGACGGATTCTGGGTGCACTTCGACGCCGACAGTCTGGATCCGAGCGTCATGCCCGCCGTCGACGCGCCCGACCCGGACGGTCTCCTGCCCGAGGAACTCGTCGCCCTGCTCGGCACGTTGGCCGCCTCCGGGCGTTGCGTCGGCATCAACGTCACCATCTACGATCCGGACCTCGACCCCGACGGTACCTGCGGCGCACTCCTCGCCGACCTCCTGGTCGACGCCCTCGCCGGTTCCGTGCCGTCCTGACGGCGCCGGGTTCCGCCCGCCGCCGTCTCAGTCGCGTACGGCCTTCTGGTCCGCGTACTCGAACACGGTGCCGTCCGGGTGGATCGCGATCAGGTTGCGGCCCGCCGGTGTCGGCACCGGACCCGCCACGACGTGTGCGCCGGAGGCGCTGAGCACCTGCTGCGCCTCGTCCACATCGGGCACCGCGATCGTCGCCGTGACCTTGCGCAGCACTTCGAGCTCGGCCTCGGGCCCGCTCATCAGCAGAAAGCAGCCGACCGCGGCGACCTGGACCCCGCCGCGCTCGAAGCGCAGCGCTCGGGCTCCGGTGAGCCGCTCGTAGAAGGCCACCGAGGCCTCCAGGTCCTCGACGCAGATACGCAGCGTGGTGCCCAGAATCTCCATGGCACCGAGGGTAGTTGGCCCTCGGCGCCGGGGAGATCGTTTCCGGCGAACGGAGCGGCGGCCGGTGAGGCCGGTCCGGCGGCACTCAGGCGCGGATCAGCAGCTCCCCGTGGAGGACGCAGAACCAGCCGTCCTCCGCCTGCCCCCAGGCCCGCCAGGCCGCCGCGATCCGCTCCAGCTCCGCTCTGCTCGCATGCCCGCCCTCGACGGCGATGCCCGCGTACGAGGAGGCCGTCGTGCGGTCCGCCCACAGGCCGCTCCACCAGGCACGCTCCTCGGGCGTGGAGTACGTCCAGGTCCCCGAGGTGGCGGTGATGTCCGTGCAGCCGGCCCGCAGAGCCCAGGACTTGAGGCGGCGCCCGGCGTTCGGCTCCCCGCCGTTGGCGCGGGCGACCCGCTGGTACAGGGCCAGCCACTCGTCCAGCACCGGCAGTTGCGGGTACCAGGTCATGGCCGCGTAGTCCGAATCGCGGACGGCGATGATCCCGCCGGGGCGGGTCACGCGGCGCATCTCGCGCAGCGCCTGCACCGGATCGCCCACATGCTGCAGCACCTGATGCGCGTGTACGACGTCGAAGCTGTCGTCGGCGTACTGCAGCGCGTGCACATCGGCCGGCTCGAAGCGGGTGTTGGTCAGGCAGCGCTCGGCGGCCGTGGCCCGCGCCTGCTCCAGGATGTCCGCGGCAAGCTCGACGCCCGTCACATGCCCTTCGGGGACCAGCGCCGCCAGATCGGCCGTGATCGTGCCGGGCCCGCAGCCCACGTCCAGGATCCGCTGGTCGGGCTTGAGCTCCGGCAGCAGGTAGGCCGCGGAGTTGGCGGCGGTGCGCCAGGTGTGCGAGCGCAGCACGGACTCGTGGTGCCCATGCGTGTAAACGGCGGTCTCCTCGGCCATGACCGGTCTCCCTCCGGCTGAGCACCAGGCGTCCCTGCCTGGCGCGTTGAGGGGAACCGTACGCGATCTCGCCAGATAGTGAGACCTGAATCTTGAGATGCGAGATGAGTGGGTGTCGGCGGCCAGGTGCGTCGGCGGCCAGGTGCACGGAAATCCATTTGCCGCGGCCCGAACCGGGACCGCAGAATCCGCTCCATGGGACATCTGGAAGCCGCGCACCTCGAGTACTACCTCCCCGACGGGAGGGCGCTGCTCGGCGATGTCTCCTTCAGGGTCGGCGAGGGCGCCGTTGTCGCCCTCGTGGGCCCGAACGGCGCGGGCAAGACCACGCTCCTGCGCCTCCTCTCAGGCGAGCTCCAGCCGCACGGCGGCAGCGTCACCATCAGCGGCGGCCTCGGGGTGATGCCGCAGTTCATCGGCTCCGTACGGGACGAGACCACGGTGCGTGACCTGCTCGTCTCCGTCGCCACGCCCCGTATCCGGGAGGCCGCGAAGGCCGTCGACGCCGCCGAGCACGCGATCATGACGGTGGACGACGAGGCCGCCCAGCTCCAGTACGCGCAGGCCCTGGCCGACTGGGCCGAGGCCCGCGGCTACGAGGCCGAGACGCTCTGGGACATGTGCACGATGGCGGCGCTCGGCGTGCCGTACGAGCGGGCCCAGTTCCGCGATGTCCGCACCCTCAGCGGCGGCGAACAAAAGCGCCTGGTCCTGGAGTCGCTGCTGCGCGGTACCGACGAGGTGCTGCTCCTCGACGAGCCCGACAACTACCTCGACGTGCCCGGCAAGCGCTGGCTCGAGGAGCGCCTGGCCGAGACCCGCAAGACCGTGCTCTTCGTCTCCCACGACCGCGAGCTGCTGGCCCGCGCCGCCGAGAAGATCGTCAGCGTGGAACCCGGCCCGGCCGGCGCGGACGCCTGGGTGCACGGCGGCTCCTTCGCCACCTTCCACGAGGCCCGCAAGGAACGCTTCGCGCGCTTCGAGGAGCTGCGCCGCCGCTGGGACGAGAAGCACGCCCAGCTCAAGAAGCTGGTCCTCACCCTGCGCCAGGCGGCCGAGAACAGCCCCGACATGGCCTCGCGCTACCGCGCCGCCCAGACCAGGCTGCGCAAATTCGAGGAGGCCGGACCGCCGCCGGAGCCGCCGCGCGAGCAGGACATCTCCATGCGGCTGCACGGCGGCCGCACCGGCGTACGCGCGGTGACCTGCGAGAACCTCGAACTCACCGGTCTGATGAAACCCTTCGACCTGGAGGTCTTCTACGGCGAACGGGTCGCCGTCCTCGGCTCCAACGGCTCCGGCAAATCCCACTTCCTGCGCCTGCTCGCCAACGGCGAAGTGGCCCACACCGGGAAGTGGCGACTCGGCGCGCGCGTCGTGCCGGGACACTTCGCCCAGACCCACGCCCACCCCGAGCTGACCGGCCGCAGCCTCCTCGACATCCTCTGGCGCGACCACGCCAAGGACCGCGGCGCGGCCATGTCACGGCTGCGGCGCTACGAGCTGACCCAACAGGCGGAGCAGAGCTTCGACCGGCTCTCCGGCGGCCAGCAGGCTCGTTTCCAGATCCTGCTGCTCGAACTGAAGGGCTGCACCGCCCTGTTGCTCGACGAGCCCACCGACAACCTCGACCTGGAGAGCGCCGAGGCCCTGCAGGAGGGCCTGGAGTCCTTCCAGGGCACGGTGCTCGCCGTCACCCATGACCGCTGGTTCGCGCGGTCCTTCGACCGCTATCTGGTGTTCGGCTCGGACGGGAGGGTACGGGAGTCCACCGAGCCGGTGTGGGACGAACGGCGCGTCGAACGGGTCCGCTGAGGCGCATCGGCGCCAGTCACCCGACCGGCCCCCGCCGTCCCGCGAATGGACCGTCGGCACAGGCGGGGGCCGAGGGCTCGGGGTTTCCATGAGGGCGCGGCACGAACTCCCGGCCGCAGCCGTCGGCCCCGAAGGAGCCCGCAGCCATGCGCAGAAGACCGGAATCAGGCTCCGAGTCCGGCCGGCCCGCACCCCGAGCGTGCGCCGGCCGGGCGAGCACAGCCACGCTCGCCCGGGTGTGCGCGGCCGCCGCGCTCACCGCCGCCGCCCTGGCCCAGGCCGCACCCGCGGCCCACGCGGGCGACACCGCCGCGGAGGTCAGCCCGCGTACCGCAGCGCCCGGCGGCACGGTGACCGTCTCCGTCTCCTGCCCCTATGCCGACCGCGGCATGTATCCGGAACACATCCGTGCGCGCTCGCAGGCCTTCGTGGGCGGCTCCGCCCGCCTGCGCCGGGTCGAGAACGCCGTGATCCCCGGCGTCGGCCCCGCCTACAGCGGCATGGCCAGGATCGCCGCCGACGCCGCCTTCTCCGGCAGCAGCCCCAACAGCGGCGTGGGCAGCACCTCACCATGGACGGTGGACGGTACCTGCCCCGGCGACGGCCGGTGGAGCGCGAGCTTCACCGTCACCCGCGACGCCCCACTCCACCACGGCGTACGCGGCGGCATCGGCGGCAGCTTCACCGACTCCCCGCAGACGATGCTGACCGGAGCGGCCCTGGTCCTCGGCGCACTTGGCGCCGCCTGCTACAAGATCCGCCGCCGCTCCTCGGACCTGGACACGCCCTAACCCCCTCACCCCGAACGAGACCACGGAGGCAGGATGCCGCGGACGGTCCCCGAGGGTCACGGCCCGGTCCGCTACGGACCGCCCGCCCCCGACCCCGGACTGCCCCCTCTCCCCGAACTCGCCGCCGTACTCGCGGCGGCCGCGGGCCGCGCCCACACCGAACCACCCGGCGGCAGCCCCACCCTGCGCGAGGCCGCCGCCGGCTACTGGCGGCGGCGCGGCATGCCGGTGGAACGCGACCGGACCGCCGCCGCACCCGGCGCCGCCCCGCTGCTGCTGGCCCTGACCGCCGCGACCGGCGGCGATGTGCTGCTGCCGCGCCCCTGCCCCGCCTGGTGGGCACCCCAGGTGCGGCTCCTGGGCCGGCAGGCCTTCCACGTGCCCACACCGCCCGAATGCGGGGGAGTGCCCGATCCGTACGCTCTGCTCGAAACCGTACGGAGAGTGCGCGCCGAAGGCGGCGACCCCCGGCTGCTCGTCGTCTCCGTCGCCGATGATCCGACCGCGACCGTGCCGCCGCCGGAAGTGCTGCACGAGACGCTGGAGGCGGCGCTCGGCGAAGGACTGCACATCGCCTCGGACGAGACCTGGCGCGACACCCTGCACCATCCCGAGGAGACCATTCTCATCGGCCCCGCCGAGATGCGGCCGCAGCACGTCACCGTCTTCGCCGATCTCTCCGGCGGCTACCTGCCGCCCGACTGGCCCGCCGCGATCGCCCGCTTCCCGGACACCGCGGAGGGCCTGATGCTCAGGGCCCGTGCGCTCGACGTCCTGACCGCGCTCGGCTCCACCGTCGCGGCCCCCGTCGCCGCGGCCGCGGCCCACGCGCTCGGTGAACCCGCCGAGGTCACCGACCGGCTGACCGCCGCCGTACGGCTGTACGCGAGGCTCGCCGAGACCGTGCACCGCATCGTGCTCGCCGCGGGCGCCTTCGGGCGCGCACCGGTCGCGGGACGGCACCTGTACGCCGACTTCGGGCCGCTGCGCGAAGCCTTCGCGCGGCGCGGCGTCACCGACGCGATGGAACTGGAGGACCACCTCACCGAGCACCTCGGCATGCCCGTGCCCGGCGGCCACCGCTTCGGCGACGGACTCGACGCCCTGCGCGCCCGCCTCCCGGTGGGCCCGCTGCTCGGCGGCGACAACGAGCAGCGCCTCGCCGCCCTCGCCGCGACCGACCCCCTGGAACTCCCGCATGTCCACCGGGCGCTCACCGGCCTGGCCGGCGCCCTCGACGCTCTGCGTGCCGACGCCCAGCCAACGGAGCCGCCCCGATGACCCAGGAGTCGCAGTCCCTCACCGCCCGAGCGGACCTCGCCACCGCCCCCGCCGCCACCGCACTGCGGCCGCTCGCCGAACGCCGCACCTGGCCCCGCTCGTTCGCCGACCGCCTCACCGCACCTCTGCCCGGCGTGAAGGCCCTGGCCCGCTTCGCCCGCGAGGGCGCCGTACGCCCGGACCGCGCGAGTCTCAAGGACATCCCGCAGCTGCCCTTCGAACCCGGTCCGCTACCGGAGGCCGATGCCGACACCCTGGCCGTCACCTGGGTGGGACACGCCAGCTGGGTGCTGCGGATCGGTGGCCTGACCGTGCTCACCGACCCCGTGTGGTCCCGCAGGATCCTCGGCACCCCGGCCCGGGTGACGCCCGCCGGCGTGGACTTCAGGGCGCTGCCGCCCGTCGACGCCGTCGTCATCAGCCACAATCACTACGACCACCTCGACGCGCCCACCCTCAAGCGACTGCCGCGCCACACCCCGGTGTTCGTGCCGGCCGGGCTCGGCCGCTGGTTCCGCCGCCGGCGCTTCGTCTGCGTCACCGAACTCGACTGGTGGGAGGCCGCCGAACTGCAGGGCGTGCGCTTCGACTGTGTGCCCGCGCATCACTGGTCCAAGCGCGCCCTCACCGACACCTGCCGCACCCTGTGGGGCGGCTGGGTGCTCACCGACCGCCTCGGCCGCAAGGTCTACTTCGCGGGCGACACGGGGTACGGCCACTGGTTCGAGCAGATCGGCGCACGCCATCCGGGCATCGATCTGGCCCTGCTGCCGATCGGCGCGTACGAGCCGCGGTGGTGGCTGCGCGATGTGCACTGCGACCCGGAGGAGGCCGTACGGGCGGCGGGAGACGTGGGTGCGCGGAGGATGGCGCCCATGCACTGGGGCACCTTCCTGCTCTCCGCCGAGCCGGTCCTCGAACCTCTGCAGCGGGTCCGCGCGGCCTGGCGCGCGGCGGGCCGGGCCCGTGAGGACCTGTGGGACCTGCCGGTGGGCGCATCCCGCGTCGTGGAACCCGCCCGGGACGGCCTGACACCGAGCTGAAACGGTCCCGCGGACCCCGGCCCGGGCTGCCTTCCACAGGGACCGCACCCGCAACCCCTGCCCCCGCACCTCGCCCGGCGCCGGACCGGCCCGCGCCTCACTGGACGCCGGACCGCACCCGCACCCGCATCCGCCGCCACACGGACGGCCCCGCACTGATGAGCACCGTCACACCGACCGCGGCGGCCACGCCCTGCCACGCCTCCGGGAACAGCGAGCCGCCCAGGATCCCGATCAGCTGATACGTGGCCGCCCAGGCCAGGCACGCCGGCAGATTGCCGCGGGCGAAGCGCCGCAGCGGCCACCGGGCGATCAGGCAGGCGAGCATCACCGGGATCCGTCCGGCGGGCACGAGCCGGGACAGCACGAGCACCGACACACTGTGCTCGTGCAGCTTGTGCTGCGCCTGTTCGAGCCGCTCCTGCGGGGCACGGTCGCGGATGGCCCTGAGCCACCGCGAGCCGTTGCGCGAGCGCATCCCGCGCGCGCCGAGCCAGTAGAGCACGGAGTCCCCGGTGAACGCGGCCAGCGCCGCCACCACGAACACGTACAACTGCGACTGCGGCGCCGAGTGATGGAAGGCGAGCGCCGCGGCCGAACTCACCACGGCCCCCGTCGGCACGACGGGTACCAGGGCGCCGAGCACCACGAGCAGGAAGAGCGAGGGGTAGCCGACAGCCTGCTGCGTGGTTTCCGCAGGTACGGACTCGGCGACGGAGCCGGCGAGGGGGAGCAGGCTCACCGTGCGACCTCCGGCCGCACACTCTCGCCCTGGTCCAGCAGATGCACCGCCACCTCCGGAGCCCGCCGAGCGGCCTGCCGTACGAACTCCGTGCCAGGCGTGTGGAACTCATGCGGCCGTACCGCGTCCATCCCGATCGGCCAGTACGTGCCGAAGTGCACGGGCACCGCACTGCGCGGCCCGATCCGGGCGAGCGCCTCGGCGGCACCTGCCGCGTCCAGATGCCCGGGCCCGAGGAACGGGCCCCAGCCGCCCACCGGAAGGAGCGCCGCATCGACCGCGCCGACCGCCTCCGCCATCTCCTCGAACAGCCCGGTGTCACCGGCGAAGTACGTCCGTGCGGCCCCTTCCACGACGAACCCGAGTGCGGGGGAGCGGTGCGGCCCGACCGGCAGCCGCCGACCGTCGTGCCGCGCGGCCACGACCCGCACACGCACCTTGCCGACCTTCACCTCGTCCCCGGGCACGACCTCGACGAACCGCAGCCGCGTCAGCTTCCGCAGCCCGGGCACGGCGTCCCTGGCCCCGCGCGGCAGCACCACCGTTGTACCGGCGGCGAGACATGCCAGCGAGGGCACATGCAGATGATCGGCATGCAGATGCGAAACGAGCGCGGCATCGGCCTCGGCGGCCAGCCGTGGCGGTACCTCACCGCGGCGCCGGCGCAGATGGGCAAGCCGCCGGGCGAACAGCGGATCGGTGAGCACGCGGGTTCCCGAGTCCTCCACCGTGCAGGTGGCATGCCCCCACCAGGTGATCTCCACCGACCGCTGCCTCCTCCGCCCGCACACCCGACTGCTACGACCATAGCCCTGCGGCCACGTTTCGCCCGGCTTGGCTGACTTCAGCCTGGTGGGCGACCGTCAGGCCTTCCGCCGCGGGCGCCACCCGCCCGCACCCCCACAATCCCCCCGCCTCATATGAAAACCTTGGCCCCGGGGCCCCTGGAACGATCGCGAGGTGACCGTGGCCGAAGAAGAGCACTGGCGCCGAAGACTCGGCACCCTGTGGCGCATCCTGGCCGTCTGGGCCGCGAGCACCCTCACGATGCTGATCCTCGCCGGTATCCTCCCCGACTTCCGTCTCCAGGCCGCCTCCGGCGACAGCGCCACCCGTATCGGCATCACCGCAGGCATCGGCGCCGCCGTCTTCGGCCTGCTCAGTGCCCTCGTCTGGCCCCTGCTCGTACGTGCCCTGCTGCTTGTCCCCGCCCTGGTCCTCGGCCTGCTCGTCTTCCTCCTCAACGGCTCCCTCCTGCTCATCGCCCTGCGCCTCATCCCCGACGGCCGCGGGGAGGCCGCCCTGGAGACAGCCGTGGTCGTCGCCGCGGTCATGTCCGCCGTGGCCTCCGCGACGGCCGCCGCGCTCGCGGTCCGCGACGACGACGCCTACCGCCGCAGGCTGTACCGGCTTGCGGACCGAAGACGCCGCAAACAGGTCGCGGCTGCGAAGGGCCCCCGCCTGCCCGGCACGGTCTTCATCCAGCTCGACGGCGTCGGCCACGGCGTGCTGCGGCGGGCCGTCGACGCCGGGCATCTGCCCACGATCGCCGCATGGCTCGCGGACACCCACCGCCTCACCCCGTGGCGCACCGACTGGTCGAGCCAGACCGGCGCCAGCCAGCTCGGCATCCTGCACGGCTCCAACCACGACGTCCCCGCCTTCCGCTGGTACGAGAAGGACACCGGCGAGGTGATGGTCTGCAACCGTCCCGCGAGCGCCGTGGAGCTGCAGCGCCGCGCCGTCGAACGCACCGGCGACGGCGGGCTGCTCGCCGTGGACGGCGCGAGCCGCGGCAACCTGTTCAGCGGCGGCGCCGACCAGGTCGCGCTCGTTCTGTCGGTCGCGGCCCGCCGCGGCAAGGAGAACCGTTCACGCGCCGGCTATTTCGCCTACTTCTCCGATCCCGCCAACGCGGTCCGTACCGCGATGTCGTTCATCGCCGAAGTGGGCCGCGAGATCTGCCAGTCCACGCGCGGCCGGATCAGAAGGACTCGGCCGCGCGTGGCGCGCGGCGGGCTCTATCCGCTGATCCGCGCCTTCGCCACCGTCGTCGAGCGTGATGTCGTGGTCGCCGCGGTGATAGGGGACATGCTGGTGGGCCGCACCGCGGTCTACGCGGATCTCGTCGCGTACGACGAGGTGGCCCACCACTCGGGTCCGGACAGCAAAGACGCCGCCCTGGTGCTGCGGCGCCTCGACCGTTCGCTCGCGCTGATCGCGAAGGTCGCCGAACATGCCCCGCGCCCGTACCGCATCGTGCTGCTCTCCGACCACGGGCAGAGCCCCGGCGAGACCTTCCGCTCCCGCTACGGCCTGTCCCTCGCCGACCTGGTGCGCGCCGGCTGCGGGCTGCCCGTGCCGCGCAGGGCCCGCGGCACCCGCAGCGGCGCCGAGGCCCGTGCGGCGGTGCGGGCCGCGATGCACCGGCCCGTGGAGGAGGGCCGGCACGAGCACCGGCCGCCGGCCGGCAAGGACCCACTCGTGCTGGCCTCGGGGAACCTCGGGCTCGTCTCGTTCCCCGATGTGCCCGAGCGGATGACACGCGAGCAGATCGACGCCCGCCACCCGGCGCTCCTCGCCACCCTCGCCAACCATCCCGGTATCGGCTTCCTTCTCGTACGCTCCGAACGCGGCCCGGTCGTTCTCGGTGCCCGCGGCGGCGAGCTGTATCTGGACGAAGCCGCCGAGGACGGGCGGGAACTGGGGCCGCTGAAGGACTTCGGTCCGGGCGCCCTGGAGGCCGTACGGCGCACCGACTCGTTCCCGCACACCGCCGACATCATGGTCAACTCGGCGCTTGAGGAAGGCGAGGTCCTCGCGTTCGAGGAGCAGATCGGCTCGCACGGCGGCCTCGGCGGCGAACAGGCCCAGCCCTTCCTGCTCTCCCCGCGCGCCCTGTCCGCCCCGGTCCCCGAAGGCTGCGAACTCGTCGGCGCCGAGCGCGTCCACCGCGTCCTGCGCCGCTGGCTGCGGGAGGCCGGTGGACCGCAGGTGCCGGTGCCCGAGCCGGACCCGGCGGAGCTGGATGCACCGGAAACGCTCCGTGTTCCGCGTGACCGTGCGTCGGATTCTGTGTGACCCGGGCGCGGACGGGCGTACGGATGTGGTCGGATGGGGGTGGACGTCACCCGACCGTCCATGGACGTCCCGCACAGGAAGGAACCGCCGTGGCCACCACGCGCAGCGCACACACCGTCTGGGAAGGCTCCCTCATGGAGGGTGCCGGCACCGTCACCTTCGACTCGTCCGGCAGCATCAGCCAGCAGCCGGTGTCCTGGCCCTCTCGCGCGGAGGAGGCGAACGGAAAGACCAGCCCCGAGGAGCTGATCGCGGGCGCGCATTCCAGCTGCTTCTCGATGGCCCTCTCGCACGCCCTGGCCGGCGCAGGCAACCCGCCCACCAGGCTGGTGACCTCCGCCGACGTCACCTTCCAGCCGGGCACGGGCATCACCGGCATCCACCTCACGGTCGAGGGTGAGGTCCCCGGCCTCGACGAGGCCGCCTTCACCGCGGCGGCGGAGACGGCGAAGGCCAACTGCCCGGTCAGCCAGGCCATGACCGGCACCACGATCACCCTCACGGCCAAGCTCGCCTGACACCTCCGCACCGCCGACGCCCCCGCACCCCAGGGTCCGGGGGCGTCGGCGTGCCCGGTTCCGCCCGGAGCGCCGCTTTCGACCGCTGCCGGTGCTTGTGCGGAGCACGCCACCGCTCGGGGCATTGACAACAGGGCGCCGCGGTTTTGTCCTGGGGAGTCCGGGGTGACGGCGGGAAGGGGTTCGGGATGGGGCGTGCGGTCGGGATCGATCTCGGGACGACGAACTCCGTGGTCGCCGTCCTCGAAGGCGGCGAGGCCACCGTGGTCGCCAATGCCGAAGGGGCGCGTACGACACCGTCCGTCGTCGCCTTCGCGAAGAACGGTGAGGTGCTCGTCGGTGAGGTCGCCAAGCGGCAGGCGGTCACCAACGTCGAGCGCACCGCACGCTCCGTCAAGCGGCATATGGGAGAGGTGAACTGGCGGTTTCCCGACCAGGGGACGATCGACGGCGGGCGGCTGCGGGCGCAGGAGCTGTCCGCGCGGGTGCTGCAGAAGCTGAAGCGGGATGCCGAGGCGTATCTCGGGGAGACCGTCACCGATGCGGTGATCACCGTGCCCGCGTACTTCGACGACACACAGCGCCAGGCCACCAAGGAGGCCGGTGAGATCGCGGGCCTCAAGGTGCTGCGGATCATCAACGAGCCGACGGCCGCGGCGCTCGCCTACGGACTCGACCGCGGCGACGAGCAGACCGTCCTCGTCTTCGACCTCGGCGGCGGCACCTTCGACGTATCACTGCTCGAGATCGGCGACGGCGTCATCGAGGTCAAGGCCACCAACGGCGATGCGTTGCTGGGCGGGGACGACTGGGACCAGCGGGTCGTCGAGCATCTCGTCACACAGTTCAGGAATGGGCACGGCATCGATCTCGCCCGGGACAAGATGGCCGTGCAGCGGCTGCGCGAGGCCGCCGAGAAGGCGAAGACCGAGCTGTCGAGCGCGAACGAGACGACCGTCAACCTGCCCTACATCACCGCGAGTTCCGCCGGTCCGCTGCATCTGGAGGAGAAACTCACCCGCTCCCGGTTCCAGGAGCTCACCCAGGATCTCCTCGACCGCTGCAAGCAGCCTTTCCACCAGGCCGTCAAGGACGCCGGCATCAAGCTCTCCGCCGTCGAGCACGTGATCCTCGTCGGTGGCTCCACCCGGATGCCCGCCGTCACGGAACTGGTCAAGGAACTCACCGGCAAGGAACCGCACAAGGGCGTCAACCCGGACGAGGTCGTGGCGGTCGGCGCGGCCCTGCAGGCCGGTGTGATCCGCGGCGATGTGAAGGACGTGCTGTTGCTCGACGTCACCCCGCTGTCCCTCGGCATCGAGACCAAGGGCGGCATCATGACCCGCCTCATCGAGCGCAACACCACGATCCCCACGCGCCGTTCGGAGGTCTTCACGACCGCCGCCGACAACCAGCCCTCCGTCGGGATCCAGGTCTTCCAGGGCGAACGGGAGATCGCCGCGCACAACAAGAAACTCGGCGTCTTTGACCTCACCGGCCTGCCGCCCGCGCCGCGCGGGGTCCCGCAGGTCGAGGTGACCTTCGACATCGACGCCAACGGGATCATGCACGTCTTCGCGAAGGACCTGGCGACGGGCCGCGAGCAGAAGATGACCGTCACGGGCGGCTCCGCGCTCCCGAAGGACGACATCGACCGGATGATGCGGGAGGCCGAGCAGTACGCGGACGAGGACCGCAGGCGCCGGGAGGCCGCCGAGACCCGCAACACCGCCGAGCAACTCGCCTACCGGACCGAGCAGTTCCTTGACGAGAACGCGGAGCAGATCCCCGCGGAGGCGAAGTCCGAGGTCGAGTCCGCGCTCGGCGAGCTGAAGGCCGTGATCGGGCGGCCCGCCGCGGACAGCGAGGAACTGCGGTCCGCCACGGAGAAGCTGGCCGGCGTCAGTCAGCGCATGGGGCAGGCGATGTACGCCCGGGCTCAGTGGCAGACTCGAGGCCCGGCCACCGAGGACCGTCCCCGGGAGGCGGCGGCCGAGCAGGACCGGCCCGCCGAGGACGTGGTGGACGCGGAGATCGTCGACGACGAACACGACCCCAGGGGCGGGGCCGCCTGAACCACCCTCAGCCGCGCGCGCCCGCCACGGAGTTCACCAGTTCCTCCGCCACCCGCGTCCGCGCGTACAGCACCACCCGTCCGGCCCGGTGCGCCGAGACCAGCCCGGCCGCCCGCAGCGCGGACAGATGCTGCGAGACGCCACCGGCACTCAGCCCGGTCCGCCGGGCCAGATCGGTGGTGGACGCGGGCTCCGCCAGTTCCGCGAGCAGCCGCGCACGCGAGGCACCGAGGACCCCGCCGAGGGCGGCCGACTCGGGCGCGGGCCCCGGCGACCACAACGCGCCGATGCCGCGCGGGGGGTAGCGCAAGGTGGGCTGGAAGGCGGTGTGCGTCTTGGAGAACACCCGCGGCCAGACGAACGCGGAGGGCACGAGCAGCAGCCCCTGCCCGTCGAGCTGCGGCACCCCGCGCCGGAACCGCAGGCTGACGTGCAGGGTGCCCGCGTCCCAGGAGAGCTGGGGGCTGAGGTCGTCGAAGAGGCGCCGGGTGCCGCCCTCGGCGAGGCGCCGGGCCCGGTACTGGATATCGGCTTCGAGCAGTGCGAGGATCCGCGGCCAGTACGGCGCCATCGCGAGCTCCCCGTACGCGCGGATCACCTCGGACAGGCGGGCGAGACCGTGCTCCGGGTCGGCCCGCAGCGCAGCCACCGCGGGCTCGGTCACTTCCGCGGTGGTCAGCAGCTGCTCGGGCGGGGTGGCCCGCAGTGCGGCGAGTTCGACGTCGAGGGACGGCAGCGGTGTGGCGGGCGGCGGGCACAGGAACGGCGGGATGGACGGCGCGCCGAGGTGCACCAGCGAGGCAAGCGGCGCGAGGTCGAGCTTCGCGGCGGCGATCCGCGGCCGCACCTGCTCCACCCAGCGCCGGTGCATGCCCTGGGTGTCCGCGCCGAGGAGGACCCGAAGGCCCGCGACGACCTCCCACAGAGGGGAGACGGCGAAACGGGTGCGCGCGACGTCCTCCGCCGAGAACTCGATCTCCAGCATCCGGCTCCTCCTCCCGCGGTGATGGATTCGGCTGAGACCAAAACATTGGCGCCCGCCTGCGGAAGCCGGGCACGGTGCAGCCCATGTCCAAGCAATCACCCTGGCGCACAGGCGATTTCCGCACCCTGTTCTCCGCATCAGTCCTCAACGTCCTCGGTACGAACGTCTCCTACGTGGCCGTCCCGATGGTCGCCGTCCTCGCCCTCGGCTCCGGTCCCGGCCAGGTCGGGCTGCTCGGCGCCCTGAGCACCGTGGCGTTCCTCGTCATCGGACTGCCCGCCGGCGCCTGGGTGGACCGGATGCGGCACCGCAAGGTCCTGGTCACCGCCGATCTGTGCCGCGGTGCACTGCTCGCCTCCGTGCCGCTCGCCTGGTGGCTCGGCTCGCTCAGCTTCTGTCAACCTGTGGGTCGCGCCGATGGGGCTCGTCGTCCCGCTGATCGACCGCGGTGCCTGGCTGTGGGTGGCCGCGGGGGCGTGGTTCCTGTTCACGTTCAAGACCGGGCTCGGCAATGTGCTCGGTGTGAGCCTGCGCCAGCGGTTGACGCCCGCCCGGCTGCTCGGCCGTATGAACGCCACGTTCCGCTTCATGTTCACCGGGTCGATGGCCCTCGCGGCAGCCGCCTCCGGCCTCATCGCGGAGTACGCCTCCCTGCGCGTGGCCGTCTGGACGGGCGGGATCTGCCTCTGCCTGAGCTTCCTGCCGGTGTACCTGTCACCGATCCGCGCCCGTCCGCACCTGCCCGACGCCCACGATGCCCGCGAGGACTACGACTCCGAGCGCTCCCAGCCGGGCCGGTCGGCCCGCGCCCCCAGCTGAGTCTCCTCGCGGCTGCGGTAGACCACGTACGGTCTGAAGAGGTATTGCACGGGTGCGCTGAACACATGCACCAGCCGGGTGAAGGGGATCAGCGCGAAGAGCAGCAGACCGATGACGGTGTGGATCTGGTAGGTGAGCGGCACGCCCACCATCCGGTCGATATCGGGCTGCAGCGTGAACAGCGAGCGGGCCCAGGGGGCGATCGTCGTGCGGTAGTCGTAGCCGTGGGAGGGCGAGGAGTTGGTGAGCTTGGCCCACATGCCCATCACGATCGCGGCGAGCAGGACGAGGTACATGACCTTGTCGTTGACGGTCGTCGCCCGGAACACGGGGGCCTTGGTGCGACGGCGGTACACGAGCAGCGCGATGCCGAGCAGCGCCAGCGCGCCCGCAGCCGTACCGGCGTACAGCGACAGCCTGTGGTACGCGGCCTCGTCCAGGCCGACGGCATCGGTCCAGGACGCGGGGACGAAGAGCCCCATCAGATGGCCGGCGAGCACGAACAGCAGCCCGTAGTGGAACATCGGCGAGGCGATGCTCAGCAGCTTCGACTCGTAGACCTGGGAGGAGCGGGTGGTCCAGCCGAACTTGTCGTACCGGTGGCGCCACCAGGTGCCCGCGATCAGTAGCGCGGCGGCGACATACGGCAGGACTCCCCACAGGAACGTGTTCATGAGGGCTCTCCCGTGCGTGTGAAGGGCTCCAGACCGACGGTCTCGGTCGGCGGACCGCACCTGGCCATCGCCATCGCCGCCGCCCTGTCCTTGGGGGAAGGGCCGGGCAGCGTCGCACATACCGCCCGCAGGATGCCCGCGTACGGTGTGCCGTGCTCGGTGAGCGCGAGGCGCAGCAGTTCGAGCCCCGGGCGGAACTCCAGCAGCAGCCGGGTGTCGACCTGCGCCGAGAACTCCAGGACCGCGGGCAGGAAGTCCGGCAGCTCCTCGCCGGTGAACTCCAGTCCGTGCTCGCGGTAGACCTGCTTGAAGCCGACGAGGCTCATCCCGCGCCGCCGGGTGTCGCCGTCGCGCCACCAGCTCAGATACAGGCTGTGCCGGTTCTTGAAGTCGAAGACCTGTACGTAGTGCGCGGCCAGCCGGGTGGCGTCGCTGCCCTCGGCGTACGTGAGGAAGTCCCGTAGCCCGGGCGCTGCCTCGCGCAGAAGAGGCAGCCGTGCACGGAACGCGTCGTCGGGATACGTCAGGCAGATCGAGGCCGCCTGATAGAGGACCGCGTTGCTCACTGCTGCTCCCTCACATCGGCGGGCTCCTCGTCGGAGGTCTGGCGTCTGCGGGCCGCGTGGAAGTTCTCGATGGAGACCAGCGGCAGCTGCTTCCTGCCTTCGCCCCCGCCGGAGTCCTGGCCGAAGGGTCCGTCGCCGCCCATGCCGGGACCGTCCTCGTAGTCGAGCGAGCAGGTGTCCGGGAGCGCCGACTCCTCCAGTGCCTTCGCATCGCTTACTGCGGCCGTCGGGATGACATAGCGGTCCTCGTACTTGGCGATGGCGAGCAGCCGGTACATCTCCTCGATCTCCTGCGCGCTCATGCCCACCGCATCGGCGATCCCCTGGTCGGGCCTCTCGCCGAGGTTGATCGCCCGCATGTGCGAGCGCATCGCGGCCAGCTTGTCGAGGCAGGAGCGCACGGGCGCGATATCGCCGGCCGTGAAGATCTCCGCGAGGTATTCGAGCGGGATACGGAGCGAGTCGATCGCGCCGAACAGGTTGCCCGCGTCCTCACCGTCGTGCCCCGTCTCACTGAGCGCGTCGACGACGGGGGAGAGCGGCGGGATGTACCAGACCATCGGCATGGTGCGGTACTCCGGATGCAGGGGAAGCGCCACCTTGTACTTGCTGATCAGCGCGTGCACGGGGGAGCGGCGGGCCGCCTCCATCCAGTCGTACCCGATGCCCGCGGCCTCGGCGGCCCGCTGCACCTCGGGGTCCTCGGGGTCGAGGAACACGCCCAACTGGGCCTCGTACAGCGCCTTCTCGTCCTTCGTGGAGGCCGCCCGAGTCACCTTGTCGGCGTCGTAGAGGATGACGCCGAGGTAGCGCAGCCGGCCCACGCAGGTCTCGGAGCAGACCGTGGGCAGGCCGACCTCGACCCGCGGATAGCACAGCGTGCACTTCTCGGCCTTGCCGGTCCTGTGGTTGAAGTAGACCTTCTTGTACGGGCAGCCGGTGACGCACATCCGCCAGCCGCGGCAGCGGTCCTGGTCCACGAGCACGATGCCGTCCTCGTTGCGCTTGTACATCGCGCCCGAGGGGCAGGAGGCCACACAGGACGGATTGAGGCAGTGCTCGCAGATGCGCGGCAGATAGAACATGAAGGTCTGCTCGAAGGCGAACTTCACCTTCTCGGCCGCCTGTTCGCGCACCTTCTCGACCATCGGGTCCTGCGGGCCGTGCTCGGTGGCGCCCGCCAGGTTGTCGTCCCAGTTCGAGGACCACTCGATCTTCATCGGCTTGCCCGTGATCAGCGAACGCGGCTCGGCCACCGGGAAGTCATCGCCGAGCGGGGCGTCGGTGAGGTTCTTGTAGTCGTACGTCCAGGGCTCGTAGTAGTCCTTGATCTCCGGCAGCTTCGGGTTGGAGAAGATCTGCGCGAGCTTCTTCAGCCGCCCGCCGTTCTTCGGCTTCAGCGCACCGCGCCTGTTCAGGACCCAGCCGCCCTGCCACTTCTCCTGGTCCTCGTAGCGCCGGGGATAGCCCTGCCCGGGCCGGGTCTCGACGTTGTTGAACCAGACGTACTCCATGCCGGTGCGGTTGGTCCACGCCTGCTTGCAGGTCACCGAGCAGGTGTGGCACCCGATGCACTTGTCGAGGTTCATGACCATGGCGACCTGCGCCATGACGCGTCCGACAGTCGCTTCGCGACGGGGCATCTCAGTACTCCACATCTTGCGAACGGCGACGGATGACCGTGACCTCGTCACGCTGGTTGCCCGTCGGGCCGAGGTAGTTGAAGGCCCAGGACAGCTGGGCGTAGCCGCCGATGAGATGGCTGGGCTTCATCAGGACCCTGGTGAGCGAGTTGTGGATTCCGCCGCGCCTGCCGGTGGTCTCCGTCTTCGGGACGCCGACCGTGCGCTCCTGCGCATGGTGCATGTACACCGTGCCCTGCGGCATCCGGTGTGAGACGACCGCGCGGGCCACGACCACACCGTTGCGGTTGACCGCCTCGATCCAGTCGTTGTCCCGCACCCCGATCGCCTCGGCATCCTGCGGGGACATCCAGATGTTCTGGCCGCCGCGCGAGAGCGACAGCATGAAGAGGTTGTCCTGGTACTCGGAGTGGATCGACCACTTGTTGTGCGGGGTCAGATAGCGGACGGTGACCTCCTTGTGGCCGTCCGCGCCGAGCCGCGGCTCACCGAACAGGCGGTGCATGTCCAGCGGCGGCTTGTAGCCGATCAGCGCCTCGCCGAGTTCGTGCATCCAGTCGTGGTCGAGGAAGAAGTGCTGGCGCCCCGTCAGGGTGTGCCAGGGCTTGAGATGCTCGGTGTTGAGAGTGAACGCGGTGTAGCGCCGGCCGCCGGACTCACTGCCGGACCACTCCGGGCTCGTGATCACGGGAACGGGCGCGGCCTGCGTGTCCGCGTACGTGACCCGCTTGCCCTCCGACTCCGCGGCCAGCTGCGCCATCTCCTGCCCGGTGCGCTCCTCCAGGGTGCGAAAGCCCTGCGTGGCGAGCCGGCCGTTGGTCGTACCGGACAGCGCCAGGATCGCATTGGCCGCCTTGACCGCGGTGTCGAGGAGCGGCCGCCCGTCCGCCGGGCCGCCGCGCACCGTACCGTTGCGCTGCTTCAGCTCCTCGACCTCCTGGCCGGGTCTGAGCGCGATGCCCTTCGCGGGCAGGCCCAGCTTCTCCACCAGCGGCCCGAGCGCCGCGAACTTCTCACCGACCGCCGCGTAGTCCCGCTCGACCACCGCCAGATTCGGCAGTGTCCTGCCCGGCACCGGCTCGCACTCGCCGCGTCTCCAGTCGAGCGCCACCCCGCCCGGCTGGGCCATCTCGCCCGGTGTGTCGTGCTGCAGCGCCGTCGCCACCAGGTCCTTGCGGGTGCCCAGATGGTCGCGGGCCAGCTCGCTGAACCTGCGGGCGAGCCCCAGGAAGGTGTCGAAGTCGGTGCGTGCCTGCCACGGCGGGTTCACGGCCGGGGTGAAGGAGTGCACATACGGGTGCATGTCCGTGGTCGACAGATCGTGCTTCTCATACCAGGTGGCGGCGGGCAGCACCACATCCGACAGGAGCGTGGACGAGGTCTGCCGGAAGTCCAGGGACAGCAGCAGGTCGAGCTTCCCCTCGGGAGCTTCCTCATGCCACTTCACATCGCGCGGCCGCACCTCGGGACCGGCCTCCTCGGCGCGCAGCGAGGAGTGCGTGCCGAGCAGGTGCTTGGTGAAGTACTCGGCGCCCTTCGCGGAGGAGCCCAGCAGGTTGGCCCGCCACAGCGTGACCACCCGCGGCCAGTTCTCGGGCGCGTCCGGGTCCTCGCAGGCGAACTTCAGGGTGCCCGCCTTCAGTTCGGAGACGGCACGCCCCACCGGATCCTCGCCCTCGCCGAGCTCCAGGGGGTTGCGGTCGAAGGTCGGATACGAGGGCATCCAGCCCGAACGTGCCGACTGGGCCAGGCAGTCCGCGCCCGTCATCCCCTCGAAACGGCCCTCACCGAGCGGCGAGGCGAGCACATCGGCCCGGAACTTGTCATAACGCCACTGGTCGGTGTTGAGGAACCAGTACGCCGCGCCGATCATCTGCCGCGGCGGTCTGCCCCAGTCACCGGCGCCCGCCAGGGTCGCCCAGCCGGTCGACGGGCGGCACTTCTCCTGGCCGACATAGTGCGCCCAGCCGCCGCCGTTGCGGCCCTGGCAGCCGGTCAGCTGCAGCAGGGCGAGGAAGGAGCGGTAGATCTGCTCCGAATGGAACCAGTGATTCGTGCCCGCGCCCATCAGGATCATGCAGCGGCCGCGGGACTTCTCCGCGGTCCGCGCGAACTCCCGGGCGATCTTCACGGCCTGCGCGGCGGGCACCGAGGTGTGCGCCTCCTGCCAGGCCGGGGTGCCGGGGGTGCGCGCGTCCTCGTAGGACTCGGGCCAGTCGCCGGGCAGGCCCTCACGGCCGACGCCGTACTGCGCGAGCAGCAGATCGAAGACCGTGGTGACGAGCGGCCCGTCCTGGCTGCCGAGCCGCGTCGCCGGGACCCCGCGGGTGAGGACCTCGCCGCGTCCCTGGCCGTGCTCACCGCCCTCGGTGTCGAAGCGCGGCAGCCTGACCGGGACACCCGTCGCGAACTCGGCGCCATGGAACGAGAGCCGCGGAGCGATCCCGCCCAGCTCGAGATTCCACCTGCCCTTGCCGGACTCCGTCCAGCGGAAACCCAGCGAACCGTTGGGGACGGCCGGCTGACCGGTGTTCTCGTCGAGGACGACGGTCTTCCACTCGGCTCCCTCTCCGCCCTGCCCGATATCGCAGGCCCGCAGGAACTTCGAGGGAACGTACCCGCCGTCGTTCTCGGTCAGCGTCACCAGAAACGGCAGATCGGTGTACCGGCGCACGTAGTCGTCGAAGAACTCCGTCTTCCTCTCGACGAAGAACTCCCTGAGGATCACATGCCCCATGGAGATCGCGAGCGCCGCGTCCGTGCCCGGATGCGGGTGCAGCCACTCGTCGGCGAACTTCGCGTTGTCCGCGTAGTCCGGCGCCACCACGACGACCTTCTGGCCGCGGTAGCGGGCCTCCGCCATCCAGTGCGCGTCCGGGGTACGGGTCACCGGGACGTTCGAACCCCACATCATCAGATACGCGGCGTCCCACCAGTCGCCCGACTCCGGTACGTCGGTCTGGTCGCCGAAGACCTGCGGGGATGCGACCGGCAGATCCGCGTACCAGTCGTAGAAACTCAGCATCGGCGCGCCGATGAGACTCATGAACCGGGCGCCCGCCGCATGCGAGACCATCGACATCGCCGGGATCGGCGAGAAACCGGCGATGCGGTCCGGACCGTGCTCCTTGACGGTGTGCACATGCGCGGCCGCCACGATCTCCAGGGCCTCGTCCCAGGACGCCCGCACCAGACCGCCCTTGCCGCGGGCCCGCTGGTAGGTTCGTCGCCGCTCCGGATCGTTTTGAACATCGGCCCAGGCAAGCACCGGGTCACCGGTCCGTGCCTTCGCCTCCCGGTACATCTCCAGGAGCACCCCGCGGACATACGGATAGCGCACCCGCGTCGGCGAGTACGTGTACCAGGAGAACGCGGCACCCCGCGGGCAGCCGCGGGGCTCGTACTCCGGGCGGTCCGGGCCGACGCTCGGATAGTCCGTCTGTTGGGTTTCCCAGGTGATGATGCCGTCCTTGACGTACACCTTCCAGCGGCAGGAACCGGTGCAGTTCACGCCGTGCGTGGAGTTCACGACCTTGTCGTGGCTCCAGCGGTCCCGGTAGAAGGCGTCGGCCTGTCGGCCGCCCTTCAACTGCACGCTGTGCTGATCGGGTGCGGCCTCGCCGCGCCGGAAGAACCTCCCGGCGCGCAGCAGCGCGGCGCCCGGCTCGGTCACGGGGTCGGTCACCGCTCGGCTCCCTCGGTCGGCGCGTGCGGGCACGGGTGTCGCGTGCGGACCGCCTGTCGCTGGCGGCCACGCCTGAGGCGACGGTAATTCCGCTGGTGGGGCACCACATGCCGACGGGGGCCGTACGGGCGGTGGCCCGGCCGCCGGGAGCGACCGGTACGGCGTCAGGCACCCGGCGGCCGACCGCCGGCCACCCGGTGCGCACGGCCATTACCCCGCAGGTAATCGACCGCCCCGCCGCCCGCGGGACATGGTGGACCCACCGGCCACCGGGGCGGCGCACTCCCTCCCGGCGGCCGGCCCAAGTGCTCGTTTCGGCGTCGGAGGTTGATCGCATGTCCGCTTCGTCCATGGTCCCCACCACCGGCCTGCTGCGTAGCCGTGAGCCGCGTGCGGCGCTCCGGCTGTTCCTCGGTCTCGATGCCGTCGTCACCGGAGGCAACGGACTCGCCTACGCCGTGGCCTCCGGCCCGCTCGGGCGGTTCCTCGGCCTCGGCCCGGGGCTGCTGCTCGGCCTCGGACTCACCCTGATCGCCTACGCCGCCGGGGTCGGCCTGATCGCCGCCCGACGGCAGCCGTCCGTGCTGCCCGTACGGGCCGTCGTCGAGGTCAATCTGGCGTGGGCCGTGCTGAGTCTGCTCGCCCTGCTGCTCTGGTTCGAGCCGAGCACCGTGGGCGCGGTGTGGATCGTTCTGCAGGCCGCCACCGTGGCGGCGTTCGCCGCGCTTCAGTACACCGCCCTGAAGGCGATGCTCAGCTCCTGGTCATGACCAGGAGCTGAGCATGACCAGGAGCTGAGGCCCGGCTCAGGGCAGCAGCGACTGCAGATACTTGACCGTCGCCGGGTCGGCCGGGAGCAGCGTCTCGATGGCCAGCTCGGCGACCGTCACATCCATGGGCGTGTTGAACGTCGAGATCGAGGAGACGAACGACAGAGTCCGCCCCTCGTGCTCGATGAGCAGCGGCAGGGCGACGAACGCGACGGGCGAGTCGTCGACCGCGCTCTCGCCCGGATCCGCCACCGGATACGCCGCCACCTCCCCGTACAGATCGCGCAGCGCATCCGAACGGCGCAGCGCGATCTGCCGCTCCATCTGGTGCAGCAGATGACCGCGCCACTCCGCCAGATTGCGGATCCTCGGTGCGAGGCCGCGCGGATGCAGGGTGAGCCGCATCGCGTTCAGCGGGGGCGCGAGCAGCTCCTCGTCGAGCCCGTCAAGGAGCATCGCGATCCCGCGATTGGCGGCGACGACGTTGTACGTGGCGTCCACGATCAGCGCGGGATACGGCTCGTAGCCGCGCAGCAGCTGTTCGAGGCCCTCCCGCAGGGTGCCGAGCTCGTCCAGCGGGGTCTCCCGGTAGTGCGGGGCGTAACCGGCGGCAAGCAGCAGCGCGTTCCGCTCCCGCACCGGAACATCCAGCTGCTCGGCGATATGGAGCAGGAACTCCTCACTCGGCCGTGAGCGGCCCGTCTCCACGAAGCTGATGTGCCGCGCCGACGAACCGGCCCGCAGCGCAAGCTCCAGCTGACTGATGCGCCGCTCCCCGCGCCAGGCTTTGAGCAGCGGCCCCACCCCGTTGGTCATACGCCGACAGTAAGGCATCCGCGAACGCCGAAGCATCCCTCGCCGCAGGTCTGTGGCAGGCTGAAACCGACCGGACGTGCTGTGATCCCCACCTTCGCAAGGAGTACGTGATGTCTGCCGAACCGCTCTCGCAGCAGGACATCGATGACCGCCTGCGCGACCTGCCCGGCTGGTCCGCGACCGAGGCAGGCCTCACCCGCTCGTACCGCCTCGGCTCGCATTTCGCGGCCACCGCGATGGTGGTCCACATCGCCCAGGTGCAGGAGGAGCTGAACCACCACTCGGACCTCACCCTCGGCTACAACACGGTCGCCCTCTCCGTGAACACCCACAGCGCGGGCGGCGCCCTGACCGCCCTCGACTTCGGTCTCGCCGAACGCGTCGAGGCGCTGGCCGGCGGTCACGGGGCGAAGTGAATGCTGGACTACACAACCGAAGCGGCCCACTACGACCGCACCCGGGGCGGCGTCCCGCGGGCCGAGGCATGCGCCGCGGCGATACGGGAACTGCTGCCGGAACGGACCGGCCGCCTTCTGGACCTGGCCTGCGGCACGGGCATCGTGACCGAGAGACTGACCGCGCCTGGTCGGCAAGTCGTGGGCGTGGACCCGGCGTTCGGCATGACGGCGCGGGCCGCCGAGCGGCTGCCCGGAGCGGTCGTCCGCGGCGACGGCACCCGGCTCCCCTTCCTTGATGCCACGTTCGACGCGGTGACCGCGGTCTGGCTGCTGCATCTGGTGCCGGACGCCGCGCCCGTGATCGCCGAATGCGCGCGGGTGCTGCGGCCCGGCGGGGTGCTTGTCGCCACGGTCGACAAGGTCGCGGGCCACGACACGGGCTCGGACATCGACGCGCTGCTCGGCCCGCACCGCGGAGGCCGGATCACGGATGAGAGAGACCACGTCCTCGGCCTGGGCCGCTCCCACGGGCTGGCGTTTCCGGCCGAGACCGCCTTCGACGGTCACGGTCAGGGCCGTACGCCCCGTGGTGTGGCGCGCGATCTACGCCGGGGGTGGTTCGCGAAGTCGCTGGCGCTGCGGGGAGCGGGGCTGGAGGCTCTGGCCTCCCGGATGGAGCACCTCCCGTCCCCGGACGAGCCCCGTGGGGATCCGAGGTTCCGGGTGGTGGCTCTGGTGCGAGACAGCGGCGACGTCCCGGCTGCGGCCGGTTGATCTTCCCCCATCCCGCCGGCGTTTGAGGACGAGCGCGTTGAGCGCGATGGGGGGGGCAGGGGGCGAAGCCCCAAGGGGGGTCCGGGGGCGGAGCCCCCCGGTTTCGGGAAGGGGGCGGGGTGGGGGAAAAGTTGCCGGAACCGCAAGCGCGCTTGCCGTCCGGCGGAACCGGAGCCCACCCTGGCGGGACCGGCAGACGGACCCGGAGCTTGCGGAGGCGGACATGACACATCACGGACACGGCACCCACGGCGGACACGACACGCACGACACCCACGGCCCCACCCACCACAGCAAGGACCACGACTGGTCCACCATGGCCGAGGCCCTCGAACAGCGTGCCTCCGTGTTCGCCCCGCAGTACACCCAGATCATCCAGGACCTGAGGACCGGCCTCCTCACCCAGGATCCCGCCCGCATCATCGACGCCGGATCCGGCCCGGGCATCCTCACCTGCCGCCTCGCCGAGGCCTTTCCGAAGGCCGAGACGTACGCGGTGGACGCCGCCCCCGCACTCCTGGAGCGGGCCCAGGAGCGGGCCAAGGCCAAGGGCCTCGACGCCCGGGTCCGCACCCACCTGGCCGAACTCCCCGAGGGGCTGGACGGCCTCCCCCCGGCCGACCTCGTCTGGCTCGGCCAGTCCCTGCACCACATGGGCGACCAGCAGGCCGCCCTCACCCGCCTCGCCGCCACCCTGGCCCCCGGCGGCACGCTCGTCCTGCTCGAAGGCGGCCTCTCCACCCGCTTCCTGCCCAGGGACTTCGGTTTCGGCCGCCCGGGCCTGGAGAACCGCATCGAGGTCGTCAGGGACAACTGGTTCAACGAGATGCGCGATTCCCTGCACGACGCCAAGCGCGAGACCGAGGACTGGCCCGCCCTCCTCGCCGCGGCCGGCCTGCGCCCCGCCACCACCCGCAGCTACCTCATCGACCTGCCCGCCCCGCCCACCGCCGAGGTCCGCGCGCACATCGCGGACACCTTCACCCGCAGCCGCGAGATGCTCGGCGAGCACCTGGACGCGGTGGACCTCGCGGCCCTCGACCGTCTCGTCGACCCCGAGGACGAACTGAGCGTCCACCACCGCGACGACATCTTCGTACTCGGCGCGCAGACCGCGCACTTCGCGCGGAAGTAGCCGGGCTCGCGCGGAAGTAGCCGGGCTCGTGCGGAAGTAGCCGGGCTCGTGCGTTAGCAGCCGGGCTCGCGCAGGAGCAGCCGGGCTCGCGGAGCAGGAGCCGGTGCTCTGCCCTGGGCAGATCTGCCCAGGGCCAAGATCTCTTACGGCGGCGCCCGAGTGCGCCGAAGGTGGAGTGACACGGCAGCCCACCACCGTAAGGAGGAGCGATGTTCCCGTACGCAGCCGACGGAGACACCCCGCCCAGCCGCTACGACGACCACCTCGCCGCCCAACTGCTCAGCCAGCGCATCGTGTTCCTCGGCACCCAGGTCGACGAGGTCTCGGCCAACCGGGTCTGTGCGCAGCTGCTGCTCCTGAGCGCCGAGGACTCCCGCACCGACATCAGCCTGTACATCAACAGCCCCGGCGGCTCCGTGCACGCCGGGCTCGCGATCTACGACACGATGCGGCTGATCCCCAACGACGTCTCGACGCTCGCCATGGGATTCGCCGCCAGCATGGGCCAGTTCCTGCTCTGCGTCGGCACCGCCGGCAAGCGCTACGCGCTGCCGAACGCGCGGATCATGATGCACCAGCCCTCCGCGGGTATCGGCGGGCAGACCTCCGACATCGCGATCCAGGCCGAGAATCTGGCGTATATGAAGCAGACCATGGAACGGCTCACGGCCGAGCACACCGGGCAGAGCGCCGAGACCATCGCCCGGGACGGCGACCGCGACCGCTGGTTCACGGCCGAACAGGCCAAGGAGTACGGGATGGTCGACCATGTGCTCGACTCCCTCGACGACGTACGGCCGAAGAGCACGAAGCCTCGTATGGGACTGGGAGTCTGAGCATGGGTCAGTACACGATTCCGAGCGTCATCGAACGCACCGCCCAGGGCGAGCGGGTCTCCGACATCTACAGTCGGCTGCTCTCCGAGCGGGTCATCTTCCTCGGCACGGAGATCGACGACGGCGTGGCGAACGTCGTCATCGCGCAGCTGCTCCATCTGGAGTCCTCGGCGCCCGAGCGGGAGATCGCCATCTACCTCAACTCGCCCGGTGGATCGTTCACTTCGCTCATGGCGATCTACGACACGATGTCGTACATCACCGCGCCGATCGCCACGTACTGCGTGGGTCAGGCCGCCTCCACCGCCGCCGTCCTGCTCGCGGGCGGCGACCCGGGCCGGCGCTTCGTCCTCGAACACGCCCGGGTGCTGCTCGGGCAGCCGGCCGCGGGCGGCTCGCAGGGCACGGTCTCCGATCTGGCCCTGCAGGCAAAGGAAATGGTGCGGATCCGCGAACAGGTCGAGGAGGTCCTCGCCCGGCACACCCCGCACGAGGTGAGCACCCTGCGGGCCGACATGGACCGCGACAAGGTGTTCACCGCCGAAGAGGCCGTCGCGTACGGGCTCGCGGACGAGGTCCTGAGCCGCCGGATGGTCTCGGCGGCCTGAACGGCCGATGCGGGGATGCGGGCATGCGGGAACGAGGGTGTGAGGGGGGCGAGGTCAGGCCGCGAGGCGGACCTCGCCCCGGGCCGGTGCGAAGACGTTCGTGGCGGAGCGCGCGGGCGCCGCGGAGGTGACGGCGGAGACGCTCGTGACCGTACGGGACGCGGCCGCCGAGGTGACTGCGGTGAGCTTGATGATCTCGCCCTGCACCCGGCCGAGCAGCTCGGCGAGGCTCAGGCCCAGAGCGCGGGCCGCGGCGGCGAGCACCTCGGAGGAGGCCTCCTTGCGGCCGCGCTCCACCTCGGAGAGATACGGCATCGAGATCCGCGCCTGTTCCGCCACGTCCTTCAACGTCCGCTCCTGCGCGAGGCGTTCACGGCGCAGTACGTCGCCGACCAGGTCGCGCCAGAGCGGCTCCCTGGGCGGGGCGGCCTGGGGGGCGGGCCGCCCCCCAGGCCGTTCCGTGGCCCGCGGTCCGGGCCTCAGCTGGATGACACGGGCGTTGTCCGGCGCGTTCTCGTGGCTGCTCACCTCTCCAGGCTAGGCGGGCGGGGCCCGGGTGGCGTGGCGGAGCGTTCTGCTGTCGGCAGAAGGGAACGCGGGACATGGGAAGGAATAGGGACGTATCGGGATGCTCGGGTACGTGGATGCGGGGTGATGCGCCGTGCGGACAACTCAGCCGCCGCCCCCCGCTGCTGCGGGGGACGGCGGCTGAACGGAGTGCCGAGGGAATCAGGCTCCGGTGAAGACGGCCGGATCCGGGCCCAGGCGCTTGCCCTCGTCGAGGGCGGCGAGTGCCGTGAGGTCCTCGTCGTCCAGCTCGAAGTCGAAGACGTCGATGTTCTCGGCGATACGCGAAGGCGTGACGGACTTCGGGATCACGATGTTGCCGAGCTGCAGGTGCCAGCGCAGCACGATCTGCGCGGGGGTGCGGCCGTGCTTCTGCGCGACCGCGACGATCGTCGGGACCTCCAGGAGACCCTTGCCGGAGCCGAGCGGCGACCAGGCCTCGGTGGCGATGCCGTGCTTGGCGTGCAGGGCGCGCAGCTCGGACTGCTGGAGCTGCGGGTGCAGCTCGATCTGGTTGAGCGCCGGGACGACGGAGGTCTCGTCCAGGAGGCGTTCCAGGGTCTCGGCCGTGAAGTTCGAGACGCCGATGGCCTTGGCGCGGCCGGAGGCGTGGATCTGCTCGAAGGCCTTGTACGTCTCCACGTACAGGTCCTTGGCGGGGACCGGCCAGTGGATCAGGTACAGGTCGACATAGTCGAGGCCCAGCCTGTCCAGTGAGGCGTCGAAGGCCTTGAGGGTGGAGTCGTGGCCCTGCTCGGTGTTCCACAGCTTTGTGGTGACGAAGAGTTCATCGCGGGGGATGCCGGAGGTGGTGAGTGCCTTGCCGGTGCCCTGTTCGTTGCCGTAGATGGCGGCCGTGTCGATGCTGCGGTACCCGGCCTCCAGGGCGGTGCCGACTGCCCTGGTGGCCTCGTCGTCCGGCACCTGCCAGACGCCGAAGCCGAGCTGGGGCATCGGGGCGCCGGTGTTGAGGGTGAGGGTGGGGACCTTGCTCACGGGCTCTTGATCCTTACGTGGTGGGGTGGTACGTCCTTGCCCAACCGGGCTGGGGTGTGATCCATTCCCGCGGCCCGTGGATTTGATTCTCTCCCCGCCCAGCTCGTTCCCGAAACCGGGGGCCCCACCTCCCCGGAGACCCCCGAAACCGAGGGCTCCGCCCCGGAGACCCCTGCATCCGGGCACCGCTCGGATCGCCTCGAACACCGGCGGGGCCGCGGAGTCGGGGTGGCGGGGCAGTTCAGACTGCCGTGCCCAGGTAGGCCTCCCTCACCCTCGGGTCTGCGCGGACCTCCGGTGCCGGGCCCTCGGCCAGGACCGTGCCCAGGTCGAGGACGACCACGCGGGCGCAGAGTTCCATGACGAAGGCCACGTTGTGTTCGACGAGGAGGACCGCGCAGCCCTCCACCTGCGCCAGATGACGTATCACGGCGGCGAGTTGGCCGCGCTCCTCGGCCGTCATGCCCGAGGCCGGCTCGTCGAGGAGCAGGGCCCGCGGCGGGTCGGCGAGTGCGCGGGCGAGTTCGACCATGCGCGCGCGGCCCACCGGCAGGGCGCCCGCGTAGTCCCCGGCGAGCTGGTCGAGGCCGCAGGAGCGGAGGACGTCCGCGGCCCGTTCGCGGCGGGCCGCCTCCCGCGTGCGGCGGGTCGGTGAGGCCACGAGGTCGGCGGCGAGGCCGCCGCCACCGCCGCGCCATTCCTGGGCGACGAGCAGGTTGTCGGCCACGGTGAGCTGTCCGAACAGCTGCTGGCGCTGGAAGGTGCGGCGCATTCCGTGCCGTGCCCGCCAGACGGGGGAGCGGCGGGTGATGTCGGTGCCGTCGAGCAGCACCCGGCCCTCGTCCGGCCGGCGGATTCCGGAGACCACGTCGAACAGGGTGGTCTTGCCCGCGCCGTTCGGCCCGATGAGGCCGCAGACCTCGCCGGGCGCGATCCCGAGCGAGACGTCGGCGAGCGCTGTGATCCCGCCGAACCGCACGCCGATGCCGGATGCCTCCAGCAGGTACTCCGTCACGGCCTGACCACCTCCGTCGAATCCCCGGACCCGCCCGGCTCGCCCCCGGGATCCCGGCCACCGGCCGCGGCCCCCGGACCTCCGGAGCCTTCCGGGCCGGTTCCGGGACCAGGCTCCCCGACCGCCGCCCCCGGCCCCCCGGGGCCTTCACGTTCCGCGATCCCCAGGTACGCCTCCGCGAGCCGTTCCGCCCGGACCTGGGAGCGTGGGCCGCACCAGGTCACCCTGCCCTGGGAGAGGTAGGCCACCGTGTCGGCGACGCCCAGGATCTCCGCGGCCTTCTCCTCCACCAGGAGCAGCGCCGTTCCCGCGTCGCGCAGTTCGGTGAGGAGCTGGAAGACCTCGTCGACCACCCGGGGCGCCAGGCCGAGGGAGGGCTCGTCGGCGATGAGGACCCTCGGCGGGGACTGCAGGAGCGGCGCGAGGGCGAGCATCTGCTGTTCGCCGCCCGACAGGGCCCCCGCCGGCACCCGGCGCCGTTCCGCGAGGCGCGGGAAGCGGGTGTAGACCGCTTCCCGGCCCGCCTTGTCCGGCAGGTGCAGCGCCAGGTTCTCCTCGATGGTGAGCGAGGGGAAGATGCCCCGGCCCTCGGGCGCCAGGACCACTCCGGCCCGCGCACGCCGTACGGCACCGTGCCGTGTCGCATCGCGCCCGGTCACGTACACCGTGCCGCCCTGCGCGGGCAGCAGCCCGGCGGCGACCTTGCACGTGGTCGACTTCCCGGCCCCGTTGGGGCCGAGCAGCGCGAGGATCTCGCCGGGGCGCACCGTGAGGTCGACGCCGGTGAGGACGGGCGCACCGTCGTATCCGGCGCGTACGCCCCGCAGTTGCAGCGCGCCGTCGTCCCCGGTCACGGCCGGGGACTCGACCGGGTGGCCGCCGGGCGACGCGGCGTCGGCGGACGCGGCTGCCCTGCGCCGGTGCCGGCGTACGGACACCGCCGCCGCGTACCCGTCCGGATCGTTGGCGAGCGCGAGGCCGGCCAGACCGAACAGGATGACCGGCAGATGCGTGGACTCGGTGACGTAGTCGCTGATCAGCGGCGGCATGACGGCGAAGACGAGCCCGGCCACGACCGCGAACTGCGCTCTGCGCACCCCGGCCGCGACCACCACCGCGAGCCAGATGAGACCGGTCATCGCGGTGAAGTCGGTGGCGGTGATCCGGGTCTGGTAGGAGGCGTACATGACGCCGCCGAAGCCCGCGAGCCCGGCGGACAGCGTGAACAGCATCAGCTTCGTACGCACGACGGAGACGCCGGAGGCCATCGCCGCAGCGGGCGCGGACCGCACCGCGAGCATCGCGCGCCCGGAGGGCGAGTGGCGCAGCGCGCTGACCGCGGCGATCGCCGCCACGACCAGGACCACCATGGCGACGCCCATCGCCCGGTCGTCCGTGAGGTCGACGGGCCCGAAGACGGGGCGGGGGATCTCCCAGCCGGTGTCGCCGTTGCGCAGCCAGCCCATCTGGAACAGCACCTGGTCCGCGAGGAAGGCCAGCGCGAGTGTGGCGAGCGCGAGGGAGCGTCCGCCGAGCCGCAGCGCGGGCAGCGCGACCAGTGCGCCGAGGGCGGCCGCCACGCAGGTGCCGACGAGGGCCGCCCCGATGAACGGCCAGCCGTGGCTCATCAGCAGCCCCGCCGTCAGGGCCGAGCCGGTGACGAAGGTGGCCTGGGCGAGCGAGACCATCGCGCCCAGGCCCGTGACCACGGTGAACGAGATGAACACGAGGGAGATCGCGAGGCCCTGGGCGAGGATCCCGCTCCAGAAGGGGGTGGTGACGGTGTAGAAGGCGAGCGCGAGGAGCACGGCGGCCGCCGCCCACGGCCCCCATCTGCGGATCCACGATTTGCCCGCCAGGTAGTCGATCGGCGGTGCGTCCGCCGCCGCGGTCCCCGCCGTCCGCTGCCGCCGGGTCAGGATCAGGAGCCCGGCGAAGAGGATCAGGAAGGGTACGGCGGTACGGAAGCCGGTGATGTCGTCCGCGAAGGAGGCGTAGCCCGCGACCAGGTTCTGCAGCACCCCGAGCCCGAGGCCGCCCGCGAAGGCGAGCGGGATGGACAGGAAGCGGCCGAGCACGGCGGCGGTCGCGGAGACGAAGAGGAAGAGGGTGAAATCGTGTGAGGACAGGCCGAGCAGCGGAACGGCGAGCACACCCGCGAGACCGGCCAGGCCCGAGGACAGCATCCAGGCGAGTGAGGAGAGCCGGTCGGCGCTGATGCCGCGCAGTTCCACGAGGGAACGGTTGTCCACCGAGGCGCGCAGTCTGAGTCCCAGCGGGGTGTGCCGCATCAGGATCCACAGGCCCACCGCGACCACCGCGGTCGTCACCCAGGTGATGAGCTGGTCGGAGTCGATGCCGACGCCGTCCATCGGCTGCCAGAAGATGGCGGGAGAGGGCCCCACCCCGGGCAGCCCGAACTGGTTCTCCGCGGGCTTCACCGAAGCGCCCGCCTCCTGCAGGAGGTCGACCACCCACAGGCCGAGCGCGGGCAGCGCGACGAGCAGACCGATCGTGGCGACGATCTGCGCCGTCTCGCCGACCCGGGCCAGCTTGCGGAACATCAGCCGGTCAAGACCCCAGCCGAGTGCGGGCGCGCAGACGAGGATGATGAGCAGCGCGGTCGGTATCGCCGGCCAGCCGAAGCCCGAGTGCAGTTCGTAGAAGCCGAGCGCGCACAGGTAGGCGGTGGCACCGTGGGCGAAGTTGAAGAGCCCGGAGGCCGAGTAGGACAGGACGAGCCCGGTCGCGAGCAGGGCGTACAGGGCACCCGAGACCAGACCGCTCAGCACGAAGCCAAGGAGGTCAGCCATGGACGGGGCCCCTACTGGAACGGGATCGGTTCGTAGCACTTGAACGGCGCCGACACCTCGTAGCTGCCGTCCTTCAGCTGCACGAGCGCCCCGCAGCCGAACGCCTCCTTCTGCCCCAGCGGTCCCGAACGGTCGCCGACGATGGTGCCGGTGTCCGCGTAGGCGGCGGCGGCCTTCTGGAAGGACTCCACGGTCAGGTCCTTGCCGGCCTTCTCGGCGATGGCGAGGAAGTAGTCGGCGGACATGTAGCCGGTCAGCATGTGCATGTTGAGCGGCACGTCCTTGCCCGCGGCCTTGCGGATGTCCTTCTTGAACTGCTCCATCTGCGCACTGCCCGATTCGAAGGGCTCGAAGGAGAGCAGCACATGGACACCGTCGAGGGCCTGCGCGGTCGTCTCCTTGGCGAGCAGACCCGGGTCGTAGTCCGTCGGGTCGGTCAGCACGCCCTTGTATCCGGCGCGCTTGAGTGCGGTGAACAGGCCGATGTTGTACGGGGTCTGCATCACGGAGACGACGACGTCGGGAGCCTTGCCGCCGTCGGCGCGCAGGATCTCCTTGGTGTAAGCGGACCAGTCGTTCGGCGTGGAGGTCGCGGGCACGGCGGCCTTCGCGTACGCCACCTCGAAACCGGCGGCCGCGAAGCCCTGCTTGTAGGTGCGTATACCGAAGGTGCCGGCGTCGTTGTCATTGGCGAGGATCGCCACCGACTTGCCTTCCGTACCGCCCAGGACGTGCCCCAGGCCTTCGGGCCAGGACTGGGTGATGGTGCCGCCCGGCATGGGCACGAGGCAGCCGTTGAAGCCGTAGATGTAGGAGTTGGTGCAGAACTGCGGGACCGTGCCCCAGCCGAAGGTGGGCACCTTGTTCTCCTGGAGGAAGTCGGCGCCGGAGAAGGTCACCGAGCTCATCGGCGAGACGGCGAAGACCTTGTCCTGCTGGACGAGCTTGCGGGCGGCGGCGAGGTTCCTGCCGGAGTCCTGACCGTCGTCCTCGGCGCCGATGTACTCGATCGTACGGCCGTTGATCCCGCCCTCTTCGTTGGCGCGGTCGTAGCGGGCCCTGGCGCCCAGGTCGGTGTCCTTCTTGCTGTAGCCGCTCGCGGTGGTCATGGAGACGATGCCGCCGACCTTGATGGAGTCGTCGGTCACTCCCCGTACCGTCGCCCCCTTGCCCGGACTCCCCGGGTCGTCGGTCGAGTGGGAAGCGGAATTGCACGCAGTGGCGAGCAGCAGCGCTGCAGACGCTGCTGCGATGGCGCGGAACGGTCGCAACACGGCCCTGTCCCTCCGTCGAAGTCACCGCATTCTGTGGGTGACCTGACGAACCGTCAATAACTGACGCATCGCCAATTGATGATCCGTCAAGAGTGGGCGGGTGCCGCAGCGCATGGACTGATCATGGGTTGTCGCGTGTGGTCAGCGCGGGGTGCGGGGGCGGCTCAGCCCTCGTAGAGCGCCTCGACCTCGGCGGCGTAGGCCTCCTCGATGGCCTTGCGCTTGAGCTTCAGGGACGGGGTGAGCAGGCCGTGCTCCTCGGAGAACTGGCGGGCCAGTATGCGGAACGTACGAATGGATTCGGCCTGCGACACCAGGGTGTTGGCGGCCACGACGGCCCGCCGCACCTCCGTCTCCAGGCTCGTGTCGTGCACGAGCTCCTCGGGTGCGAGCGCCGACCTGCCTCGCATGCTCAGCCAGTGGTCCACGGCCTCCGGGTCGAGGGTGACGAGGGCCGCTATGTAGGGCCGGTCGTTGCCGACCACGAGGCACTGTGCCACCAGCGGATGGTCGCGCACCCGCTCCTCCAGCTGCGCGGGCGAGACGGACTTGCCGCCTGAGGTCACCAGGATCTCCTTCTTGCGCCCGGTGATCGTCAGATAGCCGTCCTCGTCGAGCGCGCCGATGTCCCCCGTCGAAAGCCAGCCGTCCTGCAGGGCGGCGCCGGTGGCCCTGGGGTTGCCGAGGTAGCCCTGGAAGACATGGCCGCCGTGCAGCCAGATCTCACCGTCCTGCGCGATGTGGACCGTCGTGCCGGGCAGCGGCCGGCCGACCGTGCCGAAGCGGGTGCGCTCGGGCGGGTTCGCGGTCGCGGCGGCCGTGGACTCGGTGAGCCCGTAGCCCTCGAAGATGTGCACGCCCGCACCCGCGTAGAACAGGCCGAGCCTGCGGTCCATGCCGGAGCCGCCCGACATCGCGTGCCGCACCCGGCCGCCCATGGCCTCGCGGAGCTTGGCGTAGACGAGCCTGTCGAAGAGCGAGTGCTGCATCCGCAGTGCCGTCGAAGGGCCGGGGCCGAGCCCGAAGGCCTTGTGCTCCTGGGCCTCCGCGTACTTCACCGCACAGTCCACGGCTTTGTCGAACGGGCCTGCCTTTCCCTCCAGTTCGGCTCTGCGGCGCGAGGCGTGGAGGATCTTTTCGAAGATGTACGGCACGGCGAGGAAGAACGTCGGCCGGAAGGCCGCGAGATCCGGCAGCAGGGCCGCCGCGCTCAGCTCGGGCTGATGCCCGAACTTGACCCTCGCACGCACCGCGGCCACCTGCACCATCCGCCCGAAGACATGCGCGAGCGGCAGGAAGAGCAGCGTCGAGGGCTCGTCGCCGGGCTTGCTGTGGAAGACCGGCTCCCAGCGGCCCGCGATGGTGTCGCACTCGAACATGAAGTTGGCATGGGTGAGCACACAGCCCTTCGGCCGGCCCGTGGTGCCCGAGGTGTAGATCACGGTGGCGACCGAATCGGGTGTCACGGCCCGCCGGTGCCGGTGCACCACGTCGTCGTCGACGTGCTCCCCGGCCGCGGTGAGTTCGGCCACCGCGGCGGCGTCCAGCTGCCACAGGCGCTCCAGGGCGGGCAGCCGGTCGATCACCGAACCGATTGTCATCGCGTGGTCCTCGTGCTCCACGACACAGGACGAGACCTGCGCGTCGTGCAGCATCCAGAAGACCTGCTCGGCCGAGGACGTCGGATAGACCGGCACCACCTGCGCGCCGATGGTCCACAGCGCGAAGTCGAAGAGCGTCCACTCGTAGCGCGTACGGGACATGACGGCGACCTTGTCGCCGAACCGTACGCCCTGCGCGAGCAGCCCCTTGGCCAGCGCGAGGACCTCGGCGCAGAACTCGCCCGAGGTCACGTCCACCCACCGCCCGCCCACCTTGCGGCCGAGCGCGATGTGCAGCGGGTCCTTCCGGGCGTGCTCGAACACGGCGTCTGCCAGGCCGCCCACCGCGGGCGCCGAGGGCTCCAGGGGAGGTGAGGTGAACTCGCGCAAGTGGTTCTCCTTGTGGCGCTCCGTGGTGCGCCGCGAACGTACCCCAGACGAGGGCTTCGCGGGAGAGGGCGTTCCATCGCCGTCCACAGGGTGATACGCCCAGGTCAGCCCCCCTGAATGGGGTCACAAGGCGGGAGAACGGGGGCAGATTACTGACTCAGCGGTAAGTATCGGTGCCGTGATCTCCACCGAATGTGTACGGCACGGTCACCGCAACCCCCTCACCCGCGGCTGCGCAGCCGGTCCCCGCTCGCCAGGATCGCCGTGGCGAGCGCCCGCGCCGCCTCCTGTGTTCCGGCCCGGCGGTGGCGCCCCTCGAGGAGTACGAAGTCGACGGCGCCCAGTTCGGGCAGCCCCCCGCCCCGTACGCGTACCAGGCCGGGCGGCATCAGACCGCGCGCGTGCGCCATCACGCCGAGCCCCGCGCGGGCCGCCGCGAGCAGGCCGTTGAGGCTGCCGCTGGTGCAGGCGATGCGCCACGCGCGGCCCTGGCGCTCCAGGACGTCCAGGGCGCGGGCGCGGGTGATCCCCGGCGGGGGATAGAGGATCAGCGGCACCGGGCGGCCCTGCTCCAGGCGCAGCCCGGGTGCACCGATCCACGTCAGCTCGTCGCGCCAGACCATCTCGTCGCGCCAGACCATCTCGCCGTGCCGGTCGTCGGCCCGCCGCTTGGCGAGGACCAGGTCGAGCGCGCCGTCCGCGAGCTGTTGGTGCAGCGTGCCGGAGAGTTCGACCGTCAGCTCCAGATCCACCTCGGGATGCTCATGCCGGAAGGTCTCCAGGATCTCCGGCAGGCGCGTGAGCACGAAGTCCTCCGAGGCCCCGAAGCGCAGCCGTCCGCGCAGCCGCGTGCCCGCGAAGAACGCGCTCGCCCGCTCGTGCGCCTCCAGGATCGAGCGGGCGAAGCCGAGCATCGCCTCGCCGTCCTCCGTCAGCTCGACGCTGTGTGTGTCGCGCGTGAACAGCGCCCGCCCGGTCGCCGCCTCCAGGCGCCGCACATGCTGGCTGACCGTCGACTGGCGCAGCGTGAGGCGGCGCGCGGCCTGCGTGAAACTCAGGGTCTGCGCGACGGCGAGGAAGGTCCGCAGGTGCACCGGGTCGTACATGCGCCCAGCGTAGACGGTTATCGCGAACTGTGATGACAGTCAGTTCTGTATGCCGGATTCCCGATTTCGGTGATCGGGAGGACGATGGAAGAAGGCGCACCCCGTGCCCGGAGCGCCACAGGCATCACAAGCCGTGCCCGGAAATCCGGAAGCCGTGCCCGAAGATCCGCAAGGCCCGACCGACGAGCCGTCCGCACTCAGGAGTCTCCCGCAAGTGAAACGACCCGCCTGGCTGTCCCGCCCGCCGATCGATCCGTATATCCTGGCGCTCCTGGGCACCGTGGGCGTCGCCGCGCTGCTCCCCGCCCGTGGGACCGGCGCCGACATCGCCTCCGGGGGAGCGACGGCGGCCGTGGCGCTCCTGTTCTTTCTCTACGGGGCGCGGTTGTCCACGCATGAGGCGCTCGACGGGCTGCGCAACTGGCGGCTCCATCTGGCCGTCGTGGCCTGCACGTTCGTGCTGTTCCCGCTGCTCGGTCTGGCCGCCAAGGGCCTTGTGCCGTATGTCCTGACCCCGGCGCTCTACGGCGGTTTCCTGTTCCTGACCCTGGTGCCGTCGACCGTGCAGTCCTCGATCGCCTTCACCTCCATCGCACGCGGCAACGTGCCCGCCGCGATCTGCGCCGGCTCCTTCTCCTCGCTCATCGGCATCTTCCTGACGCCGGTGCTCGCGGCGGTGCTGATCGGCGGGCAGGCCGGGTTCTCCGCGGACTCCGTGGTGAAGATCGTGCTGCAGCTCCTGGTCCCGTTCCTCGCGGGGCAGCTGCTGCGGCGCTGGGTCGCGCCGTTCATCGCCCGGCACCGCAGACTGCTCGGCTATGTGGACCGCGGCGCGATCCTGCTCGTGGTCTACAGCGCGTTCAGCCTCGGCATGGTCGAGGGGATCTGGAGCCAGGTCACCCCGCTCAGGCTGCTCGCCCTGCTCGGCGCCGAGGCCGTACTGCTCGCGCTGATGCTGACCGTCACCTGGTTCGGCGCCAAGCGGCTCGGCTTCGGTCGCGCGGACCGGATCGCGATCCAGTTCGCCGGCTCCAAGAAGTCCCTGGCCGGCGGACTGCCCATGGCCAGCGTCCTCTTCGGGGCGCATGCCTCCCTCGCCGTGCTGCCGCTGATGCTCTTCCACCAGATGCAGCTGATGGTCTGCGCGGTGATCGCCAAACGGCGCTCGCGCGACCCGGAGGCGCAGGAACGCGAGCCGCAGGGGCGGGAACGCGAGCCGCAGGGGCGGGAAGGTGACGGCCGTGCGGGCCCCGGAGTCACTCCGGCTCCGCCAGGTGCAGCCTCACGAACCGCGGCCGGTACAGCGACACGTTCCGCGTGATGTGCGAGGCCGCCACCTGCGGGGTGGCGTCCAGCCAGTTCACGTCGTAGCTCAGCGCCAGCCCCTCGCCGCCCAGCTCCGGATGCACCTGCGGGTTGTACGCGGCCGTGTTCTGCGGCTCCGCCGCATCCGGTGGCAGCGGCGGCCGGAAGTCCCCGCCCGGGCCGTGCCAGGGGCCCTGCGGGGTGCAGGACCAGTACGAGGTGATGCTGCGCAGCCCCTCCGTCCCCGCGGCCATGGTGAACAGCACCCACGTGCCCTCGTGCCGCACGACCGTGAACGCACTGCCCACGCCCTTGCGCTCGCCGTCCCCGAGCACGGGCCTGGCCTCGGCCGCGGCCTCGCTCCAGCCCTCGCCGTCCCAGTACCGCCAGGCCTCGGGCTCGGCCAGCCGACCGCTGGGGGCCCGGGCGAGATAGGCCTGGGAGGCGGGGCGCCGGACCGCCTTGCCGTCGTTGCCCCCGTAGATGTACGTGAACCCGTCCAGGTGCACGGCCGTCGTGCCGTAGACGACGCGCTTCGCGGGATCCTGCACGGTGCTCTGGTCCGAGATCCGGACGATCCCCTCCAGGCGGAGGTCGGGCAGCGAGAGCGTCGCCACCTCTGTGGCGATCGGTGCCCCGTAGATCCACGGCGCCTCAGAGGCCGCCCGCGTCCACAGCACCACGCGCACGACCTGTGCGGACGAGCCCGGGGAACGCGGCTCCACCTGCGCCGCCACCGGCCAGCGCCACTGCTGCGGAGCCGGATCGGGGAACAGCGGGCTGGGCAGCGTCCGCTCCAGGCGGCCCCCGGGCCCCATCACGATCGCGCTGTTGCGGACGAAGGGGGACACGGGGTCTCGCCAGTCGTACCGCTGCCCCTGCAGGTTCGGCGGGCGGTGCACCTGGCCCAGATAGGTGTCCGAGAACAGCCACAGGATCTGCTCGTTGGGCAGCTGCACCGAATGGGTGCCGTCGCCGCCGGTCCAGTCGTCCGAGCGGGCGCCGTCGTTGCCGTAGCGGGCGAACTCGGCGGTGGTGTTCCCGTCCGGGGACCACGAGGTGACGGTGCGCGGCGTGCAGTTCGCGGTGGCGCGCCGGTACTCCTGCGGCCAGGCGAGGAGCAGCACGGCCGCGCAGGCCAGCGCGAGCACCATGACCAGCAGGGAACGCGTGCTCGGCTTTCCCGTGTCGGACATGGAAGGGGACGCTAGCTCCTGTCGCGGGCCGGGTCCATGGGAATTCGCACGCCTGCTTCAGCGGGGTGCCCCCGGATGGGGCCGCCGGGCGGGCCGGGGGAGGATGGAGACGGCTCGCCCGCGAGCCGCCGAGTGTCGGTGTCGCTACGAGCGAACCACCGAGTCACCGAACCACCGAGTCACCGAACCACCGAGCAACCGAGTCACCGAGCAACCGAGTCACCGAGCAACCGAGCCATCGAGTCGGTCGAGCCATCGAGTCGGTCGAGTCCGTCGAGGAAGGCGCGCCTTGAACTTCTGGTCCCTCTACAGCCAGGGCTTCGCACGTATCGCCGCGTGCACCGGCCATACGCACATCGCGGATCCGCATGCCAACGCCGCCGCAGTGCTGCGCCAGGCAGGGCAGTGCGACGAGGAGGGCGTGGCCGTCGCCGTCTTCCCCGAGCTGACCCTCACCGGCTACTCGATCGAGGACCTGCTCCTCCAGGACGTCGTCCTCGACCAGGTCGAGGACGCCCTCGCGGAGATCGTCGCCGGATCCGCCGGACTGCTGCCGCTGCTCGTGGTCGGCGCGCCGCTGCGGCACCGCCACCGCATCTACAACTGCGCGGTCCTGGTGCACCGCGGCCGCATCCTCGGCGTCGTACCGAAGTCGTATCCGCCGAACTACCGCGAGTTCTACGAGCGCCGGCAGCTCGCGGACGGCGATGACGAGCGCGGCGGCACGATCCGTATCGCGGACGAGGAGCTGCCGTTCGGCACCGATCTGCTCTTCGCCGCCTCCGACGTGCCCGGGCTCGTCGTGCACACGGAGATCTGCGAGGACATGTGGGTGCCGGTACCGCCCAGCGCCGAGGCCGCCCTGGCCGGGGCGAGCGTCCTGGTGAACCTCTCCGGCAGCCCGATCACCGTCGGCCGTGCGGAGGACCGCAAGCTGCTCTGCCGCTCGGCCTCCCAGCGCTACCTGGCCGCATACGTCTACTCGGCCGCCGGACCGGGGGAGTCCACCACCGATCTGGCCTGGGACGGCCAGACGATGATCTACGAGAACGGGGCACTGCTCGCCGAGACCGAGCGCTTCCCGGACGGCGACCGGCGTGCGGTCGCGGACGTCGACCTCGACCTCATCCGCCAGGAACGGCAGCGGATGGGCACCTTCGACGACAACCGGCGCGTGCACGAGGCCCGTACCGGGGACTTCCGCGAGATCAGCTTCCGGCTCGATCCGCCGGCCTCGGACCTGGGGCTCAAGCGGCGGCTGGAGCGCTACCCGTTCGTGCCCGCCGATGCCGAGCGGCTCGCGCAGGACTGCTACGAGGCGTACAACATCCAGGTCGCCGGTCTGCAGCAGCGCCTCGCCTCGATCGGCCAGCCGAAGATCGTGATCGGGGTCTCGGGCGGCCTCGACTCCACCCACGCCCTGATCGTGGCGGCCCGCGCCATGGACCGGGCCGGGCGGCCGCGCGCCGACATCCTCGGCTTCACGCTGCCTGGCTTCGCGACCGGCGACCACACCAAGGGCAACGCCCACCGGCTGATGAAGGCGCTCGGGGTGACGGCCGCGGAACTCGACATCACTCCGACGGCACGCCTGATGCTCTCCGAGATGGGCCACCCGTTCTCGGCGGGCGAGCCCGTCTACGACGTCACCTTCGAGAACGTCCAGGCCGGTCTGCGCACCGACTACCTCTTCCGGCTCGCGAACCAGCGCGGCGGCATCGTGCTCGGCACCGGAGACCTGTCCGAGCTGGCGCTCGGCTGGTGCACGTACGGGGTCGGCGACCAGATGAGCCATTACAACGTGAATTCCGGTGTGCCGAAGACCCTGATCCAGCATCTGATCCGCTGGGTGGTCAGCAGCGAACAGTTCGACGCGGAGACCTCCGCGACCCTGACGGCCGTCCTGGACACGGAGATCAGCCCGGAGCTGGTGCCGGGCGAGGAACTGCAGTCCACGGAGTCGAAGATCGGCCCGTACGCCCTGCACGACTTCACGCTCTTCCACGTGTTGCGCCACGGCTTCCGCCCCTCGAAGATCGCCTTCCTCGCCTGGCACGCCTGGCACGACGCGAAGGCGGGCGCCTGGCCGCCCGGCTTCCCGGAGTCCGACCACGTCGCCTACGGCCTCCCGGAGATCCGCCACTGGCTGGAGGTCTTCTGCAAGCGCTACTTCGCTTTCGCCCAGTTCAAGCGCTCGGCGATGCCGAACGGCCCGAAGGTCTCCCACGGCGGCTCGCTGTCCCCCAGGGGTGACTGGCGGGCCCCTTCGGACAGCACGGCCGCGGCCTGGCTGCGCGATCTGCGAAGGGTGGACGAGGCACTGTAGGGGGCGTCGGGCCCCGCAGGCGACACCCCTCAGCCCCTCGGGGCCCAGTCCCCGAGGGCGATCCGTTCCTCGCCCGCGTACACGTTCATGGACTCTCCGCGCAGGAAACCCACCAGCGTGAGCCCGGTCTCCGCGGCGAGGTCCACGGCCAGCGAGGACGGCGCGGAGACCGCGGCGAGCACCGGGATGCCCGCCATCACGGCCTTCTGCGCGAGTTCGAAGGACGCGCGTCCGGACACCAGGAGCACCGAGCGCGACAACGGCAGGTTCCCCTCCCGCAGTGCCCGGCCGACGAGCTTGTCGACCGCGTTGTGCCGCCCCACGTCCTCCCGTATGTCGACAAGTTCACCTTCGGTCGTGAACAGCGCGGCGGCGTGCAGGCCCCCGGTCCGGTCGAAGACCCGTTGTGCTTCCCGCAGCCGGTCGGGGAGGCGGGCGAGTAGTTCGGGGTCGAGACGGACCGGGGGAGCGCTGCCCCCCTGCGTGTCGTCGACCGGCCACCGCGCGGTGGTGCGTACGGCGTCGAGCGAGGCCTTGCCGCACAGCCCGCACGACGAGGTCGTGTAGACGTTGCGCTCCAGGGTGATGTCGGGCAGGGGCACGTCCGCAGCGGTCCGGACGTCCACCACGTTGTACGTGTTCGAGCCGTCCTCGGTCGCCCCCGCGCAGTACACGATCGACTGCAGCTCCTGCGCGGCCCCGAGCACCCCCTCGCTCACCAGGAACCCGGCCGCGAGCGCGAAGTCGTCGCCCGGCGTGCGCATCGTGATGGCGAGCGGCTTCCCGTTGAGCCGGATCTCCAGCGGCTCCTCGGCGACCAGGGTGTCCGGGCGCGCGGACACAAGCCCGCCCCGCACCCGGATGACCCTGCGCCGTTCCGTGACGCGTCCCATGTCGTGATCAGTCCCGGTTCTGTACGTGCTGGTGGCCGAAGCGGCCCTTGATGCAGCGATTGCCACGGGTCACCGGGTTGTCATGCGCCGAGGTGACCTTGACGATCTCATTCTCCTGCACGTGTGCAGCGTCAGATTGCAGCCCACTGCGCTCACGGGCGCACGGAGAACCGAGCGCCCTTTGTCCCGTGTGTGGAGAAAGTTGGACTGGATTCCTGCGCAACTTCTTCCCCCACAGGTCAACCGCTGCTACGTTCCCCTCGAAAGCCAGGGATGCCGGATGACGGCGGGAGGGGCGGCGTGAGACGGATGACGGCTCGACCCGCGAACGCGCACCAGGCGCGACTGCTCCGACTGCTGCGCGACGGCGGGCCGAACTCGCGGGCACAACTGGGCGACCAGGTCGACCTGTCCAGGTCGAAACTGGCCGTCGAGGTGGACCGTCTGCTCGAGACCGGTCTGGTCGTCGCCGACGGCCTGGCCGCCTCGCGCGGCGGCCGCCGCTCCCACAACATCCGGCTCGCGCCGGAACTGCGCTTCCTCGGCGTGGACATCGGCGCGACCTCCGTCGACGTGGCCGTCACCAACGCGGAGTTGGAGGTTCTCGGCCACGTCAACCAGCCGATGGACGTCCGCGAGGGACCCGTCGCGATCTTCGAGCAGGTCCTCGCGATGGCCGCCAAGCTGAAGGCCTCGGGGCTCGCCGAAGGATTCGACGGCGCCGGGATCGGTGTCCCCGGTCCGGTGCGCTTCCCCGAGGGCGTGCCGGTCGCGCCTCCGATCATGCCCGGATGGGACGGCTTCCCCGTACGGGAGGCGCTCAGCCAGGACCTCGGCTGCCCGGTCATGGTCGACAACGATGTGAACCTGATGGCGATGGGGGAGCAGCACGCGGGCGTCGCCCGCAGTGTGCACGACTTCCTCTGCATCAAGATCGGCACCGGTATCGGCTGCGGCATCGTCGTCGGCGGCGATGTCTACCGCGGTACGACCGGATCGGCCGGCGACATCGGCCATATCCAGGTCGAACCGGACGGCAGGCCCTGCGCCTGCGGCAACCGGGGCTGCCTGGAGGCCCACTTCAGCGGCGCCGCCCTCGCCCGGGACGCCGAGGAGGCGGCCACGTCGGGGCGTTCGCCCGAACTCGCCGCGCTCCTGGAGGCCGAGGGCTTCAAGGGCAGACTCAGCGGAGCCGACGTGGCCGCCGCCGCGGCCGCCGGAGACGCCCTGGCGCTCGAACTGATCCGTGAGGGCGGCAACCGGACCGGGCAGGTCATCGCCGGTCTCGTCTCGTTCTTCAACCCGGGTCTCGTGGTGATCGGCGGCGGGGTGACCGGACTCGGCCACACCCTGCTCGCCGCGATCCGTACCCAGGTCTACCGCCAGTCGCTGCCGCTCGCGACCGGCAATCTGCCCATCGTCCTGGGCGAGCTCGGGCCCGTCGCCGGAGTGATCGGCGCGGCCCGGCTCATCAGCGACCACCTGTTCTCGCCGGCCTGATCACCTGATCCACGGCCGACGCGCACCACCGGCAAGGCTGCACCACCCGGCACGCTGCACCACCCGGCACGGCCGCACCATCCGGCACGGCCGCACCGCCTTCACGTGCGAGAGCTTCCCCCGCACGTACGCGAACACCACGTTCCCGTACGAGAGCTCCGCGCGCACGTACGACAGCATCACCTGTCCGCGCTTGGGCGCCCCCTGCCCGTACGCCCTCACCATCCGCCCGTACGACACGCGCACCCACTACACGCGCACCCACTACACGCGCACCCACTACACGCGCACCCAGTACACGCGCACCCAGTACACGCGCACCCAGTACACGCGCGGCCGTCCGCACCCGGCGGCCGGCGGAGCCCGCCCCATCCGGACCGCGCCCGGTACGACGCGCGGCCCCGCCCTGCCCGCTCACCGGCAAGGAATCGCACCCGCCGAGGGGGAAACCGTCATGGCACCAGCGCAAGACCGAGCACCTGAGCCGCCCCTGCTGACGATGGACGGCATCGCCAAGTCCTTTCCCGGCGTCCGCGCGCTGGACGGCGTCGCCCTCGACGTGCTGCCCGGCGAGGTGCACTGTCTGCTCGGGCAGAACGGCGCGGGCAAGTCCACCCTGATCAAGGTGCTCGCCGGGGTGCACCAGCCCGACGGCGGCACGATCCACTGGCAGGGCGAGCGGGTCACGCTGCGCTCGCCGATCGCGGCGATGCGCCGCGGGATCGCCACGATCTACCAGGAACTCGACCTCGTCACCCACCTCTCCGTGGCCGAGAACGTCTTCCTCGGCCACGAGCCGACCGGTGCCGGCTTCGTCGTACGCGGCCGGGAGGCCAGGGAGCGGGCCGGGTGGCTGCTCAAGCGGCTGGGCCACCCGGAGATCCACCCGGGCACCCTCGTCGGCGAGCTCTCGGCCGCACACCAGCAGATCGTCTCGATGGCGCGGGCGCTGTCCCACGAAGTGCGCCTGATCGTGATGGACGAGCCCTCCGCCGCCCTCGACCCGGACGAGGTGGAGAACCTCTTCCGCATCGTCGGCGACCTGACCGCGGACGGTGTCGCCGTCGTCTACATTTCGCACCGCCTGGAGGAGATCCGGCGGATCGGCGACCGGGTCACGGTGCTCAAGGACGGTCGGGCCGTCGCGGGCGGACTGCCCGCGAGGACCACGCCCACCAGCGAGGTCGTCTCCCTCATGACCGGACGCAACGTGGAGTACGTTTTCCCCGAACGGCCGGCCGAACCGGCCGTCGGCAACGCGCTCCTGAGGGCCGAAGGCCTCACGCGCAAGGGCGAGTTCGCGCCACTCGACCTGGAGGTACGGCCCGGCGAGATCGTCGGCCTGGCCGGCCTCGTCGGATCGGGGCGCTCGGAGATCCTGGAGACCGTCTTCGGCGCCAGGAAGGCCGCCGCGGGCCGGGTGTTCGTCGACGGCCGGGAACTCAAGCCCGGCAGCGTACGGGCCGCCGTACGCGCCGGACTCGGACTCGCGCCCGAGGAACGCAAACACCAGGCGCTCCTGATGCTGGAATCCGTCACGCGCAACGTCTCCGTCTCCTCCATGTCCCGCTACGCCCGCGGCGGCTGGCTCGACCGGCGCGCCGAGCACCTTGCCGCGCGGCGGGCCGTACGGGAGCTGTCGCTGCGCCCCGACAACCCGGACGTGCCCGTACGCACTCTCTCCGGCGGCAACCAGCAGAAGGCGGTACTCGCCCGCTGGCTGCTGCGCGGCTGCAAGGTGCTGCTGCTCGACGAACCCACCCGCGGCGTCGACGTCGGCGCTCGTGCCGAGCTGTACGCCGTCATCCGGCGGCTCGCCGACGAGGGCCTCGGCGTGCTGCTCGTCTCCAGTGAAGTCCCCGAAGTGCTCGGTCTCGCCGACCGGGTGCTCGTCCTGCGCGAAGGGCACGTGGTGCACGAGGCGCCCGCGCGGGAGCTCGACGAACACCGCGTACTCGATCTTGTGATGGAAGGGAGCCCGGCGACATGACAAGCCCCGCCCCGAAGGCGGAACAGGAAGGCCCCAAGGCCCCGACTGTGCTCGCCGCACCCAAGACGCCCGGGAGGAAGGGCGCCGGGCCGATCGCGTTCCTCCGCGCCGATGTGCGCACGCTGTCCCTGGTCGGCGTGCTGGCCGTGCTGATCACCGTCGGCGGCATCACCAAGCCGGACACCTTCCTGGAGGTCAGCAATCTGCAACTGGTGCTGACCCAGGCCTCGGTCATCGGCGTGGTCACCGTCGGCATGACCTTCGTGATCATCAGCGGCGGCATCGACCTGTCGGTCGGCGCGATCGTGGCGCTCGCCTCGGTGTGGGCGACGACCGTGGCCACCCAGGAGTTCGGCTTCTGGGGCATCCTGTTCACCGCGGTCCTCGTCGGGCTCGGCTGCGGACTCGTCAACGGGGTGCTGATCTCCTTCGGCGGCATGGTCCCGTTCATCGCCACCCTCGCGATGCTCGCCTCCGCGCGCGGCTTCGCCCTGCAGATCACCGGCGGCAACACCCAGACGGTCAGCGTCCAGTCAGTCCTCGAACTCGGCTACAAGGACGCCTACATCCTGGGCATCCCACCGCTCGTGCTGATCTTCGCGGGGGTCGCGGTCATCGGCTGGCTGGTGCTCAACCGCACCACGTTCGGGCGCCGCACGGTCGCCGTCGGCGGCAACGACGAGGCGGCGCGGCTCGCCGGCATCGACGTCCGGCGGCAGCGGCTGTACGTCTATCTGCTCTCCGGACTGTGCTGCGGCATCGCCGCGTTCATGCTGATCGTGCTCTCCGGCTCCGGCCAGAACACCAACGGCAACCTCTACGAACTCGACGCCATCGCCGCGTGCATCATCGGCGGCACCCTGCTCAGCGGCGGCCGCGGCACGATCGTCGGCGCCGTGCTCGGGGTGCTGATCTTCCAGACGATCACCAACATCTTCATCCTCAACAACCTGGAGACGGCGACCCAGCAGATCGCCAAGGGCGCGATCATCGTCGCCGCCGTCCTGGTGCAGCACCGCACCTCGCGCAACCAGACCACCTAATGCCGCGCGGGGTCGCCGTCCCGCACCCAAGCGCGCCGCCCCCCCGGCACCCGAGCGCGCCGCCCCCCGGCACCCATCCGCTGTTCCCTCCCCGTACCCCTGTTCCCTCCCGTACCCCACCCACCGAAGGGTCCGTCATGCCAGAGTTCGCCAGCCGCAGAGGGCTGCTCTTCGGAGCCGCCGCCGTCTCCACCGGTGCCTTCCTCACCGCGTGCACCAGCAACGAGCCCAGCGGCGAGTCCGCCGACAACGACAAGACTTCCGACGCCCCCGCCGACGACAAGCCCGGCAAGGCCGTCACCATCGGCTTCGCCGGACCCCAGGCCGACCACGGCTGGCTCAACGCGATCAACGACAACGCACGCAGCCGCGCCGAGAAGTACCCCGACGTCACACTCGACATCACCGAGGGCTCCAACGACGCGGCCGCCCAGATCGGCCAGATCGACTCGCTGATCAACAAGAAGGTCGACGTCCTGGTGATCCTGCCGGCCGACGGCAAGGCCATGACACAGGCCGGCCTGAAGGCCATGCGGGCCGGCATCCCGGTCGTCAACCTCGACCGCGTCTTCTCCTCGCCACAGGCCTACCGCTGCTGGATCGGCGGCGACAACTACGGCATGGGCCTCAACGCCGGGCACTACATCGGCGAGAAGCTCAAGGACAAGGAGAACGCCACGGTCGTCGAGCTCGCGGGCATCGACAACCTGGAGCTCACCCAGCAGCGTACGCAGGGCTTCGACGATGCCCTGAAGAACTATCCGAACATCAAGAAGGTGGCCCGACAGGCAGCCGAGTTCACCGTCGAGTCCGGGCAGGCCAAGATGGCCGCGCTGCTGCAGGCGCAGCAGAGCTTCGACGCGCTGTGGAACCACGACGACGACCAGGGCGTCGGCGCGCTGCAGGCCATCAAGCAGGCGGGCCGTGACGACTTCCTGATGGTCGGCGGAGCGGGTGCGCTCAGCGCCATGGAGGCCATCGAGAGCGACAACAGCGTCCTCAAGGCCACGGTCCTCTACCCGCCGACGATGGCCGCATCGGCGATCGACCTGGCGCGGGCGCTCGGCCAGGGCAAGGGCATCGGCGGGATGGCCGAATTCGAGATCCCGTCCTCGGTCACCTTGTACTCGGCCGTCGTCGACAAGGCGAACGTAGCCCAGTACAAGCCCACCGGCTTCAAGTGATGCGGAGGACGGCGGCTGATACGGGGTCTGCCGCGCCGCACGCCGACGAGGAGGAAGGCTGTATGGAGGACGCGCAGGACAAGCACGAGCCCGCCGACGGGCTCGGTGTGGGCATGGTCGGCTACGCCTTCATGGGCGCCGCCCACTCCCAGGGGTGGCGCACCGCGGGCCGGGTCTTCGACCTGCCCCTCACCCCCCGGCTCGCGGCGATCTGCGGCAGGGATCCCGAGGCGGTACGGGCGGCCGCGGACAAGCACGGCTGGGCCGCCGCCGAGACCGACTGGCGTGACCTCATCCACCGAGAGGACGTACAGCTCGTCGACATCTGCACCCCGGGCGACAGGCACGCGGAGATCGCCATCGCGGCCCTCGACGCCGGCAAGCACGTGCTGTGCGAGAAGCCCCTGGCCAACACGGTCGAGGAGGCCGAGGCCATGCTGGCGGCCGCCGAACGGGCCGCAGCCCGCGGACAGCTCGCGATGGTCGGCTTCAACTACCGCAGGGTGCCCGCGCTCGCACTCGCGCGGCAGATGGTCGCCGAGGGCAGGATCGGCGCCATCCACCACGTACGGGTGACGTATCTGCAGGACTGGCTGGTCGACCCCGCCTTCCCGCTGACTTGGCGCCTGGAGCGCGAACACGCCGGCTCGGGGGCGCTCGGCGACCTCGGCGCGCACATCGTGGACCTCGCCCAGCACGTCACCGGATCGCAGATCACGGGGGTATCGGCGATCACCGAAACCTTCATCCGCGAAAGGCCGTTGCCCGCGGGGGCGTCGGCCGGGCTCTCCGCCACCGCATCCGCAGAGCGCGGACAGGTCACGGTGGACGATGCCGCGCTGTTCACCGCGCGGTTCGCGGACGGGGCGCTCGCCTCCTTCGAGGCGACCCGGTTCGCGACCGGCCGCAAGAACGCGCTGCGGCTCGAACTCAACGGCGCACAGGGCTCGATCGCCTTCGACCTGGAACGGCTCAACGAGCTGGAGTTCCACGACCACACCCTGCCCGCGGGCTCGGCCGGCTTCCGCCGCATCCTCGTCACCGAACCCGAACACCCCTACCTGGAGGCCTGGTGGCCGCCCGGCCACGGCCTCGGCTACGAGCACACCTTCGCCCACCAGGCCCGTGACCTCGTGCACGCCATCGCCTCCGGCAACGCGCCCGCGCCGTCCTTCGCGGACGGTCTGCAGGTGCAGCGGGTGCTTGCGGCGGTCGAGGAGAGCGCGGCGACGAACTCCGCGTTCACCGTCGTGGCCGCGCAGGAGACCACGACCACGACCGCAGCCGCGGCCGTACCCGCGCCCGCGCCCGTACCCGCGCCCGCGCCCGTACCCGCGACCGTGTCCGCGCGGGAGGGCCGGACATGACCACACACCGACCGGCCGAGGAGGTCCGGACATGACGCGTCCCTTCACCCTGTTCACCGGCCAGTGGGCCGACCTGCCACTCGAGGAGGTCTGCGCGCACGCCCGCGACTTCGGCTACGACGGCCTCGAACTCGCCTGCTGGGGCGACCATTTCGAGGTCGACAAGGCGCTTGCCGATCCCGCATACCTCAAGGGGCGCCACCAGCTCCTGGAGAAGTACGGCCTGAAGTGCTTCGCCATCTCCAACCACCTCGTCGGCCAGGCCGTCTGCGATGCCATCATCGACGAGCGGCACCAGGCGATCCTGCCCGCACGGATCTGGGGCCACGGCGAGAGCGAAGGCGTGCGACGGCGGGCCGCCGCCGAGATCGCCGACACCGCACGGGCCGCCGCGGCCTTCGGCGTCGACACGGTGATCGGCTTCACCGGCTCCTCGATCTGGCATCTGGTCGCCATGTTCCCGCCGGCACCGGAGTCGATGATCGAACGCGGCTACGAGGACTTCGCCGAGCGCTGGAACCCGATCCTCGACGTCTTCGACGCCGAGGGCGTGCGCTTCGCCCACGAGGTGCACCCCAGCGAGATCGCGTACGACTACTGGACGACCGTCCGGGCCCTGGAGGCCGTGGAGCACCGGCCGGCCTTCGGCCTGAACTTCGACCCCTCGCATTTCGTCTGGCAGGACCTCGACCCGGTCGGTTTCCTGTACGACTTCCGCGACCGCATCTACCACGTGGACTGCAAGGAGGCCCGGTGCCGCCTGGACGGCCGCAACGGGCGGCTCGGCTCGCATCTGCCCTGGGGCGATCCGCGGCGCGGATGGGACTTCGTCTCCGCGGGCCACGGCGACGTGCCCTGGGAGGACGTCTTCCGGATGCTCAACTCCATCAAGTACGAGGGACCGATCTCGGTCGAATGGGAGGACGCCGGGATGGACCGCCTGCGGGGCGCTCCGGAGGCGCTGGCCAAGCTCAGGGCGTATGACTACGAGCTGCCGACGGCCTCCTTCGACGCGGCCTTCGGGGGCGACTGAGCAGTCCGGCGGGAGACCGCCAGGCACTGCGTCCGCACCGGTGGGAGGTCTCGGGGGCTGTGCGTCCGCACCGGTGGGCGGGCGACGGGGCCGGGCACCGACGAGGCGCCCCGCCCCGCCCCCGCATGCCCGGAAACCTCTTTGTCCTGGTGCAGGAAGAAGTTCAACTTCCTTGCTGCACACCATCTATCGGAAGAGGACGAACCCGGCTACGGTCCCTGACACGTACAGGCCAGAACCACCCCGGGGTGACGGCGCACCCCGGCGCCCGTACCGCACGCAGCACGTCACTGCACCCGTTCCGTACGGCCCATTCCGTTTCCCGGAGGGACTTCGTGCACAGAAGCAGAGTTCTCAGTTCTCGGGCTCCCCGAGTCAAAAAACGCCGTGGACTCCGTGGCACCCTCGCCCTGTTCACCGGCCTGATCCTCACCGTGAGTGCCCCGGCGACCCTCGCCGGCGCCGCAGAGGCCCCGGAGCCTTCGGCGGCCGCCGAAGGCCGGTTCCAACAGGTGCCGCTGGCCAAGGGCGAGCCCGAGACCGGCGAGCCCATGTCGCTGTCCGTTCTGCCGGACCGCAGCGTCCTGCACACCTCGCGCGACGGCACGCTGCGCCTGACCGACCAGGCCGGCGTCACGAAGATCGTCGGCAAGCTCGACGTCTACAGCCACGACGAGGAAGGCCTGCAGGGCGTCGCCGCGGACCCGGACTTCGCGGACAACCGGGCGATCTACCTGTACTACGCCCCGCCGCTCGACACCCCCGCGGGCGATGCCCCGGAGACCGGCACCTCCGAGGACTTCGCAGAGTTCGACGGCGTGAACCGCCTGTCCCGCTTCGTCCTCAACTCCAACGGCACGCTCGACATGGCCAGTGAGCAGAAGGTCATCGACGTCCCGGCCTCGCGCGGGATCTGCTGCCACGTCGGCGGCGACATCGACTTCGACGCCCAGGGCAACCTGTACCTGTCGACCGGCGACGACACCAACCCCTTCGCCTCAGAGGGCTACACGCCGATCGACGAGCGCGAGGGCCGCAACCCCGCCTTCGACGCCCGCCGCAGCTCCGGCAACACCAACGACCTGCGCGGCAAGATCCTCCGCATCAAGGTCGCCGAGGACGGTTCGTACACCGTCCCGGAGGGCAATCTCTTCGCCCCGGGCACGGAGCAGACCCGCCCCGAGATCTACGCGATGGGCTTCCGCAACCCGTTCCGGATGAGCGTCGACCAGGCGACCGGCATCGTGTACGTCGGCGAGTACGGACCGGACGCGGGCACCGCGTCCGAGAGCCGTGGACCCGCCGGGCAGGTCGAGTTCGCCCGCGTCACGCAGGCCGGCAACTTCGGCTGGCCGTTCTGCACCGGCGACAACGATGCCTACGTGGACTACGACTTCGCCACGAAGGAGTCCGGCGAGAAGTTCGACTGCGCAAACCTGAGGAACACCTCGCCGCACAACACCGGCCTCACCGAGCTGCCGCCCGCGCAGCCCGCGTGGATCCCGTACGACGGCGGCAGCCTCCCCGAGTTCGGCAGCGGCTCCGAGTCCCCGATGGCCGGTCCGGTCTACCACTACGACCCGGAGCTCGACTCCAGCGTCAAGTTCCCCGAGTCGTACGACGGAGACTTCTTCGCCGGTGAGTTCGGCCGCCGCTGGATCAAGCCGATCTCGCAGAACGAGGACGGTTCGGTCAAGGAGATCAAGAACCTCCCGTGGAACGGTACCCAGATCATGGACATGGAGTTCGGCCCCGACGGCGCGCTTTACGTCCTCGACTACGGCGTCTCCTGGTTCCAGGGCGACGAGCACTCCGCGCTCTACCGGATCGAGAACGCCGAGGACGGCTTCTCGCCGCTCGCCGAGGTCCGCGCCGACAAGACCTCCGGGGCCGTGGGCCTCAAGGTCGACTTCACCGGCTCCGCCACCGACGCCGACTCCACCGAGCTCACCTACGCCTGGGATTTCGGCGACGGCACCACGGCCGAAGGCCCCACCGCCACCCACCAGTACAAGAAGGCCGGCACCTACAACGTGACCTTCACGGCCACCGACCCCGAGGGCAACACCGGCAGCGCCAACTCCCGGATCGTGGTCGGCAACACCGCGCCCACCGTGAAGATCGAGGTCCCCGGCAACGGCAGCATGGCCTCGTTCGGCACGCCCATCCCGTTCAAGGTGACGGTCACCGACCCCGAGGAGACCATCGACTGCTCCAGGGTCAAGGTCGCCTACAGCCTCGGACACGACTCCCACGCCCACGAACTGACCAGCGAAACGGGCTGCGAAGGCACCCTCAGGCCGCCGGAGGGTGACGGCGGACACGACCCGAACGCCAACATCTACGGTGTCGTCGGCGCCTCGTACACCGACGGCGGCGCGAACGGCCAGGAGGAACTGACCGGCACGGCACGCGCCGTGGTCCAGCCGCTGCACCGCCAGGCCGAGCACTTCACCACGCAGTCCGGCATCCGGACGTACGAGAAGGACGCCGCCCACGGCGGCCGGACCGTCGGTGACATCGACGACGGCGACTGGATCTCCTTCAGCCCCTACCGGTTCTCCGGCCAGAAGAAGATGACCGTACGAGCCTCCTCCGGCGGCGCGGGCGGCTTCATCGAACTGCGCACCGGATCGCCCACCGGCAAGCTGCACGGCTCCGCGTACATCCCGCCGACCGGCAGCTGGGAGACCTTCCAGGACATCGAGGTGCCGCTCCGCGGCCTGCCCGGCCGGACCACCGAGATCTACCTGGTCTTCAAGGGCGTCGACGGCGCGCTGTACGACGTGGACGACTTCGAGTTCTCCGACGAGCCGTACAAGGGCGGCAAGCGGGTCCTGGTCTTCTCCAAGACCGCCGGCTACCGGCACGGCTCCATCCCGGCGGGCATCGCCGCCCTGAAGGAGCTGGGCACATCGTCGAACATCACGGTCGACGCGACCGAGGAGGCCAAGCAGTTCAGCACCGCGAACCTCGCCAAGTACGACGCGGTGGTCTTCCTGTCCACCACGGGTGACGTCCTGAACGCCGAGCAGCAGAAGGCGTTCGAGGACTACGTGGCGGACGGCGGCGGCTACATGGGCATCCACGCGGCCGCCGACACCGAGTACGACTGGGAGTTCTACGGCGGCCTCGCCGGCGCCTACTTCGAGTCGCACCCGGCCATCCAGCAGGCCACCGTCCGCGTCGAGGACCACGAGCACCCGGCCACCGAGCACCTGGACGAGACCTGGGAGCGCACGGACGAGTGGTACAACTACCGCACCAATCCGCGCGGCACGGCGAAGATCCTCGCCACCCTCGACGAGACGACCTACTCCGGCGGCACCATGAAGGGCGACCACCCGATCGCCTGGTGCCAGAGCTACGGCGGCGGCCGTTCCTTCTACACGGGCGGCGGCCACACCGAGGAGTCATACGCCGACGAGGCCTTCCGCGGTCACCTGCTCGGCGGTCTGCGATACGCCTCCGGCCAGGTCAACGCGGACTGCAAGCCGGACAAGGGCTACCGGGACATCTTCAACGGCGAGACCCTCGAAGGCTGGAAGCAGGCCGGTCCCGGCCGGTTCGTCGTCAACGACGGCGTCATGGAGACCGAGGGCGGCATGGGGCTGCTCTGGTACCAGGCCAAGGAGCTCAACGCGTACTCCCTGAAGCTCGACTGGAAGATGGAGGGTGACGACAACTCCGGGGTCTTCGTCGGCTTCCCGGCCTCCGACGACCCCTGGTCCGCGGTGCACAAGGGCTACGAGATCCAGATCGACGCCACCGACGCACCGGACCGCACCACCGGCGCGGTCTACTCCTTCCAGTCGGCGGACATCGAGGCCCGTGACAAGGCCCTGCGGCCGCCGGGGGAGTGGAACACCTACGAGATCCGGGTCCAGGGAGAGCGCCTCCAGGTGTTCCTCAACGGAGTCAAGATCAACGACTTCACCAACGAGGACCCCGAGCGGAGCCTGACTGACGGCTACATCGGCCTGCAGAACCACGGCTCGGCCGACCAGGTCTCCTTCCGCGACATCCAGCTCAAGCAGCTGCGCCCACCGGGCGCCTGAGAGCGGCGCCGGGCGGCGGACGCCGGACCTCCGCCCGACGCCTCGGGCCTGCCCTCGCTCTCCCCCTGCGGGGAGCGAGCCGGCAGGTCCCGGCCGGACCGGCTGCCCTCGAATTGATCACGGGGGCGGCCGGGCCCGGTCCGCACAACCGGCGTCTTCCGGCATCTTCCGGCATTGGTCCGTGCACGACAGGAGGCTCCCTGTGTCCACGTCCGCATCCGCCCGGCAGCCGTCCAGCGCACCCGGAGTGGGGGTGTGGCTCATCGGAGCCCGGGGCTCGGTCGCCACGACTGTCGTGGCCGGCGCGGCGGCCGTCGCCGCCGGGCTGCACCCGGCGACCGGCATGGTCACCGAGACGGAGGCCTTCGCCGGCTGCGGGCTGCCGTCCCTGGGCTCACTGGTGTTCGGCGGCCATGACACCGCGAGCTGCCCCCTGCCCAAGCGCGCCGAACACCTCGCCGCGGGAGGTGTGCTGCCGCACGGCCTGCCGACCGCGGTAGGCGCCGAACTCGCCGCCGCGGACGCCGAGATACGCCCCGGCGGCCCGCTGCCCGGCGAGGCCCGCTCCGACGAGCAGCTGATCTCCGCCTTCGCCGCCGACATCACCGACTTCGTACGGCGCCGTGGGCTTGCCGGGGCGGTCGTGGTGAACGTCGCCTCGACAGAACCCCTGCCCGGCCCCGACTCCGGCGCCGATGCGACCCCGACCCCGCCCTCGGCCGCCGCTGGCGGCGCCGCGCGGCTGCCGGCCAGCTCGCTGTATGCGGCCGCTGCTCTGCGAGCCGACTGCCCCTACGTCAACTTCACCCCCTCCACCGGGATACATCACCCCACCGTGTCGCGCACCGCCGCCGCATCCGGGCTCACCTGGGCGGGCCGCGACGGGAAGACCGGCCAGACGCTGCTGCGTTCCGTACTTGCTCCGATGTTCCTGCAGCGCGCCCTGGACGTGCGGGCCTGGTCCGGTGCGAACCTCCTCGGCGGCGGTGACGGCGCGGCACTCGCCGACCCGGCGGCCGCCGCGGCGAAGAACGCGGGCAAGGAGCGCGTCCTCGCAGATGTGCTCGGCACCGCACCGCAGGGCGAGGTGCACATCGACGATGTGCCCGCGCTCGGCGACTGGAAGACGGCCTGGGACCACATCGCGTTCGACGGATTCCTCGGCTCACGCATGGTCCTGCAGACGATCTGGCAGGGCTGCGACTCCGCACTCGCCGCGCCCCTGGTCCTGGACCTCGCCCGGCTGCTCGTACGCGCCCGGCAGGCGGGCCTGAAGGGCCCGCGCCCCGAACTCGGCTTCTATTTCAAGGACCCGGACGGCGCCACCTCCTGTCTGGGCGAACAGTTCACGGAACTCCTGTCCTTCGCCGAACAACTGCGGACCACCCGATGACCGGCGCCACGAATCGCCTGGCAAACCCGGCACCCCTGGTGACCTTGGCAGGTGGGGAGGCGCTGCGGTCCCTTGAACCAGTACCACCAGCGCAGTCCCGGGCCCGCGTGAGCGACTGGGCCGAACTCCTGCGAGTACCGGCCCTGTTCACCCTTCCCGGTGATGCCCTCGCCGGTGCCGCCGCGAGCGGAGCGCGCCCCCGCGCACGGACACTCCTCGCCATCACCTCCTCCCTGTGTCTGTACGAGGCCGGCATGGCCCTCAACGACTGGGCCGACCGCCACGTCGACGCTGTCGAACGCCCCCACCGTCCGCTCCCTTCGGGCCGTATCACGCCCGTCGCCGCGCTCACCGCCGCCACCGGGCTGACCGCAGCCGGGCTCGGCCTCGCGGCCCTCGCCGGGCGGCGTGCGCTGACCGTCGCGGGTGCGCTGGCCGGCACGGTGTGGGCGTACGACGTGGCGCTGAAGAACACCCCCGCGGCCCCGCTCACCATGGCAGTCGCCCGCTCCCTCGACCTCCTCCTCGGCGCGGTCGTCACCACGGGCCGGATCCGCCCGGCCCTGCCCTCCGCGGCCCTTCTCGGGGCCCACACCTGCTCCGTCACCGCTGTCTCCCGCCGCGAGGCGGAAGGTGGCTCGCCCTTTGCCCCGTCGGCGGGCCTCGCGGTGACCGCCGTACTGTTCCGCACGCTCGTACACGACCGGACGCCTGGGGCAGGTACCGGACCACGTGGCGCGGAACGTAGGCCGTCGGACGGACTCGGCGCCGAGCCAGGCCGCCGTGACGCAGCGGCACCACGCGGCCCCGACGGACTCACGGCGGGCCGGGCCATCACCACCGCCCTCGGGCCACCGGGCCCCAGCGCGGCGACCAGCCTGCGCGCCGTGCTCGGCGCCGCATACGCCCGCACCGCCGCACAGCCCCTCTTCCACGCCGCCCTCAACCCCTCGCCCCAGCTCACCCAGCGCGCCGTGGGCGGCGGGATCCGCGCCATGATCCCGCTCCAGGCGGCCCTCGCCGCCCGCTCCGGGCGCCCCGGCGTCGCGCTGCTCACTGCTGCCCTCGTGCCCTTCGCCCGGAGCTTCGCACGGAAGGTGAGCATCACATGAGCCTCCGATTCGGATACGGCACCAACGGTCTGACGGACCTCCGCCTGGACGACGCCCTGGGGCTGCTCGCCGACCTCGGCTACGAGGGCGTCGGCCTGACCCTCGACCACATGCACCTCGACCCCATGGCCCCTGAGCTCGCGGCCCGCACACGACGCGTGGCCCGCCGGCTCTCCCGGCTCGGCCTGACGGCGACCGTCGAGACCGGCGCCCGCTATGTACTCGACCCGCGCTGCAAGCACGGCCCCTCCCTGCTCGATCCGGACCCGGGCCAACGGGCCGCCCGCATGGGGCTGCTGATCCGAGCCGTGCGCGTCGCCGCCGACCTCGGCGCCCACGCCGTGCACTGCTTCAGCGGCATCAAGCCCGACTCGACCCCGGACGACACCGCATGGCAGCGGCTCACCGAGGCGATCACGCCCGTCCTCGAGGCCGCCGAGGCGGCGGGCACACCGCTCGCCATCGAACCCGAGCCCGGCCACCTGCTGGCCCGCATGGCCGACTTCCACCGGCTCCGCACCAGCCTCGGCGAGCCGGCCGCGCTCGGCCTCACCCTCGACATCGGCCACTGCCAGTGCCTCGAACCCACGCCGCCCGCCGACTGCGTGCGCGATGCCGCGCCCTGGCTGCGGCATGTGCAGATCGAGGACATGCGCCGCGGCGTCCATGAGCACCTTCCTTTCGGACACGGCGAGATCGACTTCCCGCCCGTTCTCGAAGCCCTTGCCACCACCGGCTACCGGGGCCTCACCGTCGTCGAACTTCCCCGCCACTCCCACGCGGGCCCGCAGCTGGCCGAGGACTCCCTCGCGTTTCTCCGCCGAGCCGCGAACGCCTCCGCACCTCACGCGCCCCGGACACAGACCGCGCCCCCGCCCCGGGCTCCGAACGGAACTGCCTACGGAGCCCCCTTTGAACCCGCCCACCCCCGGCGCGCCGAAGGAGGCAGGCCATGACCCGCACCCCGTCCCCGGCCGCGCTCCGCGCCCGCCTCGAAACCGCCCTGGACGACAGCGCCCGCACCTGGCTGGACCAGGCCCTCGCCGAGGCCGCCGCACACCGCGAAGACACCACCGAAGGACCCGTCCCCGCCTGGGAACTGCGCTTCGCGCAAGCCGGTCGACGCTGCGGCGCCCACCACGCCGACGCCGCCCGGCTGCTCCTCCTGCACGCCGCCCGCGCCGACATCGCCACCCTCACCCGCCTCTACGGACAAGGCACCGCCGCCGAACGCCGCGCCGTGCTGCACGCCCTCACCTGCCTCGTCCCCGGCGACGAGGCACTCGGTCTCGTCCACGACGCCCTGCGCGCCAACGACACCTCCCTCGTCGCCGCCGCACTCGGCCCGTACGGAGCCGAGCACCTGGACGCCCACGACTGGCGGCACGCCGTGCTCAAGTGCCTGTGCACCGGTGTGCGCATCGACGCCGCCTCGGCACTCGCCGAGCGGGCCCGCGGTGACGCCGAACTCGCCCGCATGCTCGGCGACCACGCGCGCGAACGCACCGCCGCGGGACGCCCCGTGCCCGGCGATCTGCACCGCCTCCTCATGCTCACCGGCCCGCCTCCCGCCGCCGATGCCGAGCCCGCCGCCGCCGAGCCCGCCGCCGACGCCGGCCCCGCGCAAGCCGCGTCCGCCGCGTCCCCCCAGGAGAACTGATGCGCATCTTCGACCCCCACATCCACATGACCTCCCGCACCACCGACGACTACGAGGCCATGTACGCGGCCGGTGTCCGTGCCCTCGTCGAGCCGGCCTTCTGGCTGGGCCAGCCCCGTACCTCTCCTTCCTCCTTCTACGACTACTTCGATGCGCTCCTCGGCTGGGAGCCGTTCCGCGCCGCGCAGTACGGGATCGCGCACCACTGCACGATCGCTCTCAACCCCAAGGAGGCGAACGATCCCCGCTGCACCCCCGTCCTCGACCAGCTGCCGCGTTATCTCGTCAAGGACAACGTGGTCGCCGTCGGCGAGATCGGCTACGACTCGATGACCCCCGCCGAGGACACCGCCCTCGCGGCACAGCTGCAGATGGCGGCGGACGCGGAACTTCCCGCCCTCGTCCACACACCGCACCGCGACAAGCTCGCCGGACTGCACCGCACCATCGCCGTCGTAGGAGAATCCGCGCTCCCGCCCGAGCGGGTGCTGCTCGACCACCTCAACGAGACCACGGTCGAGGACGCCAAGCAGGCAGGCTGCTGGCTCGGCTTCTCCGTCTATCCCGACACCAAGATGGACGAGGACCGGATGGTCGCCCTCCTGAAGGAGTACGGCCCGGAGAAGGTCCTGGTGAATTCGGCCGCCGACTGGGGCAGAAGCGATCCGCTCAAGACCCGCAAGGTGGGCGAGGCGATGCTCGCCGCCGGATTCACCGAGGACGAGGTCGACCGGGTGCTGTGGCGCAACCCCGTCGCCTTCTACGGCCTCAGCGGCCGCCTCGACCTCGAGGTCACGGACATCGGCGCCGCCCACGAGGGCAACTCGATCCTGCGCGGCGGTGAGTGAGCCATGCGCTTCCGCCACCGCGACGGCTCCACCATCCACCTGTCCTACTGCACCAACGTCCACCCCGCGGAAACCCTCGAAGGCGTACTCGCCCAGCTCCGCGAGCACTGCGAACCGGTCCGCCGACGGCTCGGCCGCGACCGCCTCGGCATCGGACTGTGGCTGGCCCGCGATGCCGCACGCATCCTGACAGCCGACCCGGCCGCACTGCGCGGCCTGCGCACCGAACTCGACCGGCGCGGCCTCGAGGTCGTCACCCTCAACGGCTTCCCCTACCAGGGCTTCGGCGCCGAACAGGTCAAGTACCGGGTGTACAAGCCCGACTGGGCCGACCCGGAACGCCTGAGCCACACCACGGATCTGGCCCGGCTGCTCACCGCCCTGCTCCCGGACGATGCCACCGAAGGCAGCATCTCGACCCTGCCGCTCGCCTGGCGAACCCCGTATGACGACACGCGTACCAAGGCCGCCCGCGACGCGCTGCGCACGCTGGCCGAGCGCCTCGACGCCCTGGAGGAACTCACCGGCCGCTCCATCCGCATCGGCCTCGAACCCGAACCCGGCTGCGCCGTCGAAACCACCTCCGATGCCATCGGGCCGCTCTCCGCCATCGACCACGACCGCATCGGCATCTGCGTCGACACCTGCCATCTCGCCACCTCCTTCGAAGATCCCGGGGAAGCGTTTGCGGCCCTGGACGCCGCGCGCATCACCCTTCCCAAGGTCCAGCTGTCCGCCGCACTCCACGCCGAACAGCCCCGAACACCCGAGGTCCGCGCCGCACTGGCGGCCTTCGACGAACCCCGCTTCCTGCACCAGACCCGTACCAGGACCACCGAGGGCCTGCACGGCACCGACGATCTCGGCGAGGCGCTCGGCGGCCAGGCGCTGCCCGAGTCCGCGCCCTGGCGCGCCCACTTCCACGTCCCGCTGCACGCGGCACCCGCCGCGCCTCTCACCTCCACTCTCGATGTCCTCAAGGACGTACTGACCCGACTCGTGGGCGGCCCGGTCGCGCGCACCAGACACCTGGAGGTGGAGACGTACACCTGGCAGGCCCTGCCCGACGCCCTGCGCCCGCGCGGCCGCGCCCAGCTCGCCGACGGCATCGCAGCCGAACTCACCCTCGCCCGCGATCTCCTCGTCGACCTGGGACTCAAGGAGCTGCCATGACCGACGCCTTCAAGGAGCTGCCATGAGCGACACGGTCACCCCCTACACCACGAAGCCGGACGGCCCCACCCCGCTGCTCGTCCTGGACGTCGTGGGCCTCACCCCCCGTCTGCTCGACCACATGCCCCATCTGAAGGCGCTGGGCGCAGAGGGCTCCCGGGCCGCCCTCGGCACCGTGCTGCCCGCTGTCACCTGCGCCGCCCAGTCCACCTTCCTCACCGGCACCCTTCCGTCCGAGCACGGCATCGTCGGCAACGGCTGGTACTTCCGCGAACTCGGCGATGTGCTGCTCTGGCGCCAGCACAACCGCCTGGTCGCGGGTGACAAACTCTGGGACGCCGCCCGACGCGTGCACCCCGGCTACACCGTCGCCAATATCTGCTGGTGGTACGCCATGGGCGCGGACACCGACATCATCGTCACCCCCCGTCCTGTCTACTACGCCGACGGCCGCAAGGAACCCGACTGCTACACCCGCCCGCCGGCACTGCACGATGAACTCAGCGAGAAATTCGGCACCTTCCCCCTGTTCTCCTTCTGGGGCCCCGGCGCGAACCTCATCTCCTCGCAGTGGATCGTCGACGCGACCCGCCACATCATCCGCACCCGCCGGCCCGATCTGACGCTCTGCTACCTCCCTCACCTCGATTACGACCTCCAGCGGTTCGGCCCCGACGACCCCCGCTCACTGAAGGCGGCCCGGGACATCGACGCCGCCCTGGCCCCGCTCCTGGCCGAAGCGAAGGCCGAAGGGCGCACTGTGGTGGCTCTGTCCGAGTACGGCATCACCCGGGTCAGCCGCCATGTGGACATCAACCGCGCCCTGCGCAGGGCGGGCCTCCTCGACGTCCACACCCAGGACGGCATGGAGTACCTCGACACCATGGCCTCACGCGCCTTCGCCGTGGTCGACCACCAGCTCGCGCACATCTATGTGCGCAGCCCGGAGGACCTCGACGCCACCAGGGCAGCCCTGGACGGCCTGGAAGGCGTCGACCGGCTCCTCGACGACGAGGGCAAGAAGAGCCACGGCCTGGACCACCCGCGCGCCGGCGAACTCGTCGCCCTCGCGGAACCGGATGCCTGGTTCACGTACTACTACTGGCTCGACGACGACCGCGCGCCCGACTTCGCGCAGCTCGTCGAGATCCACCGCAAACCCGGCTACGACCCGGTCGAACTCTTCATGGACCCCCTCGACCCCTATGTGAAGGTCAAGGCAGCCAAGGCCCTGGCACGCAAGAAACTCGGCATGCGCTACCGCATGGCGGTCGTGCCCCTGGACCCGTCACCTATTCGCGGGAGCCACGGCAGGCTCCCCGACGATCCCCAAGACGGTCCGCTCATCCTCTGCTCCACCCCCCGCGCCGTCGGTGGCCCCCTGCGGGCCACCGATGTGAAGTCACTGCTGCTCAACCTGGCGGGACTGGGCCCGAAGGCCCACGCAGCCCCGCTGTCCGATCCACGACCCAACTCAACCAGGCGCCACTGACATCGCCCGCATGAATCCGGAATCCACCCGAATCGGCCGTACACCTCGCACAACGGCCCTGAGTCAGAAGGAGTTCCCGCATGGCCCGCACTTTTCGAACCTCCCCGGACCCGGAGCTCGCCCAGCGCCTCAGCAGACGCAATGTCCTGGGAGTCGCGGCCGGAGCCTCGGCGGCAGCCCTGCTCGGCGCGGCCGCCGCCCCAGCCTCCGCCGCCCCCGACATCTCCGCGTCCACGGCGGAGGCGCGGCCGCTCCGGGACGGACACGGCCGCAAGGTCCTCCCCGAGGGCCGCCTCGGCATCCAGCTGTACAGCCTGCGCGACAAGGTCTCCACGCTCGGCTTCGCCGCCGTCTTCGCCGAACTCCAGAAGTACGGCTACGACGAGGTCGAGTACGCCGGCTACTCCCAGGGCGAGGCGGGCCCCATCAATCTCGCCCAGCTCAAGCAGCTCACCCGTGACCACGGCCTCAACGCCATCGGCAGCCACGTCGGCTACTACTCCTCCGATCCGAACGCTTACACGTTCGCCACGAACCTCGACAAGGTGCTCGACGACGCCGAGGCCCTCGGCCTCAAGCACATCGGCACCGCCTCCGGCCCCTTCCGCTACGGCGACACCGTCGATGCGTGGAAGCGGGCCGCCGAGGACTTCAACACGTACGGCGCGCAGGCCCGCAGGCGCGGCATGAAGTTCTACCAGCACAACCACTCGGACGAGTTCAGGTTCGCCTCGGACCGGCCGGACGTCCGCCTCTACGACGTGCTCCTCGCCGAAACCGACCCCGACCTCGTCTTCCTGGAGATGGACATCTTCTGGGCGTACGCCGGTCAGTTCCGTTTCTCCGAGCAGGTCGACGGCACCCCGCGCCCCTTCGACCCGCTGCAGTACGTACTGAGGCAGCCGCATCGCTACCCGCTGTTCCACGTCAAGGACGGCATCAAGGACCCGACGACCACGTACGGCTACCGCATGACGGATGTCGGGGACGGCGACATCGACTACCGGACGTTCCTCGGGGAAGTGACCCGCAGGTCCCGGGGCGGCCGCCGCTACCACCACTGGCAGGCCGAGCACGACCGTCCGGCCGAGTCCTTCGCCTTCGCCCGCAGATCGAGCGAGCACCTGCACGCGCTGCGGGAGCGCTGCGGGGACTGATCGCGCAACCTCACCCCGCAGGTCGGGCACGGCGTGCCGTACGGCCACAAGCGTGATGCCCCGACCCCGGACCATCACACCGGGTGGTCGATCGACTGCGCAGGGCTGCACAGGGTCGCCGGTCCTGCGCAGCCCTGTCCCCGCGCCCGTATACGCAGGTGAAAGGCACTCCGAAAGCTTGGTATTGTTGTCCATGTCGCCGCGGGGAACGCCCCGCGAACGGCAGACACCTTGTCCGGGTGGCGGAATGGCAGACGCGCTAGCTTGAGGTGCTAGTGCCCTTTATCGGGCGTGGGGGTTCAAGTCCCCCCTCGGACACCAGCACCAGCAAGGCGCCGGTCGAGATCGCATCTCGACCGGCGCTTTCGTCTGTCCTCCAGCACCTGTCCTCCACCGCCTGCCTTCCACCGTCTCCCCTCCACCATGCGCACCGGCCCCACCACGGCCTCTTCCCGTTCTTCCATCACATCGTGGGCTTGTGACACAGGTGCTGCGCAGTCGGACGGCGGGCTCCGTTAGCATGTTCGACCCATCACGTTTACCTGCACAGTCACATCACAGCGAAGATGCGCAGGCGAGGACTGGCAGCGACCACTCCGTCCGTACCGAGCGAACTGGCCAGGGGAATTGACAGCGAAAACGGCACCGGAGCCGTCGACCGGAAGCAGCCGCCCGCGCGCGGCGGCGCCGTGGCGTCCGAAGACGATTCTGTGGGTCGCGGCCGGTGTCACAGCCCTCGGCTTCGTGATCGGCCTGGAAGTCGCCGCCCGCCACTACGGAGTCCCCGGCCCGCTCACCCAGCAGGCACGCGAGCTGGTCTTCGCGCCCGCCTCCGGGCCGCTGCTCTATGCCTCCATGGCGCTGATGATGGTGGTCCTCACCAAGCGGGAACGGCTGATCGCACTCGGCGCCGCCGTCGCGATCGACCTGGCCTTCTGGGCGGCCCGCTGGGCCCTGAACGCCGAGATGAACTTCGGCAACGGCGCCCTGTGGGTCATGGTCGGATGCACGGTCATCGCCCTGACCCGCCGCGAGGGCGCGGAACGGGTGCTGCTCCTCAAGGGCGTCGGGCTCGGGCTGCTCCTGGTCGCCGGGCGCAAGACCGGTGACGCCTGGCTGCTGATCACCTCGAAGACCAAGCCCGAGGTCCTCGACCCCTATCTCGCCACCGCCGACCATGCGCTCGGCAACCCGTCCTGGGTGGCCGGCCGGGTCGTCGAGGCCATGGGCCCCGTCGGCTCCCATGTGCTCGACTGGGTCTACGTGCAGCTCGCGGTCGCCGCCGTCGTCATCTCCCTGTACCAGCTGCGGAACGTATCGGCCGCACGCCGCTTCCCGCGCCACCACCTCGTACGGACGTTCCTGCTCATAGGCCTGCTCGGGCCCGGCATCTACATGATCTTCCCCGTGGTCGGACCCGTCTTCGCCTACGGAGTCGACGGCGGGATATGGGCCGCCGGCCAGGTCTGGCCGGACATACCCGTGAAGCTCACCGCACCGCAGCCGGTGCTCTTCGACCAGATCACCCCGCGCAACTGCATGCCCAGCCTGCACACCGCATGGGCCACCGCGCTGTTCATCCACTCCCGCAACGGGCCGCGCCCGCTGCGTTTCGCCGGAACGTTCTGGCTCGTCGCCACCCTCGCGGCGACCCTCGGCTTCGGCTACCACTACGGCGTGGACCTCGTCGCCGGTGTGGTGTTCGTGCTGACGATCGAGGCCGCGCTGCGCGCACAGGCGCACGGCTGGGACCGCAGCGCGCTGTGGCTCTCCGCCTACGGTGCGGTGATCTTCACCGGGCTGTTGTTCCTGTACCGCTTCCGGGCCGTCGCCATGTCCCAGTACCCGGCGCTCTTCGGGATCCTGATCCTGGGCGCGATGGGTTCGGTGATCTTCGGATATCTGCGGGTCAGCCGACGGTGGGAGCAGGTGACGCTCCCCGGGCAGCGCGGGGCGGCGGCATCCCCGGCGGAGCCCGCCCCCGTGCCGTAGCCGGGCCCGGGGCCCGGGGCCTGGGGCCGGGTCAGCATCGTGACGCATTCCTGCGCGAGGGGTGCAGAAGCCAGCGCCGTACGGTCTCCAGGTCGTGCGAAGTCAGCCCCAGCTGCGGTGCGACGAGGTGCAGCAGGGCCAGGCCCGGATGGGCCGCCGCCACCCACGTCCGGTCCTGCTCACCGATCTCGTCGTCGATCCACACGAAGGGCCGCCCGTCAGCCCACTCGACGATCGTCCGCGTTTTCCAGTGCAGCCGGGGCCCCGGGCCGTCGTCGGTCCAGTGGACCACGGGCAGGCGCGGCAGCCCGAGATAGGGGGCGACCTCCGCGTTGGCGTCCTCGCCCCATGACGTGGCCCAGACCAGTTCGCAGGGCAGGGCACGCAGCAGCGGGCCGAGTGCCGGATCGATCCGGGCGAGGAGCGGGTTCGTGCCCGGTTCCGGCCGGGTGGAGCCGTACACCCCGATGCTCGTACCGCCGAAGGGGATGAGCGGGCCGTCGACATCGAGGAAGAGGAGGGGCACGCAGGGCTCTGGAAGGTGCGACTTCTCTGCATTCGAGGGCTCGGGGGACTTCACGCGGGCACGGTAGCGCCCGTCCGCAGCGCACCGCACGCCACCGGAAAACCGTTGGGCTTCCCCGCCGCGCCTCAGGCATGATCGGCCGGTGGACACCTACCTGCAGACCGAACGCCTCGACCTCCGCCACTTCACCGCCGCCGACGCGGAGCTGCTGATCGAGCTGGACAGCGACCCGGCGGTGATGCGCTATCTGAGCGGCGGTGCCGCGACCCCGCCCGAGGTCATCCGCGAGCAGCACCTGCCGAGGATCCTCGCCGGCTACGAGAAGTGGGACGGCCGGCTGGGTCTGTTCGCCGCGCACGAGCGGGACGGCGGCTCGTTCATCGGCTGGTTCATCCTGCGCCCCGCCCAGGACGGCCCCCTCGACGAGGCCGAACTCGGCTACCGTCTGCGGCAGGCCTCATGGGGCAGGGGCTATGCCACCGAAGGCTCGCGGGCCCTGCTGCGCAAAGCCTTCACCCAGCTCGGGATACGCATGGTGTGGGCCGACACGATGGCCGTCAACCACGGCTCACGTCACGTCATGGAGAAGCTCGGCATGACGTTCACCTCCACCCTCCCCGTCGAGGAGGACGAGCGGAACGTCGAGGGCTTCGAGCGCGGCGGCGTACGGTACGAGATCACCGAGGAAGGCTGGAAACAGCAGCAGTAGGGGCGGGCGCGAGCAACGCAGTTGCATACTGCAGCCGTGACTCTCAGCCCGCGCCGCCTCGCGCTCGCCACCCTGGACCGCCAGTTGCTGCTCGAGCGCAGGCCCCTCGATGTCACGGAGGCGGTGCGCCGGCTCTGCGCCCTGCAGGCCCAGTCGCCCGCCTCGCCCTACCTCGCCCTGTGGAACCGCGTTCGGGACTTCGCGCCCCAAGACCTCGACGCCGCCTTCGCGGAGGGGCGGATCGTGAAGGCCTCCCTGATGCGGATCACCCTGCACGCGGTGACCGCCGAGGACCATCCCGCCTTCCACGCCGCGATGGTGAGCAGTCTGCGCGCCTCGCGCCTGTACGACCGCCGCTTCACCGACACGGGGCTGACGGCCGCGGACGCCGACGCGCTGCTCGCCGACCTCACCCCGTATCTTCAGGAGCCCCGCACCAACGCGGAGGTGGAGGCGGAGGTCACGGCACGCATCGGTGGCGACCGGCAGCGCGCGTGGTGGGCGCTGCGGACGTACGCACCCCTGCATCATGTCGCGACCGGAGGCGCCTGGTCGTTCGGACACCGCAACACCTACCGGCTCGCCCCACAGTCGCGGGACGTCACCGCCGATGAGGGTGTGCGGCGCCTGCTGCTCTCGTATCTACGGGCCTTCGGACCCGCCACCCCACAGGACTTCGCCCGGTTCACCCTGCTCACCGGCAAGACGATCCGGCAGGCGGTCGAGGAACTGGACGAACGCATCGTCCGCATCGCCGGTTCGGGACGCACGGCCCTGTACGACCTGCCCGACGCGACCGTGCCCGCCGAGGACACCCCCGTACCGCCGCGCCTGCTGCCCATGTGGGACAGCTCGCTCCTCGCGCACGCGCTGCCGGGCCGGTTCATGCCGGCCGAGTACCGGCCCGCGGCCGTCCGCAGGAACGGAGACGTGCTGCCGTGCCTGCTGGTCGACGGGCAGGTCTCGGGCGTCTGGCGGGCGGCCGAGGACGGACTCGAACTCACCGCGTTCCGCAGGCTCACGGCAGGGGAGTGGAACGGGCTGAGCGAGGAGGCCGAACGCCTGGTGAACTGGCTGGCCGACCGGGATCCGCGGGTGTACGGGCGGTACGGTCACTGGTGGGACAAGGGGCTACCCGGGGTGGAGACCAGGGTGATCAAGGCCTGAGGTGCTCCTGCCTTCGCCGCGGCACGCTCGTTCCGCACGGCTTGGCGGGTTCACGAGCGTGCCGCGGCCTGGACCGAAACGGACCTTGTGGATCGAACCCCACAGGCCGACGCCGGCTCCGGGCGTATCCTGCCCCGATGTTCGATCCCCGAGGACCCACCCTGCGCGAACTCACCGTCCAGGCCCTGTCATCCGTGGAACGCGGATACGACCTCCTGGCGCCGAAGTTCGACCACACCCCGTTCCGTACGCCCGACCGGATCCTCGAACCGGTTGCCAAGGTGCTGCACGCGCTCGGGCCCTTCGAGCGCGGACTCGACCTGTGCTGCGGCACCGGCGCGGGCACCGAGGTGCTGGCCGAGGTGTGCCAGGGGCCGGTGACAGGCGTCGACTTCAGCGCGGGCATGCTGGCCGAGGCCCGCGCCCGGCTCTCCGGGCGGGCCGACTGGGTCCGGGGCGATGCCCTCGCCCTGCCGTTCGGCGAGGCCTTCGATCTCCTCGTCAGCTTCGGCGCCTTCGGACATTTCCTGCCCCGGCAGCGCCCGGCCCTCTTCGCCGAGGCCTACCGTGTGCTGCGACCGGGCGGCAGCTTCGTCTTCCCGGTCGGCGCACCCCCGCCGGTACGCTCCCGCGCCTACTGGGTGCTGCTCGGCTTCGACACCGTGATGCGGCTGCGCAATGCCGTGTGGCGGCCGCCGTTCGTCATGTACTACCGCGGTTTCACACTTGCCGATGCTGCCGCGGAGCTGACGCGTGCGGGGTTCACGGTGTCGCTGCACGCCCTGCCGGAGCTCGGCCGGCGGCCGGACGGCTCCCCGCGCGCCCGGGTGATCGCGGCGAGGAAGCCGCACCGGGAGAGGTAGGCGCACCGGGAGAGGTGGCCGCACCGGGCGAGGAAGCCGCACAGGGAGAGGTGGCCGCACCGGGCGAGGAAGCCGCACAAGGCGGGCAGGCTCACGGGTCAGGAGAGCTGAGTCACCAGTTCGCCGAGCGCGGCGCCGAGTTCCCGCAGCACCGCGCCCGCGGGCCCGCCGGGTTCGCTCATGTACAGGTCCCGGCGGATCTCCACCATCAGCGCCTGCACCCGCGGCTCACGTCCGTGGAACGGCAGCGGCACATACGTGCCGGCGAACGGCGAGTCGACCGCCGTACCGCCGAAGCGGCCGAGCACCTTCTCGGCCAGGGACAGCAGCTCGGGCGGTGTGTGGAAGGGGTCCGTGCCCAGGCAGACGGGCGGGCGCGGGCCCTGGCCGTGCAGCTCGTAGGGGAGCGGGCGGGACGGGTACGAGTGGACGTCGAGCACGATGACGCGTCCCGCGGCCCGCAGCCGTTCACCGACCAGCTCAGTCATGGCCTGCGCGTACGGGTGGAAGTAGCGTTCGAGGAGCGGTTCGGCGGCGAAGCCCTCCGTTCGCAGTGGCTCGCGGTGCGTGGTGCGCGTGTAGACCGCGCCCATGCCGACCGCCCGCATCTCCTCGCGCTCGTCGGGGAAGCGCTCGGGGTCGACGACGAGGCGGGAGAGCCGGTTGACGAAGCGCCAGGGCGTGCCGCCGGCCGCCAGGGCCGCGGACTCGGCGAGTTCCGCGGTGTGCGCATCGGTGATGTGCGCGAGCTCGGCGGCGAGCGCCGCATCGTCGAGCAGGAGCTCGCGCCGGACGTCGTCGGGGATCACCCGCGAGCCGTGCGGCACGTGCAGCAGGACGGGCGAGCCGGCGGCTCCCGGGTGCACCTCGAAAGCGTTCATCGCCTCACCCTAGAGGGCGACGGCGACTGCGGACGGCGTCCTCCGCGGCGGCATCCTCCGCGGAGGGCAGCCAGACCTGCCTCAAGCGGGTGGCAGCGCTCAGGCGTCCTCGTAGACGATCCAGACCTGCCCTGTGGCGAACGGCATCCGCCTGCCGTCGTTCAGCGTGAAGGTGGTGCCGCTCTGTGCGTCCGGCCGTCGCCACGTCGTCTCGTAGGCCCTGCCGTCCCGCAGGACGGTCGCCCTGCCCTCGCCGACGGTCTTGATGTACGGGGTGGGGGCGCCGTTGACGTCGCGGTACTGCGAGGGCGGCATGTGCACCTTCTGGATCACGATCGTGCGCGCGCTCAGCTGCCCGCCCGTGGTCAGGCGTGCGGGCTCGCCGTCGAAGGAGATGTGCCAGCGCTGCTGGACGGGCGACCAGCGGAACGTATGGCTCGCGGCCCGGTAGCGCACCGTACGCGAGGCCGTCGGGGTGCCGCCCCGGGGTGGTGCCGCGCCGAAGCGGAAGCCGATGTCGTGCGCCTGCGAGGCACGCGGGGCGGAGTCGAGGACCGCGGCCGGGTTGACGAACAGGTTGTGCGGGGCCGAGCGGCCGGGCTCGCGGAAGTACGCCCCGGGCAGCTCGTGGTGCGGACGGATGTGGATCGGCGAGTTCTCCAGGTACTCGCGCAGTGCGCTGCGCACCCCGGAATAGGCGAGCGCGGGGCGGCCGAACTGCCGGAGCAGCTCGACATCCGACTCGCGGGCGCTGCGCACCGGGCCGATGCTGCGCGGGATCCGGCTGGAGTACACACCCATCAGGCGGCTCATCCCGCCCTCGACCTTCTCGACGTAGACGATATCGGCCTGGTCGAGGTTGTGATGGGGGCGGGCCCGCCGTGAGTTGTCGAACTTCACGGCGATCACCGGCCCCTGTGCGGCCACGCTGCCCCGATACGGCGATCGCCAGGGGCGCGTGACGGGTTCCGGCCGCACCGGGGTGACCGGGGCGACGGGAGTGATGGGGGCGATGGGGGTGGCGGGGACCTCGACGGACGGTCCGTGCGTGGGTACGGGACCGGTGCGGTCGGCGGCGGGAGCGGCGCCGAGCGTGAGGGCACCTGCGGCGAGAAGGGCGAGCACGGGCACCATCGCAGCACGGCGCCCGGTGCGGGGAGTGGACAACCCGGTGCGGAGAGCGGACAACCCGGTGACGAGAGCGGACAAAACGGGACTCCTGGGCAGGGCGCGCCCGCGGCGCGCGGCGGCTGTGCAGGCGCAGCTTCCCTCCACGGCGGCCGCTGTGAAGCGGTACGGACCGGGTGATCCCCTGAACGAGGCGGATGCTTAGCCGGATCCGCCGCCATTCCTGCTACTGATCAGACCGGTGCTCGGTCGATCGGACCGGTGCCCCCGCCCGCCGCACCGACGCTCACCGATCGGACCGGAGCCTCATCGGTCCGCGTCGGTGTGCACGAACCACACCTGGCCGTCGGCGAACGGCAGCGGCCCGCCGTCACGGTCGGTGAAGACCGTCGTGTCCTGCGCCGAAGGGCGGCTCCACCTCCCCTCGTACGCCCGCCCGCCCCGCAGCACGAGCGCTTCGCCGCTGCCCACGGTCTCGGTGTACGGGGAGACGTTGCCCCAGCGATCCCGGAACCGGGAGCTGCGTACGACCCCGTACTGCACGACGACGGTCGACGGCGTGAGCTCGCTGAGGCGGCCGTCCATCGACACGCGCCACCGGCCGCGCTCCGCCGACCAGGTGAACGTATAGCGGGCCGAGGGATAGCGGACGGTGTACGAGGCGGCGGCGCGCCCGCCGGACGGTGCCGCGCCGAAACGCAGACCCAGGTCGCTCGCCTTCGCCTTCGGATCGGGTTCCGGGGTCAGGCGATCCGGCCGCAGGTAGAGGTTGTGCGGGGCCGGGCGCGAGGACGAACGGTAGTAGGCACCGGGTGCCTCGGCAGGCGAGCGCGGATACAGCTCGGCCTTGTCGATCAGCGGCAGCAGCTTGCCCTGCGCACCGGAGAACGCCAGCACCGGCTTGCCGTACTCCCGCAGCAGCTCCAGATCGGTCTCACGTGCACTGCGCACCGGACCGATGGACGGCGGCAGGCTCCCGCCCAGATACACGGCGAGCAGCCGGGTCAGCCCCGCCTCCACCTGCTCGACATGGATCACTGCTGCTTCGCGCAGCCCGGTATGCGGCCGGGCCGGTCGTACGTTGTCGATCTTCACGGCGAGCACGGTCGGCCGTCGGACGGGACTCGGCCGCGGTGAGGGCGGCTCGGAGGTCTCCGGTGCGGAGGTCTCGGGCGCGGGGGAGCGCGTGGGCGGGGGAGCCGACCGGGTCGGGTCGGCCTCCCCGCCCCCGTTTCCCGAGGTGCAGGCGGCGAGGCCCGCGGCGGCGGGCAGCGCGAGAAAGGTACGGCGCCTCATGAGACGCGCCGCCCGGGGGACTTCGCCCGCGTCCGGGACGTGACCTCTGGCGCAGGCGTGACCCCCGGCGGGGGTGTCACACCTGCCGGGGCTTCGTCCAGGCCCGATGGCCGACAGGAATCCATAGGAATACGAATACCCGGTCCGGCCTCGAACACATACCTGAGGGGTGCCGAAGAGGGCTCAGCCCGCCAGCAGCTTCTCGATCCGAGCCAGCTCCTCCGCCGAGAACTCCAGGTTCCGCGCCGCCGCCACACTGTCGGCCAGCTGGTCCGCGCTGCTCGCGCCCGCGATCGCCGAGGCGACCGTGGGTTCGCGCAGTACCCAGGCCAGGGCCATCTGGGCGAGGGACTGACCACGCTCCCGCGCGAGGCCGTCGAGCGCCCGCAGCCGCATCACCTGCGTGTCGGTGATGCCGTCCGCGGTGAGGAACGGGCTGAGTCCGGCGGCCCGCGAGTCGGCCGGGATGCCGTCCAGGTAGCGGTTGGTGAGCAGTCCCTGGGCGAGCGGCGAATACACCACGGCACCGGCACCCACCTCGTCGAGCGCCGGCCACAGGCCGTCCTCCGGGCCGCGGTCGAGCATCGAGTACTTCGGCTGGTGCACCAGGAGCGGCGTGCCCAACTCGCGCAGGATGCGGGCCGCTTCGCGGGTCTGCTCGGGTGAGTAGTTGGAGATCCCCGCGTACAGCGCCTTGCCCCGGCGTACCGCCGAGTCCAGCGCGCCCATCGTCTCCTCCAGCGGAGTCCTGGGGTCGGGCCGGTGCGAGTAGAAGATGTCGACGTATTCGAGGCCCATGCGCTGCAGGGACTGGTCGAGTGAGCTCAGCACGTACTTGCGCGAACCCCATTCCCCGTACGGGCCGGGACACATGAGGTATCCGGCCTTCGTGGAGACGATGATCTCGTCCCGGTGGGCGCGCAGATCCTCCTGGAAGATCCGGCCGAAAGCCGTCTCGGCGGCGCCGGGCGGCGGACCGTAGTTGTTCGCCAGGTCGAAATGGGTGACGCCCAGGTCGAAGGCCTTGTGGATGATGGACCGCTGACGGTCGAGGGAGCGGTCGGTCCCGAAGTTGTGCCACAGGCCGAGGGAGACGGCGGGCAGCAGCAGCCCGCTGCGTCCCGTACGGCGGTAGGGCATGGACTCGTAACGGCCGGGTGCGGCTGCGTACACGGAAGGGCCTCTCTGTACGGTCGGAAGCGATCCGTCCAGCCTTGCCGCGGGCGGCCCCTCTGTCCAACGAAAGCGCGCGGAATGTCCGGCGCACGGCGCCTCAGGGCGAGGCATCGCCCGCCTGGCGGCGTCCCAGCACCTCGCTCAACTCGTAGCCCACGGGCTCGTCCAGTTGTCCGTACGTACAACTCTCGGGCCTACGATCGGGGCGCCAGCGGCGCCACTGCGCGGTGTGCCGGAAGCGGACCCCGTTCTCCATATGGTCATACGCCACCTCCGCCACCCGCTCGGGCCGCAGCGCCACCCACGACAGATCCTTCCCGCCCGTCCAGCGGCTGGTCGCGCCGGGCAGCCGGGCCGCCTCATGGGCGGACTCCTCGGCCCACGCCGCCCACGGGTGGCCCTCGGCCGAGTCCATACGCAGCGGCTCCAGCTCCTCCACCAGCTCCGCACGGCGCTTCATCGAGAACGCGGCACACACGCCGACATGCTGCAGCGCGCCCTGCGCGTCGTACAGTCCGAGCAGCAGCGAACCGACGACGGGGCCGCTCTTGTGCAGGCGGTAACCGGCCACCACCACGTCGGCCGTGCGTTCGTGCTTGATCTTGTACATGAGGCGTTCGTTCTGTCGGTAGGGCAGGTCGAGCGGCTTGGCGATCACCCCGTCGAGGCCCGCGCCCTCGTACTGCTCGAACCAGCGGCGGGCCAGCTCCCGGTCGGTGGTGGCCGGAGCGATGTGCACGGGGGCCTCGGCGCCCGCCAGCGCCATCACCAGCTTGGCGCGCCGCTCCGCGAGCGGCGTGTCGAGGAGGGATGTGTCGGCGAGCGCGAGCAGGTCGAAGGCGACGAACGAGGCAGGCGTCCGCTCGGCGAGCAGCCGCACCCGCGAGTCCGCCGGGTGGATGCGCTCGGTGAGCGCGTCGAAGTCGAGCCGGCCGTCCCGGGCGATCACCACCTCGCCGTCGACCACGCAACGCCCCGGGAGGTTCGCCTTCAACGACTCGAGCAGCTCGGGAAAATACCTGCTCAGCGATTTGCCCGTACGGCTTGCGACCTCGATCTCGGCCCCGTCGCGGAAGACGATCGCCCGGAAGCCGTCCCACTTGGCCTCGTACTGCATATCCGGCGGGATCCTGGCGACGGACTTCGCGAGCATCGGCTTGACGGGCGGCATCACCGGCAGCTCCATGCCTTCGATTGTGCTCGTTCGGCGGGCCGCGCGCCTGGTGTACGCGTGATGCACGCGTTGATGCACGCGTTGATGCACGCGTTGATGCACGCGTTGATGCACGCGTGGTGTGCGCACTCTTCCCCATGCACCGCCGGCCGCGCCCGCCTACCGTGACAGACATGGGTGGAGCTGCGATCGAGCTGGACGCGGGCGGTCGGAAGGTGCGGCTATCGAGCCCGGACAAGGTCTTCTTTCCCGAGACCGGCTATACGAAGCGTGACATCGCCGAGTACTACCTGACGGTCGGTGACGGCATTCTGCGCGCCCTGAAGAACCGGCCCACCACCCTGGAGCGCTACCCGGACGGACTCGGCGGCGAGTCCTTCTTCCAGAAGCGCGCCGCCAAGAACGCACCCGACTGGATGCCCACCGCGGAGATCACCTTCCCCAGCGGGCGCAAGGCCCGCGAGATCTGCCCGGACGAGGTCGCCGCCGTGATCTGGGCCGCGCAGTTCGGCACGCTCACCTTCCATCCCTGGCCCTCGCGCGCAGCCGATACCGACCACCCCGACGAACTGCGGATCGACCTCGACCCGCAGCCCGGGACCGACTTCACGGACGCGGTCCGCGCAGCCCATGAACTGCGCGCGGTCCTCGACGAATTCGGCTCGCTCACCGGCTGGCCCAAGACCTCCGGCGGCCGCGGCCTGCACGTCTTCGTACCGATCGAACCGCGCTGGGACTTCATCGAGGTGCGCCACGCGGTGATCGCCGCCGGTCGGGAACTGGAGCGCCGGATGCCGGACCTGGTGACCACGGCCTGGTGGAAGGAGGAACGCGGCGAGAAGATCTTCGTCGACTACAACCAGGCGGCCCGCGACCGCACGATCGCCTCCGCCTACTCCGTACGCCCGAAGCCGAACGCCCCCGTCTCCGCGCCACTCCGGTGGGAGGAGGTGGACGACGTGCGGCCCGAGGACTTCGACATCAGGACCATGGCCGCGCGCTACGGCGAACTCGGCGATGTGCACGCGGACATGGACGCCGAGCGGCACACGCTGGACGCCCTGCTCGAACTCTCCGCACGCGATGCGAAGGACCGCGGCCTGGGCGACCTTCCGTATCCGCCCGACTATCCGAAGATGCCGGGTGAACCGAAACGGGTGCAGCCGAGCAGGGCGAAGAAGGACGGGTAGGCGCGTGCCGGGATGGGGAGGCAGACGGCATTGTCAGTGGTGGCCGGTAGCCTTGAAAAGGGCTCGGCCCCCAGGGAGGGAGGGGACTGCCCTCGGGGCATAAGGTGATCAACGTCTTGATCACCAGAGGCCTGGGGGGCGTCATGAGCACAGCAGAAGTGTCCTCGTATCCGGAGCATGCGCAGTACACGGAGATCCGCACCGTCGAGGAACTGCGTGAGCTGATCAAGGTCCCCGACGCACCCGCGGCCGGCAAGGTGCGCAGCACCCTGCACGAGTACGACCGGGCATGGCTCGCCAGGTCCCCGCTGTGCGTGATGGCGACCGCCGACGGCAACGGCTGGTGCGATGCCTCGCCCAAGGGTGACCCGGCCGGCTTCGTGAAGATCCTCGACGACACCACGATCGCGATCCCGGAGCGCCCCGGAAACCGCCGGGCCGACGGCTACCTCAACATCCTGCAGAACCCCCGGGTCGGCCTGCTCTTCGTCATCCCCGGCCGGAGCGACACCCTGCGCCTCAACGGCCGCGCGAAGCTGGTGAAGGACGCGCCGTTCTTCGAGGACATGCTGGTCAAGGGGCACCGGCCGACACTGGCGGTGATCGTGGAGATCGAGGAGGTCTTCTTCCACTGCGCCAAGTCGTTCCTGCGTTCGGCCACCTGGAAGCCGGAGACATGGGAACCGGAGTCGGTGCCGTCCACGGCACAGATCGCCAAGGCGACGACCCGCAAGCACCAGGCCATCGAGGAGATCGAGGCCCACTACGGCGCCATCTACGGCGAGAAGCTCTACGAGGGCTGAGCGGCCCGCGGCACGGTCCGCGAGGCGTGGTAGGGGGCGCCGGCCCCGTACCGCCCCTCGCGGTGGCCGGGCGATTGTCAGTGGCCGGTGCAAGACTCGGTGGCGGTAGGGCGACAACCCCCCTCAAAGGAGTGGATCATGCTCACCACCGATTTCATCACCGGCTCCCTCGTCTGGACCGACCTCGGCACCCCCGATATCGCCGCCGCCAACGCGTTCTACGGAGGCGTCTTCGGCTGGGACGCGGAGACCTCCTCCGAGGAGTACGGCGGATACGTGACGTACCGCAGCAACGGGAAGGCCGTCGCCGGCGGGATGCAGGTCCCGCCCGAGCAGGCCGATCCGGCCTGGGGCATCTACTTCCAGACCCCCGATGCCGACGCGACAGGGAAGGCCGTCGTGCAGGCCTCCGGCACCGAGCTCATGGCGCCCATGGACGTGGGGCCGCTCGGGCGCATGGCGCTCTACGCCGACCCGGCGGGCGCCTCCTTCGGCCTCTGGCAGCCCGGTGAGGTGAAGGGCTTCGAGGTGGTCAACGAGCCCGGTGCGCTGAACTGGGTGGAGCTCTACACCCCCGACGTCCCCGCGGCCGCCGCGTTCTACGGGGCGGCGATCGGTCTGCACACCAGTGCCGTCGACTTCCCGGGCGGCTCGTATACGACGGTGCACCCGGGCCCCGACCCGGAGGGCATGTACGGCGGCATCGCCGACCAGGCCCAGGATCCTGGGCAGAGCGGCCGCGCGCACTGGCTGCCGTACTTCGAGGTCGAGGACGTGGACCGGTCCGTGGCCAAGGCGCGCGAGCTCGGGGCGAGCGTGCAGATGGAGCCCACGTCGATGGCGGGCGTCGGCCGCCTGGCGCAGCTCTCCGACCCGTTCGGCGCCCGCTTCGCCGTGATCAAGGGCGATCCGGACCAGGAGTGAGCAGCCGCGGCGGGCGCATCTCAGGAGCGCGTACGTCTGAGGGCGAGCCGTTCCTTCTCGGAGAGGCCGCCCCAGACGCCGAAGCGCTCGTCATGGGTGAGCGCGTAGTCGAGGCAGGCGGCGCGGCCCGCGCAGGAGAAGCAGATGCGCTTCGCGTCGCTCACGGAGCTGCCGGGCTCCGGGAAGAAGAACTCCGGGCCCGTCTGCGCACACAGGGCGTCCTCGTGCCAGTCGGGTGCGGGGTTGGCTGCGGTCGTGCTGGGCATGCCGTGAGCATGGCGGCCCGGGGAAAACGTTCGATCAACGCGTGATCAACGCCGTGCGGGCGGGCCCGGCCGATTCCGGCCGGACCCGCCCGTGACGGAGCACTCGTGACGGAGAATTCGTGACGCGGCCGTCGTGACGCAGCAGTCGCGACGGAGCGGCCGCGTCTACTGGACCGCGCGTGCCGCGAGCCGCGCCTTGCGTGCCGCGAGCTTCTCGTCGAACTTCCTGGCCTCCGCGTCGAGACCGCCCATGAACAGGCCGAGCTCCTCCTGGGCCTGCAGACCCTCGGGACCGAGCCCGTCGATCTCCATGACCTTCAGGAAGCGCAGTACGGGCGCGAGCACATCGTCATGGTGGATCCGCAGGTTGTAGACCTCGCCGATGGCCATCTGCGCGGCCGCGCGCTCGAAGCCGGGGATGCCGTGGCCGGGCATCCGGAAGTTCACGACCACGTCGCGCACCGCCTGCATGGTCAGGTCGGGCGCGAGTTCGAACGCGCTCTTGAGGAGGTTGCGGTAGAACACCATGTGCAGGTTCTCGTCCGTGGCGATCCGGGCGAGCATCCGGTCGCAGACCGGGTCGCCGGACTGGTGCCCGGTGTTGCGGTGCGAGATGCGGGTGGCCAGCTCCTGGAAGGACACGTACGCGATCGAGTGCAGCATCGAGTGCCGGTTGTCGGACTCGAAGCCCTCCGACATGTGCGACATGCGGAACTGTTCGAGCTTGTCCGGGTCGACCGCACGCGAGGCGAGCAGGTAGTCGCGCATCACGATGCCGTGCCGCCCCTCCTCCGCGGTCCAGCGGTGCACCCAGGTGCCCCAGGCGCCTTCGCGGCCGAAGAGTGAGGCGATCTCGTGGTGGTAGCTGGGGAGGTTGTCCTCGGTGAGCAGGTTCACCACGAGGGCGATCCGGCCGATGTCGGTGACCTTGGACTGGGCGGGGTCCCAGGGCTCGCCGTCCTCGAAGAGGCCGGGGAAGTTGCGGCCGTCGGACCAGGGCACGTACTCGTGCGGCATCCAGTCCTTGGTGACCTTGAGATGCCGGTTGAGCTCCTTCTCCACGACCTCTTCCAGGGCGTACAGCAACCGGGCGTCGGTCCAGCCGGTCGGACTGCCGAGGTGGGGCGAGGTGAGGGTCACGGGTGCTCCTGGGGGCTGGGGCAGGGGGAACGCGCAGGCAGGGCGAAGCACGCCCTACCTACGGACACGTAGGTTACGAGACCGTAGGTTAAGCGCCGCATAAAGGAGATCGCTGATCAGGGCCCTTCGCTGTCCGATTTGCTCTGATTCAATGTGTGCGGGGACGGCCGTGCGCGCGCCGCGCGCGACCGTCCCCGTGCCCCCTGCGGCCTCAGCCGTGCGCCATCAGTTCACGCGCCTCCTCAGCGCCGATGTCCCTCAACTCGCCGTCCAGCAGCAGCCATCGGGTGATGCCGGCCGATTCCAGGAACGGCAGATCGTGACTCGCCACGATCAGCGAACCCTCGTAGGCGTCGAGCGCGTCCGTGAGCTGGCGCACACTCGCCATGTCGAGGTTGTTGCTCGGCTCGTCCAGCATCAGCAGCTGCGGGGCCGGCTCGGCGAGCATCAGGGCCGCGAGCGCGGCCCGGAAGCGCTCGCCGCCGGAGAGCGTCGCCGCGAGCTGATCGGCCCGCGCCCCCTTGAACAGGAAGCGGGCCAGCCGCGCGCGCACCCGGTTGTTGGTGGCCTCCGGCGCGGCCTTCGCCACGTTCTCCGCCACGGTCAGCGCGCCGTCGAGGACGTCGAGCCGCTGCGGCAGGAAACGCAGCGGCACATGCGCAACCGCCTCGCCCGACACCGGGGCGAGCTCCCCGGCGATCGTGCGCAGGAGCGTGGTCTTGCCCGCGCCGTTGCGCCCGATCAGCGCGATCCGCTCGGGTCCGCGCAGATCGAAGCCGCCGCACACCCGGGCCCCGTACCTCAGCTCCAGATCGAGCAGGCTGAGCACCCGGCGGCCCGGCGGCACCGCCGTGTACGGCAGGTCGACCCTGATCTCGTCGTCGTCCCGGACCGCATCGGCCGCTTCGTCGAACCGCTCCTTAGCCTCCTTGAGTTTCTCCTCGTGCATGATGCGGTGCTTGCCCGCGGAGACCTGGGCCTCGCGCTTGCGGGCGTTCATGACGATCTTCGGTTCGCGTTTCTGTGCGTACATCTTGTTGCCGTAGCGCACCCGCTTCGCCAACTTCACATGAGCTTCGGTCAGTTCGCGCTTCTGCTTTTTCAGGTCGCTCTCAGCGACCCGCAGCATCCGTTCGGCCGCCTCCTGTTCGACGGCGAGTGCCTCCTCGTACGCGGAGAAGTTGCCGCCGTACCAGACGACGTCACCCGAGCGCAGCTCGGCGATCTGGTCGACCAGATCCAGCAGTTCACGGTCGTGGCTGACCACGATCATGACGCCCGGCCAGGCCTGCACGGCTGCGTAGAGCCGGCGCCGCGCGTACAGGTCGAGGTTGTTGGTCGGTTCGTCGAGCAGCAGGACATCGGGCCGCCGCAGCAGCAGTGCCGCCAGCCTGAGCAGCACGGACTCGCCGCCGGAGACCTCGCCGATGGTGCGGTCGAGGCCCACGTGGCCGAGGCCGAGCTGGTCGAGCAGCGCGATGGCGCGCTCCTCGACATCCCAGTCATCGCCGACCGCCGTGAAGTTCTCCTCGCTCGCATCACCCGCCTCGATGGCGTGCAGCGCGGCGCGGGTGGCGTCGATCCCGAGCACCTCGTCGACCTTGAGCGCGGTGTCGAGTGTGACGTTCTGCGGCAGGTAACCGACCTCGCCGGCGATCTTGACGGTTCCCTCGGACGGGTCGAGCTCACCGGCGATCAGTTTCAACAGGGTTGACTTCCCTGATCCGTTGAGCCCGATCAGCCCGGTACGCCCCGGCCCCACGGCCAGGTGCAGTCCGTCGAAGACCTCGGTCCCGTCGGGCCAGGTGAAGTCGAGTGCGGTGGTGGATACGGAGGTGGGGAAGGTAGACATACGGGCTGCCTCTCGAGGTCGCTCGGTGGGTGATGGGCGACGTACGAGACACCGCGGGCGACAGGCTCGGATCAGTGGTCCTCGCGGGACGGCCCGGGAAGGCAGGTCCGAGGGCAGAGAAAAAGCCCTGTTCCGCAAGAGGGACGGCTCGAAACGCCGAGGTCGCACACGACGCGCGCAGCGCACAGGCACTGCAGGAGGCGCGGTGTCTCAGGACCTCAGACGAGCAACGTCCTTCTCCAATCGGCGGCAACAGAAGCTCGTACACCGTAGGAGGGTGCCCGGTGGACCGTCAACGGATAATTTCCGGACACGCGAGGCGCGCTTTCCGGGCAGGTGAGGCGTGCTCCGCCGAAGTCGCGTACGTGTCGGAAACTCGCCAGCGCGCCGCACCGCTCCCTTGATTGAGTGGGCCCATGACCGAAACAGACACGCTCATCGCCAAGGCCCGCGCCCTGCACGCCCTGCACACCCCCGGAAACCCGCTCGTCCTCGCCAACGTCTGGGACCTCCCCTCGGCCCGCATCGTCCAGGAGGCCGGCGCCACTGCCCTCGCCACCACCAGCTCCGGGGTCGCCTGGGAGCTCGGCGCGGCCGACGGCGACCATCTGGAGCGCGAGCGCGCCATCGAGGCGGTACGGGCCATTGCCGCAGCGGTCGAACTGCCGGTGACCGCGGACATCGAACGCGGCTACGGCGAGCGGCCCGAGGACGTGGCGGTCACCGTGCGGGCCGTGCTCGGGGCCGGAGCGGTCGGCATCAACATCGAGGACTCGGTGGGCAGCGGGCTGCGCCCCGCCGAGGAGATGGCGGAGCGGATCGCCGCGGCCCGGGCGGCGGCCGACGAGGCCGGGGTGCCGCTCTTCATCAACGCGCGCACCGACCCGTATCTGCGGCAGATCGGCGCGGAGGACGGGAGGCTCGCGGAGACGTTGCGCAGGGCCGCGGCCTACCGCGAGGCTGGCGCCGACGGCATCTTCGTGCCCGGGGTGGTGGCACCGGGCCTGGTCAAGGAACTCGTCGACGGGATCGACGCGCCGCTGAACGTGCTGGCCGGACCGGGGGCTCCCGCGGTGGGTGAATTCGCGGGCCTCGGGGTCGCGCGGGTCAGCGTGGGCGGGCGGATCGCGGAGGCCGTGCATGGTCTCGTGCGCCGGGCGGCCGAGGAGGTCCTGGCCACCGGCGGCTATACGCAGATGGCGGGGGGCCTCACGTACGGGGAGCTCAACGAGCTGTTCGGCTGAGCGGGCCGCCGGGCCGCCGGGCCGACCGGCCGAGCGGGTCGCCCGCCTGGCCGGTCAGCAGGCGCCGCCGAGCAGTTCGGCCAGGTTCTGGTCCACGTCGAGATGCAGATGCTCGCGTCCGGCGGGGACCATGGCCGTGGTCCGCTTGAGGAAGCGGCGCAGTTCGCCCGTGCGTACGTGTACGACGGCCGTGCCCTCGGGGGCGTGGAACTCGAGCACGGTCCGCTCGTATCCGTACGGACGCACCCGCACGTCGCCCTCGCCGACCGGCGCCTCGATCCCGGTGCTGAGCAGCTCGCGGGCGAACCCCCATGACACCTCCACGCCCTCCAGCGTGGCCGGCGCGGGGAAGGTCATGCGCACGGCGAACGGATCACTGCGGTCATAGGCCAGCCTCGCGGGGATGGTGGGCATCCGCGGCGCGGCCGCGACGAGTCGTGCCTCGACGTCTTGCTCGATGACGGTGGACAACCCCTGGCTCCTTACGATGGCTGGCTGGACAGGCCTGCAGTGGGATAGACGACTCTGCGCCCCGATCCGTGCGCGCCGAAGGCCGTGACGTGTGTCACCGCACGCCGCGGCTCCTGTGCGCCGCAGAGCACGGCGTGTGTTGCACCGCACTGCGCGTGTTGCACCGCACGGCGCAACGCGGCGCTTGTCCGCCGCACCGCGGGCTTTGTCCGCCGCGCCGCGGGCTCGCGCGACACGCTAGGGCCGCGAGCCGGGCACCGCGACCGCCGCGCGGGGGATACCGCCGATTGACTACAGAGGTCCGCACCGTGTAGCGGAGGTTCAACACCCCTCACCCCGCATGACGTTGGGCCCGTACGGTGCTCGGGAGGGCCCTCTGGACGCCCCGGTGCGGGTCGACTAGCTTCGCCGCGCATGACAGCCATGAGGAAGTCGAGTCGGATGGTGGCCGCCGCGGCCTGTGTCGCGGCGGTGGCGGCAGTGCTCAGCGGTCCCGCACAGGCGGCCGAGGGCAGTGGGGCGGGCGGCGCGGCGGGTACGGGCCGTACGACGAGCGCGGCGGGCACAGGCCGTACGACGAGCGCGGCGGGTGTGGCCGACGCGGCCGGTGCGGCTGGTGCGGAGAACGTCGATCTGTCGACGTATGCGCGGCACCTTGACTGGGACCTCAAGCCCAGCGGCACCGAGGCACGCTTCCGCGGGCTTGCCGCCGTCAGCCGGAGCACCGCCTGGGTGGCGGGCTCCGAGGGAACCGTGCTGCGGACCACCGACGGCGGCAGCAGCTGGGCGGATGTCTCGCCGCCCGGCGCCGGTGAGCTCCTGTTCCGCGATATCGAGGCCTTCGACCGTCGGCGCGCCGTGGTGCTCGCCATCGGCCCGGGCGAGGCCTCGCGGGTCTTCCGCACGGAGGACGGCGGTCGGAGCTGGACCGAATCCTTCCGCAATGACGAGCCCGAGGCGTTCTACGACTGTATGACCTTCTTCGACCGGCGCAACGGCCTTGCCATGAGCGATCCCGTCGACGGGAAGTTCCGCATCCTGTCGACGGGCGACGGCGGCCGCAGCTGGCGGGTGCTGCCGAGCGAGGGGATGGTGGAGGCGCTGCCGGGCGAGGCGGGCTTCGCGGCCAGCGGGCAGTGCCTGGTCAGCCAGGGCCGCTCCGATGTGTGGCTTGCGACCGGCGGCGGCGCGAGGTCCCGTGTCCTGCACTCCTCGGACCGTGGTCTGACCTGGACGGCCGCCGAGACGACGATCCCGGCGGGCGAGGGCGCGCGAGGGGTTTTCGCGCTCGCCTTCCGCTCCCGTACGCAGGGCATCGCCGTCGGCGGCGACTACCGGCCCGATCAGGACTCTCCGCAGGCCGCGGCGGTCAGCGGCGACGGCGGCAGCAGCTGGCAGGCCGCCGCCGAACCCCCGCCGGCGTACCGCTCGGGCGTGACCTGGGTGCCGCATACGCGCTCCGTCGCGCTCGCGGTCGGCCCGACCGGCACGGACATCACCTTCGACGGCGGCCGCAGCTGGCACGTCTTCGACGACGGCTCCTTCGACAGCGTGGACTGCGCCCGCGACTTCGGCTGCTGGGCAGCCGGTGAGCAGGGGCGGATCGCACGCCTGGAGCGGTGAGGACTCGCCAGGCCGACCCGGGCACCCGCGGTCCGCACGGGAGCGGACCGCAGGGCCCGTTAAGGTGCACGCATGATCGATTCTTCCGCGGATTCGAGGCCGGGTGAAGCAGCCGACGCGGCCCGGAACGCCGAAGCCCGCACGGCCGATGCCGAAGTGGCTGTCGCCGCGGTCCGCGCCGGAGCGGATGTCGTACGCGGGATGTACGGGCGGGACCTGACCCGGATCGACAAGGGAGCCGGGGACTTCGCCACCGCCGCCGATGTCGCGGCCGAGGAGGCGATCCTCGGCGTCCTGCGCGCCGCCCGTCCCGAGGACGCGATCCTCGGCGAGGAGGGCGGCCGCCGAGGCGCCGCGGCCGCCGGCCGTGAGTGGCTGGTGGACCCGCTGTGCGGAACGCTCAACTACGCCTCCGGCGCCATGCTCGTCGCGGTCAACGTGGCGCTGCGCGGTGGCGCGGCCGCCGCGGTGGCCGACCCGTTCGGCGGCGAGGTCCACGCCACTGACGGCAGGCGCGCCTGGGTGCGCAGGGAGGGTGCGGACACCCCGCTCACCCCGACCGCCGCCACCTGCCTCGTCGACGTCAACCTCGACCCGCCCTTCCCGAGTGCCCCCGGATTCCGTGCGGTCGACCTCCTGTCCCACCCCGGGTTCATCGCCGGTTTCCGCCCGCGCGTCGTCTCGACGACCCTGGCCCTCGCCTGGGTGGCGGCGGGCCGGCGCGCGGCCTACGTGACGGACGGCGCAGACCTCTGCGGGAGCGTGCACTTCGCGGCCGGGATCGCCCTGTGCCGCGCGGCCGGCTGCGTGGTCACGGACCTCGACGGCGTTCCGATCGGCCCCGGGAGCCGGGGACTTGTGGCCGCGGCGGACGCCGACACCCATGCGCGGCTGCTGGCGATGATCGCCGAACCGACGCTCTGAGCGGCCGGGTGCGCGCGGAGCTCACGTACCCTCGACCCACCATGGAGCACCTCACGCACCTCACGCCCCCAGCGCCCCCGCCCGCCCCCGCGCCTGTCACCGCGCCCGTCACCGCGCCCGTTCCCGCCGACTGGCCCGGCACCGAGGCGCAGGCCCGTGCCGTGCAGGACCAACTGCGGGCGCGGGTCGTGCTCGACGAGGAAGGCCCCGAGCCGGGGCGCGGGCATGTCACCGGGGTCGACGTGGCCTATGACGACGCACGCGACCTCGTCGCCGCCGCGGCCGTGGTGCTCGACGCGGAGAGCCTCGAGGTGGTCGAGGAGGCCACGGCGGTCGGCCGGATCTCCTTCCCGTACGTTCCCGGACTCCTGGCCTTCCGTGAACTCCCGGCCGTCCGCGCCGCACTCGGCGCGCTCGACGCGGAGCCGGGGCTTGTCGTCTGTGACGGCTACGGTCTTGCGCACCCACGCAGATTCGGCCTCGCGGCGCACCTGGGAGTGCTCACCGGACTGCCGGCGATCGGCATCGCGAAGAACCCCTTCACCTTCTCCTACGAGGAGCCGGGCGCCGTGCGCGGTTCCACGGCGGCGCTGATGGACGGTGGCGAAGAGGTCGGCCGGGCCGTGCGCACCCGCAGCGGGGTGAAGCCGGTCTTCGTCTCGGTGGGACACCGGATCTCGCTGGCTCGGGCCTGCGCCCACACTCTCCATCTGACACCTCGTTACCGGCTGCCGGAGACGACCCGCCGGGCGGACGCGCTGTGCCGGCGGGCCTTGCAGCGCGCATCCGCGTAGCCGTCGCCGGACTCCGTACGGACAGCCGGACGCCGACCGAAAACCATTTGTGCGGCCCGCCCGCGGATGCTCCCCTTCCCGCATGGAACATCAGAAAGTACTCCGCCTGTTCGACCGGCAGATGCGACGCGAGGCGGCGCCGGACCACTCCGGTGTCCGCGTCGAGGACACCGGAACGGTGGTCCGGCAGAGCGGAGCAGCAGGGGACTGGAACTGCGTGGTGTGGTCCGGTCTCGACGAGTCGACCGCCGACGCGGTGATCGCCGAGCAGATAGGCCATTTCGGGGCGCTGGGCGTCGAGTTCGAGTGGAAGACGTACGGGCACGACCGGCCCGCCGACCTGGGGGAGCGGCTCGCACGAGCGGGCCTGGCCGCCGAGGAGCCGGAGAGCCTCATGGTCGCCGAGGCGGCCGAGCAGCCCGAGGCGGGCGCCCTCGGCGACGGGCTGCGCCTGGTGGACGCGACCGATGAGGCGGGTATCGCACTCGCCGCCGAGGTGCACCGGCTGGCCTTCGGAGCCGACAGTGACCGCCTGCAGCAGCAGCTGCTCGACCGCCTCGCCCACGCGCCGGACAGCTTCGTGATGACGCTGGTGATGGCGGGGCAGCGGCCGGTCGCCGCCGCCCGGATCGAGTTCACCTCGGGTGCGGACTTCGCGGGACTGTGGGGCGGCGGCACGCTCCCCGCGTACCGCGGCCGCGGCCTCTACCGCGCCCTCGTCGCCCATCGCGCCGCGCTGGCCTCGGCCCGCGGAGTCCGCTACCTGCAGGTCGACGCACTGCCGACCAGCCGTCCGATCCTGGAACGGCTCGGCTTCGAGCAACTCGACGTGACGGTGCCCTACGTCTTCACGCCCTGACGCGTTTTCACGCCCCGGTACACCTTCACGCCCCGGTACACCTTCACGCCCTGATCCGCCTTCACGTCCTGACGCGCCCCCAGGATGCGCCTCGCGGCGAGACCGGCGTCGGCGTGCGGCATGGCCCCCGGCCGCCTCGGCGGGTGTCCGGCGGATCAGACCCACGCGTCGGCCGCATGATCCGCCGGACAGGCCTCAGCGCACCGCCGCCACCCGGAATCGGATCCCCGCCGCCTGCAGCCGTGCGATGAGCGCATCGCCCATCGCCTCGGCCGGCGTCACCTGGCCGGCGGTCTTCGGCAGGTCGTCGAAGAGGAGCGCGAGGGCCGACTCCGCCAGGATCTTGGCGGTCTCGCCGTAACCGGGATCGCCGCCGGACACTTCCGTGTAGACCCGGCGGCCCCCTCCCTCGCCGACGAAGCGGACGGAGAACCAGCTGCGGGCGCGGCGCTCCTCGCTCGGGCCCTCGCCGGGAGCCAGCCTCGAGGACAACCAGTGCCGTACGGGCGGCACCTGGGCGGCCGCGAGCAACGAACCGAGCACCGCGACGGAGCCGAAGGCGACCGGCAGCGTCCGGACCGCGGCATAGTGGCGGTAGCGGAAGTCAGGCCCGTACTGTTCCAGGGCACGCGCCGAACGCTGCACGACCTGCGCGTCGATCGTCGGCAGCGGAAGTGCCCAGGCGCCGACCTCGCCCGCGTAGTGGGGCGCGCCGACCGGGGCGTAGGCGCGGCGGCCCACCAGACGGGGCTGGTGGCGGCGCCGGTCCTGGGCTGCGGCGGCCATCTGCGGTCCGCGGGCGAACTGGCCGAGTGCGGAGGCGAACGTGCCGCCGGAGAACATCGCCGAGGCCCGTACGTAGCCGTCGATCCGCAGCGGTACGTCCGCGGGCAGCTGCTTGACCGTGTAGTAGACGCCGAGGTCGTGCGGCACCGAGTCGAAGCCGCAGGCGTGCACGAGGCGGGCGCCGGTCTCGCGGGCCCGCGCGTCGTGCCGTACGTAGGTGACGTCCACGAACTCCGGTTCGCCGGACAGGTCCAGACAGTCGGTGCCCAGCTCGGCGCAGGCCGCGACCAGCTCGTGCCCGTACCGGACGTAGGGGCCGACGGTGGTGGCCACGACCCGTGCGGAGGCGGCGAGTTCCCGAAGGCCCTCGCGGTCACCGGAATCGACGGTGAGTACGGCGAGGTCCGCGGCCCGCGGGCCGGTCCCGGCGAGCCGTTCGCGCAGCCGCTCCAGCCTGCCCGTGCTGCGCCCCGCGATGGCCCAGCGCAGGCCCTCGGGTGCGTGGCGCGCCAGATACTCGGCGGTCAGTGTCCCGACGAACCCGGTCGCCCCGTACAGCACGAGGTCGTACATACGCCGCTCCGCCGCATCCCGCTCAGTCATCCCGCACCCTTCAGCCTGCCCCCGCGCCGATGTCGGTGGCCGAGGCTAGCGTGCGCGTCAGGGGCCGGTGCAAGGGCCCCGGCCAGGACGGGAGGCGGCCCGGCCCGGGAACGGGAGGTGCGCCGCTCGGCCGGGTCCGCCACACTCCGGGAAAATCAAGCGCTTGCTCGGGAAGCCTTGCCTTCGCAGGTCCCCGTTCCTAACATCGCTGATGTTACAGCAGTTGTGTCACAGTCGGAGCGGGCCGCATCCCCGCGACAACTCACCAGCGGACGCAGGGGGTTCGAATGGCAGGGAACGGCGGCAACGGCCCACTCGCGGGGGTCCGGGTGGTCGAGCTCGCGGGCATCGGCCCCGGCCCCTTCGCCGCGATGCTCCTCGCCGACCTCGGCGCGGACGTCGTACGGGTCGACCGGCCGGGCGGAGCGGGCATCGGCATCCAGGCCGAGTACGACATCACGAACCGCAACAAGAGGTCCGTGATCGTCGACCTCAAGTCCAGGCAGGGAGCGGCCTGCGTCCTCGACCTGGTCGAGCGCGCGGACATCCTCGTCGAGGGCTACCGCCCGGGCGTCGCCGAACGCCTCGGCGTCGGCCCGGAGCAGTGCCACGCCCGCAACCCCCGCCTGGTGTACGGCCGGATGACCGGCTGGGGTCAGAAGGGACAGCTGGCCCCGCGCGCCGGGCACGATGTCTCGTACATCGCCGTCACCGGCGCCCTCGGCATGATCGGCAAGCCGGACGAGCCCCCCGTCGTCCCCGCGAACCTTCTCGGCGACTACGCGGGCGGCTCCCTCTACCTCGTCGTCGGTGTGCTCGCCGCGCTCCAGCACGCCCGCAGCACCGGTGAGGGCCAGGTCGTCGACGCCGCCATCGTGGACGGGACCGCCCATCTCTCGGCCATGATCCACGGCATGATGGCGGCCGGTGGCTGGCAGGACCGCCGCGGCGTCAACCTCCTCGACGGCGGCTGTCCGTTCTACGGCACCTACGAGACCGCGGACGGCGGGCACATGGCCGTCGGCGCCTTGGAGCAGCAGTTCTACGAGGAGTTCATGCGGCTCCTGGGCCTCGCCGACGAAGCGCCCGCCCGCAAGGACCTCGCCCGCTGGGGTGAGCTGCGCGAAGCGATCGCGGCCCGGTTCAGGACCCGTACGAGGGAGGAGTGGACGGCCGTCTTCCAGGACTCCGACGCCTGCGTGGCCCCCGTTCTCTCCCTGCGCGAGGCCGCCGAGCATCCGCACCTCAAGGAGCGCGGGACCTTCGTCGAACACTCCGGCATCACCCAGCCCGCCCCCGCACCGCGCTTCTCCGCGACCCCCGGCGCCGTACGCACCGGGCCCGCCCTGCCCGGAGCGCACACCGAGGACGTGGCCCGCGACTGGGACATCCCGGGCCTGCGCCACGAGACCGCGCCTGGCGCCCATGCCGACGCCCACACCGACGCCCACGCCCCCGGCACACCGAGCAGCGACGAGAAGGAGCAGGCATGACCGGCCCCGCAGGACCCCAGCGCATGGAGCGCAGGCTCTACGGCGAGGAGCACGAGGCCTTCCGCACCACCGTGCGCACCTTCCTGGAGCGCGAGGTGGTGCCGCACCACGAGCAGTGGGAGAAGGACGGCATCGTCTCCCGCGAAGCCTGGCGCGCGGCCGGCAAGCAAGGACTGCTCGGGCTCGCCGTGCCCGAGGAGTACGGGGGCGGCGGCAACACCGACTTCCGGTTCTCGGCCGTGCTCGCCGAAGAGTTCACCCGGGCCGGCGCCTCGGGGCTCGCGGTCGGCCTGCACAACGACATCATCGGCCCGTATCTGACCTCGCTCGCCACCGACGAGCAGAAGCGGCGCTGGCTGCCCGGCTTCTGCTCCGGCGAGATCATCTCCGCGATCGCGATGACGGAACCCGGCGCGGGCTCCGACCTCCAGGGCATCAGGACGCACGCCGAGGACAAGGGCGACCACTGGCTGCTCAACGGCTCGAAGACCTTCATCTCCAACGGCATCCTCGCCGACCTGGTGATCGTCGTCGCCCGCACGACCCCGGAAGGCGGCGCCAAGGGACTCTCCCTCCTCGTCGTCGAGCGCGGTATGAAGGGCTTCGAGCGTGGCCGCAACCTCGACAAGATCGGGCAGAAGGCGCAGGACACCGCCGAGCTGTTCTTCCGGGACGTCAAGGTGCCCAAGGAGAACCTGCTCGGCGACCTCGACGGCGCCTTCCTGCACCTGATGACCAACCTCGCCCAGGAGCGCATGGGCATCGCGGTCGCCGCGATCTCCGCCGCCGAGCACCTCCTCGAGATCACCATGGAGTACGTGCAGGAACGCGAGGCCTTCGGGCGCAAGCTCGCCAAGCTGCAGCACATCCGCTTCGAGATCGCCGAGATGGCCACCGAATGCGCCGTCACCCGGACGTTCCTCGACCGCTGCATCGAGGATCACGCGAACGGCGTACTCGACCACGTCCATGCCTCGATGGCCAAGTGGTGGGCCACCGAACTGCAGAAACGCGTCGCCGACCGCTGCCTCCAGCTGCACGGCGGCTACGGCTACATGACCGAATACCGCGTGGCGCGCGCCTTCACCGACGGCCGTATCCAGACCATCTACGGCGGGACCACCGAGATCATGAAGGAGATCATCGGCCGGTCGCTGCTGCCGTAGAACCCGATGGGCCCGATGCCCCGATGGACCTGATGGACTCTCCCACAACCGCACCCCTGGAAGGGCTTGATTCGTGAGCACCGAAGCGTACGTCTACGACGCGATCCGCACCCCGCGCGGTCGCGGCAAGGCAAATGGGTCCCTGCACGGCACCAAGCCCATCGACCTGGTGACCGGCCTGATCAAGGAGATCCAGAGCCGTAACCCCGGCCTCGACCCGGCCACGATCGACGACATCGTGCTCGGTGTCGTCGGCCCGGTCGGCGACCAGGGCTCGGACATCGCCCGGATCGCCGCGATCGCGGCCGGGCTGCCGGACACGGTGGCCGGCGTCCAGGAGAACCGCTTCTGCGCCTCGGGCCTCGAAGCGGTCAACATGGCGGCGATGAAGGTCCGTTCCGGCTGGGAGGACCTGGTGCTCGCGGGCGGCGTCGAGTCGATGTCGCGCGTGCCGATGGGATCCGACGGCGGCGCCTGGTTCGCCGACCCGATGACCAACTGGGACACCAACTTCGCCCCGCAGGGCATCGGCGCGGACCTCATCGCCACCATCGAAGGCTTCAGCCGCAGGGATGTCGACGAGTACGCGGCGCTCTCCCAGGAGCGGGCCGCGAACGCCATCAAGGAGGGCCGCTTCGAGCGCTCGGTGATTCCCGTACGGGACCGCAGCGGGCTGACCGTCCTCGACCGGGACGAGTTCCCGCGGCCCGGTACGACGGCCGAATCGCTGGCCAAGCTGAAGCCGTCCTTCGCGGACATCGGTGACCTCGGCGGCTTCGACGCGGTGGCGCTGCAGCGGTACCACTGGGTGGAGAAGATCGACCACGTCCACCACGCGGGCAACTCCTCCGGGATCGTGGACGGATCCTCGCTGGTGGCGATCGGGTCGAAGGAGGCGGGGGAGCGGAACGGGCTGACGCCGCGGGCGCGGATCGTCTCGGCGGCGGTTTCCGGCTCCGAACCGACGATCATGTTGACGGGGCCCGCCCCGGCGACGCGGAAGGCTTTGACCAAGGCCGGGCTGACCATCGATGACATCGATCTGGTCGAGATCAACGAGGCCTTTGCGGCCGTGGTTCTGCGCTTTGTCAAGGACATGGGGCTGTCCTTGGACAAGGTCAATGTCAACGGTGGCGCGATTGCGCTTGGGCACCCGCTCGGTGCGACCGGGGCGATGATTCTGGGCACGCTCGTCGACGAGTTGGAGCGGCAGGACAAGCGGTACGGGCTGGCGACCTTGTGTGTCGGGGGCGGTATGGGCATCGCCACGGTTGTGGAGCGGGTGTAGGGCCTCCCGCCGTAGGGGCGGTTGTGGTTTGCCGCCTGCGGTTGGGGGCGGCTGGTCGCGCAGTTCCCCGCGCCCCTGAAGACAGGCGGCTTGGCCGCTGTCCCCTGCCCGGCGCCCAACGATGAGGCGCCTCCCGCCAACGTACTTTCGCACCGAAGACTTCACGGAGACCGAATCATGACGCAGAGCACCACCATCCGCTGGGAGCAGGGCGAGGACGGGATCGTCACGCTTGTTCTCGATGATCCCAATCAGTCCGCGAACACCATGAACCAGGCGTTCAAGGACTCCATCGCCGCGATCGCCGACCGGGCCGAGGCCGAGAAGGAATCCATCCGCGGCATCATCTACACCTCCGCGAAGAAGACCTTCTTCGCCGGCGGTGACCTCAAGGAGATGATGAAGGCCGGGCCCGAGGACGCCCAGGCGGTCTTCGAGACCGGCACCGGCATCAAGTCCTCGCTGCGCCGCATCGAGACCCTCGGCGTTCCCGTCGTCGCCGCCATCAACGGCGCGGCCCTCGGCGGCGGTTACGAGATCGCGCTCGCCAGCCACCACCGCATCGCCCTCGACGCCCCCGGTTCGAAGATCGGCCTGCCCGAGGTCACCCTCGGCCTGCTGCCCGCGGGCGGCGGCGTGACCCGTACCGTACGTCTCATGGGCATCGCCGACGCGCTGCTCAAGGTGCTGCTGCAGGGCACCCAGTACAACCCGAAGCGGGCCCTCGACAACGGTCTGGTGCACGAACTCGCGGCCACCCCCGAGGAGATGCTCGCCAAGGCCCGCGCGTTCATCGAGGCGAACCCCGAATCGCAGCAGCCCTGGGACAAGCCCGGCTACAAGATCCCCGGCGGCACCCCGGCCAACCCCAAGTTCGCCGCGAACCTCCCGGCCTTCCCGGCCAACCTCAAGAAGCAGCTGAACGGCGCCCCCTACCCGGCCCCGCGCAACATCCTCGCCGCGGCCGTCGAGGGCTCCCAGGTCGACTTCGAGAACGCGCTGGTCATCGAGGCCCGCTACTTCACCGAGCTGGTCACCGGACAGACCGCGAAGAACATGATGCAGGCGTTCTTCTTCGACCTGCAGGCGGTCAACTCCGGCGCCAACCGCCCGAAGGGCGTCGAGCCCCGCGAGGTCCGCAAGGTCGCCGTGCTCGGCGCGGGCATGATGGGCGCCGGCATCGCGTACTCCTGCGCCCGCGCGGGCATCGAGGTCGTCCTCAAGGACGTCTCCGCCGAGTCCGCCGCCAAGGGCAAGGGCTACAGCGAGAAGCTCTGCACGAAGGCCGTCTCCCGCGGCCGCACCACGCAGGAGAAGGCCGATGCCCTGCTCGCGCGCATCACCCCGACCGCCGACCCGGCGGACCTCGCGGGCTGCGACGCGGTCATCGAGGCGGTCTTCGAGGACCCGGCGCTCAAGCACAAGGTCTTCCAGGAGATCCAGGACGTCGTCGAACCCGACGCGCTGCTGTGCTCCAACACCTCCACGCTCCCGATCACCGCGCTCGCCGAAGGCGTGGAGCGCCAGGCCGACTTCGTGGGCCTGCACTTCTTCTCGCCCGTCGACAAGATGCCGCTCGTCGAGATCATCAAGGGCGAGCGCACCGGCGAGGAGGCCCTCGCCCGCGCCTTCGACCTGGTCCGGCAGATCAACAAGACCCCGATCGTGGTCAACGACTCGCGAGGCTTCTTCACCTCACGCGTCATCGGTCACTTCATCAACGAGGGCGTCGCGATGGTCGGCGAGGGCATCGAGCCCGCGTCCGTCGAGCAGGCCGCGGCCCAGGCGGGCTACCCGGCGAAGGTCCTCTCGCTCATGGACGAGCTGACCTTCACGCTGCCCCGCAAGATCCGCCAGGAGACCCGCCGGGCGATCGAGGCCGAGGGCGGCACCTGGGAGACGCACCCGGCCGAGGGCGTCATCGACCGGATGATCGACGAGTTCGACCGCAAGGGCCGCTCCTCGGGTGCCGGCTTCTACGAGTACGGCGAGGACGGCAAGCGCGGCGCGCTCTGGCCCGGGCTGCGCGAGCACTTCACCAAGCCCGGATACGAGATCCCGTTCCGCGACATGCAGGAGCGGATGCTGTTCTCCGAGGCCCTCGACACCGTGCGGCTCCTGGAGGAGGGCGTCCTCACCTCGGTCGCCGATGCCAACATCGGCTCGATCTTCGGCATCGGCTTCCCCGGCTGGACCGGCGGTGTCCTGCAGTACATCAACGGCTACGACGGCGGCGCCGGGGGAGGTACCGGCCCGGCCGGCTTCGTCGCCCGCGCCCGGGAACTCGCCGAGGCCTACGGCGACCGCTTCCAGCCCCCGGCCCTCCTGGTCGAGAAGGCCGAGAAGGGCGAGCGTTTCGCGGACAAGTAGCGGCTGACCGAGCAGCGCTTGACGGGATGATCCGTCTCACGGGAACTGCCCTGTACCGGGCGTTCGGTGAGACGGATCATCCCTGTTCCGTCCTCTGAGGCCCTTCGGCGTACCGGCTCCGCAGCTCGTCCTTCAGGGAACGCTGGAAGGCGGTGACCAGCGCCTGCACCACCATCGGCTGCATCTCGGCCGAGAGCGACTTCATCGCCTCGACGGCCTTGGGATCCGAGGCACGCTCGCGGTAGGGCGCCCACACCTCGTCCTGGAAGAGCCGCGTCAGCTCCTTGGCCGCCTGCCGCGAGTGCTCCAGCATCACATCGCGCGCGGCGAGGATCGTGTCGTGCGCGATCGGCACGTCGAGCAGCCGCAGACCCAGATGCAGCAGACCCGGGTCGATACGGAAGGTGTCGGGGTCCTCGGTGTGTTCGAGGACGCTCATCGCCGCGAGCCGGTTCACGTCGGAGTCCGTCAGCTCGCCGCCCGCGCGCCGGGCCAGCTGCTCCCGGCTCATCTCGGTGGCACCCTCGGGGATCCAGCTGGCCACGAGCGCACGGTGGATGGCCAGGTCGTGCGCGGTCATGTCGGCGGGCAGCTGCTCCATGTACCGTTCGATCGCCGCGAGCGTCATACCGTGGTGCTGCAGCTCCTCGATCAGCGCGAGCCGCGACAGATGCGCCGCCCCGTACCGGCCGACCCGGCGGGGCCCGATCGACGGCGGCGGCAGCAGGCCGCGGGTGCTGTAGAAGCGCACGGTGCGCACCGTGACGCCCGCGCGGGCCGCCAACTCGTCGACGGTCAGCGAGGGTTCGTAGCCCCGGCGCGGCGGCGCACAGCCCTCGGAGGGCGACGGGTGTGCCCCGGACGCCTCGTCCCCTGCCTCATCCCGCACGGGCTGCCCCTCGGCTGCCTCACCCCGTACAGGCTGCCCCTCGGCCCGGGTGGTCATTGCTCACGGCCTCGCTTCCGCCTCGCCTCGTCCTGTGCCCGGACGCGTACGGCGGATGTCCCCGCGGTGGCCCGGCACCTTGCATCACTGCGGTGCAACAGTATTGCTGTCTCACCACCGGTGCGAAACGGTCCCCGGCGACGCAGTGCGGGAGCGGGGGCGCCGGGAGCCGTACGGTCCGGGAGAAGCGCGCGGCCGGTCCCGCCCCCGCGGAAGGGGCAGGACCGGCCGTGCGGCACCGGCGTGGCGGCGTCAGGAGCCCGAAGCGACCACCGGGTAGTGGTCCGACAGGTTCGTGTACGTGTACGACGTGCCCCAGCTGCTCACCGTCCAGGGAGCGGACTGCTCCTTGACCACGTCGTTGGTCCAGCCCGCGGGGCGGGCGTGCCCGGCCCGGTGCAGCACGTAGTCCAGGTCCTCGCTGGCGTAGCCGGGGTAACGGTCCGCGGAGATGGAGTTTTCCGCGGTGTCGAAGGAGTACGGGTGCCCGGTGCGGGCGTCCGCCCCCACCAGGCCGCCGTCCGCGAGCATCGAGGCGTACTCGGCGCTGTGCGAGTCCACGTTCAGGTCGCCCGCGACGATCACCTGCTCCGAGGCGGGGATCGCCTTGGCGTCCAGGAACGCGTCGATGTCCTTCAGCTGGGCGCTGCGCATCGCGGCCGCCTCACCGGAGTCGCAGCCGGGATCCGTGGACTGCAGATGCGTTCCGACCAGGTGCACCCGGGTGCCGTTCACATCGAGGACCACGTAGGCGAAGCCCTTGTTGGAGTGCCAGTCCGCTCCGCAGGCGTCCGGGAAGACGTACTGCTCCTTGCGGACGATGGGCCACTTGCTGTACACGGTCACGCCGCCGTCCTCGGGCGTGAACACCGAGTAGCTGCCGCCCGTCGCGTCCCAGCCGGACTTGGTGCGCCCGACGACGGGCGTCTGGTACGGATACTCGGCGCGCGCGTTCGAGGCAAGTGCCTCGGAGGACGAGTTGTCGAAGGCCTCCTGGATGACCACGACGTCCTGCCCGCGGAAGAACGAGGCCTTGGGTATCTCGGCCGCGCGGTGGTCCTGACCCCAGTTCGGGTACAGCGTCTTGCTGAACAGGAAGGTGTTGTACGTCAGCACGTCGAGCGAGGGGGTGGCGGCTTCGCTCGCCGCGGTGGACGCCTGCGACTCGGACGCGGACGCGGCGGAGGCCGGCGAGGCCGCGAGCGGACCGGCCGCGGCGAGCAGGGCGCACAGCGCGGCGGCAGCAGTACGAGACATGGGAGGCAAGAGAGCTCCTGAGGTTGTGGGGGTCGAACGTGCGATCCCGCATATCCAACCAGCAGTAGTTACTTGCTGGTAGCCCCTGGGTGACAACGAATTGGCGTAGGTGAACACAGTCACCCGCCACAGCGGCCCTTCTCGCCGGGGCCGTGTCCGGGGTACCTTCCGCCGCATGGCCATACCTGCGCGGGTGCCCGATCCCGTGAAGCGCTCCCGCTCGCTGGCGGCCGCCGCGGCGCTGCTCGCGGCCGCGCTGGCCGCGCCCGCCCTCATCACCCCCGAAGGGGCGGCGGCGGCCACCAACGGCCCCCGCACCGGATTCGAGGCCTCCGGCGGTGCCCGCTGGACCACGCAGGCGCAGGAGGAGGCGTTCCTGCGCGGCATCGACCGCTCGACCGTGCGGATGCGCGTCGACCGGATCGGCACCACCCGGCAGAACCGGCCGCTGCAGCTGGTCCGCATCGGCACCAACGACCGCGCCCCGCTCACCGTGCTCGTCGTCTGCTCCCAGCACGGCGACGAACCCACCGGCCGGGAGGCCTGCCTGTCCGTCATCCGGGATCTCTCCCACGCCGAGGACCGGCGCACCCTGGAGCTCCTGGACCGCAGCGACATCCTGCTCGTCCCCGCCGCCAACCCCGACGGACACGCCGCGGGCACCCGGGGCAACTCCGAGGGCGTCGACGTCAACCGCGACCATCTCACCCTCGCCTCGGCCGAGGCCCGCGCGCTCGCCCGCATCATCCGCGACCGACGCCCCGACATTATCGTCGACCTGCACGAATACGCCGCCACCCCCGAGTTCTACGACCGGGACCTCCTCGACCTGTGGCCGCGCAACCTCAACACCGACCCGGGGGTGCGCGAAAGCGCCAAGGCGCTCTCCGTGCGCTATGTACGGCCTGCCGCCCTCGACGAGGGCCTGTCCACGGGCACGTACGGAATCTGGACCGACCCGGAGACCGGTGCGCGGATCAAGCAGACCGCGGGTGACGGGCAGGAGCGGATCCTGCGGAACCTCGCCGGTCTCAAGCACTCGGCCGGGCTGCTGATCGAGAGCCGTGTCGAACCGCTCACCGACGCCGAGCGCGCCGACCCGGCCCTCAACAACCGGCGCCGGGTGAACTCCCAGCTCACGGCGCTCGACGGGGTGTTCACCTTCATCCGGGAACGCGGCCTCGGAGTGGCCCGCACCACCGAGAGAGCCCGCCGGACCGGATACCTCGACGCCGGACCCGTGTACCTGGGCGGCGCCGACAACGAGGACGCGGGACCCACCGAGGTCCTCACCGACCCGCCCTGCGGCTACCGCCTCACCCCCGGGCAGTTCGCGGACCTCCGCGACGAGATCGACCTGCACGGCCTCACCGTGCGGCCCGACAGGGAAGGCGGTGCGCTCGTGCCCCTGCGCCAGCCGCTGCGGGCGCTCGTGCCGCTGCTCCTCGACGAGCGGGCTCGGCACAACGTGACGAACGGGCGGCCCGTCGACACCTGCTGAGCCACGGGACCTGCTGAGCCACGGGCTATGCGACAAGCTCCGCCACGCTGTGCGCGCATCCCCAGGCCGCGGTCACGCCACCGCCGCCGTGACCGTAGTTGTGCACGACCAGGGTGCCTTCGGCGGTCCGTGTACGTTCCAGCCGTACCGAGGGACGGACCGGGCGCAGGCCCACACGGTGCCCGATGACGCGGGCCGAGGCCAGCTCCGGGAACAGCCGTGCGCACCGCTGCACGATCCGGGCCGCCGTCACGGGGTCCGGTTCCTGGCTCCAGTTGTGCTCCTCTGCGCAGCCGCCGAGGACGACACCGTGGGGATGCGGGATGACGTACGCCTCGGTGCCGCCGACGAACCAGCGGTCGAGCCCCGGGTTCTCCACCACGACCAGCTGCCCGCGGACCGGGTACACGCTGTCGTCCGCCACGAGCGTGCGGGCGCCGAGCCCGGGGCAGTTGACCACCACGGGCGCCTCGGCGGCCGGTTCGGCGAGGTCGGTGACCGTACGTTCCTCGACCGCGCCGCCGGCGTCGAGCAGCCGCCGCGTGAGGTGGCGCAGATAGACCGGCATGTCGAGCACCGGGACCGTGGCCTCGACGCCGTGCTCGTAACCCTCGGGGAGGTGGGTGGCCTCCCGAACATCGGCGAGCGCGCCGCTCCACGCATCGGTGAGCGAATGCTCGGCCATCACCCCGGTGGCCATCCGCACCCCGGTCTCCGGCCCCAGCGCGGCGATCTGCTCGTACTCCCGCAGTGAGCGCACGGACCAGTCGACCGCCTTGTCCAGCGGTTCGATCCGGTACGGCCAGCAGATCGCCCCGGCGACCGCGGAGGTCGAGTGCTCGGCGGGCGTCCGCGCCCACACCCGCACCCGCCTGCCGCGCTCGGCGAGCACCACGGCCGCCGAGAGTCCGATCACTCCACCGCCGACCACGATCACATCCGCGTCCATGCGCCGAACCGTAGCCGACGCCCGCGCGCTGCACGCCGGGAACCGGCTTCGGACGGGGGTGATGCGCCTTTGACGTGTGGGAAGCGCTGGACGCGAAGGCGGAGGCGTACATCGTGGCGCGGACCACGGCCGGTGTGCCGGTGGGTCCGATGCCGCGCTGAACCGTCTGCTGCGGCGCACGAAAAGGGCGGACCCCACCATGAGGAGATCCGCCCCGTCCGCACGTTCGACTGAACGGCCGTTCAGCTGTACGCCCGGCCGCTCAGCGCTTCGGGTCGATCAGGCCCGCCTTGCGCAGGGCGTCCGCCATCGCGCTGTTCGCGGGCGCCGGTGCCGGGCGGCCACCGCCGCCGCCACCGCGCCGGTCACGGTTGCCGCCACCGCCGCGCTGCTGACGTCCTGCGCCGTCCCGCTGCTGCGGGGGCCGCCCGCCGCCCTGGCCACCGCGCTCACGGCGACCGCCGCCGCCCTGGCCGCTGCGCTCACGGCGACCGCCGCCGCCCTCCCGCTCGCCGCTGCCGCCGTCCTTGGCGGCCTCGTCGTCGAGGCGCAGCGTCAGGGAGATCCGCTTGCGCGGGATGTCGACATCGAGCACCTTGACCTTCACGATGTCGCCCGGCTTCGCCACATCCCGCGGGTCCTTCACGAACGTCTTCGACATCGCCGAGACATGCACCAGACCGTCCTGGTGCACCCCGATGTCGACGAACGCGCCGAACGCCGCCACGTTCGTGACGACGCCTTCGAGGATCATCCCGGAGGCCAGGTCGCCGATCTTCTCGACGCCGTCCTTGAACGTGGCCGTCCTGAACGCGGGCCGCGGGTCGCGCCCCGGTTTCTCCAGCTCGCGCAGGATGTCCGTGACGGTGGGCAGCCCGAAGGTCTCGTCCACGAAATCGGCGGCCTGCAGGGACTTCAGGGTTCCCGTGTCGCCGATCAGCGCGGCCACCTCACCGCCGGTCTGCTTCGCCATCCGCCGCACCACCGGGTACGCCTCGGGGTGCACGGCAGAGGCGTCCAGCGGGTCGTCGCCGTCGCGGATGCGCAGGAAGCCCGCGCACTGCTCGTAGGCCTTGGGGCCGAGCCGCGCCACGTCCTTGAGGCGGGAACGGGAGCGGAAGGGACCGTTGGTGTCGCGGTGCGCCACGATGTTCTCGGCGAGGCCCGTGCCGATGCCGGAGACCCGGGCGAGCAGCGGCGCGGAGGCGGTGTTCACGTCCACGCCGACACCGTTCACACAGTCCTCGACGACCGCGTCCAGGGAGCGCGAGAGCTTCACCTCGGACAGGTCGTGCTGGTACTGGCCGACGCCGATCGACTTCGGATCGATCTTCACCAGCTCGGCGAGCGGGTCCTGCAGGCGCCGCGCGATGGAGACGGCGCCGCGGATCGACACATCGAGGTCGGGCAGCTCCTGGGAGGCGAAGGCCGAGGCCGAGTACACCGAGGCGCCCGCCTCGGAGACCATCACCTTGGTGAGCTTCAGCTCGGGGTGCCTGGTGATCAGGTCACCGGCGAGCTTGTCGGTCTCGCGCGAGGCGGTGCCGTTGCCGATCGCGATCAGGTCGACCTTGTGCTCGGCGGCGAGCCGCGACAGCTTCGCCAGGGATTCGTCCCACTTGTTCGCCGGGACATGCGGGTAGATGGTGTCGGTCGCCACGACCTTGCCGGTGGCGTCGACGACCGCGACCTTCACGCCCGTACGGAAGCCGGGGTCCAGGCCGAGGGTCGCGCGGGTGCCGGCGGGCGCGGCGAGCAGCAGATCGCGCAGGTTCGCCGCGAAGACCCTGACCGCCTCGTCCTCGGCGGCGGTACGCAGCCGAAGCCGCAGGTCGATGCCGAGGTGCACCAGGATGCGGGTGCGCCAGGCCCAGCGGGCCGTGTCCTTGAGCCACTTGTCCGCCGGTCGGCCACGGTCGGTGATCCCGAAGCGGTCGGCCACCATCACCTCGTACGAGGAGGGCGCACCCTCCTCGGCGGGCTCCTCAGGCTCCAGGACGAGGTCGAGCATGCCCTCCTTCTCGCCACGGAGCAGCGCGAGCACGCGGTGCGAGGGGAGCTCGGTGAAGGGTTCGGCGAAGTCGAAGTAGTCCGAGAACTTGGCGCCCTCGCTCTCCTTGCCCTCGTGCACCTTGGAGACGAGCCGGCCGCGCGTCCACATCCGCTCGCGCAGCTCACCGATCAGGTCCGCGTCCTCCGCGAAGCGCTCGGTGAGGATCGCACGGGCGCCGTCCAGGGCGGCCCGGGCATCCGCCACGCTCTTGTCGGCGTCCACGAACGCGGCGGCTGCGGCGAGCGGCTCGACCGTCGGATCGCCGAACAGGCCGTCGGCCAGCGGCTCGAGCCCCGCCTCGCGGGCGATCTGCGCCTTGGTACGCCGCTTCGGCTTGTACGGCAGGTAGATGTCCTCAAGGCGGGCCTTGGTCTCGGCCGCCCGGATCTGCGCCTCGAGGGCCTCGGTCAGCTTGCCCTGCTCCCGTACCGAGTCGAGCACCGCCGACCGGCGGTCCTCCAGCTCGCGCAGATACCGCAGCCGCTCCTCCAGGGCGCGCAGCTGCGCATCGTCGAGCATGCCGGTGGCTTCCTTGCGGTACCGCGCGATGAAAGGCACGGTCGAGCCCCCGTCGAGCAGCTCCACCGCGGCCCTGACCTGCCGCTCCGCTACGCCGAGCTCCTCGGCGATCCTGCTCTCGATGGACAACGTGGGTGTCGTCACGATTCCCGTACCGCCTTCTCGCTGAGCTTGAGTCGGCCATTGTGGCAGGTGGCACGGACAGGCCGGGCTCAGGCCCGCCGGTCCGGCTCCGCGGGTTCGGCCCGGCCGGTCCGATCCCGCGGGCCCGTCCCGCCGGCTCCGTCCCTTCTGCCAGCGGTTCGCGCCGGTTCGTCCGCGCCGGTTCGTCCGCGCCGGTTCGTCCGCGCCGGTTCGTCCGCGCCGGTTGGTCCGTGTCGGTTCGTCCGCGCCGGTTCGTCCCTGCCGGCCTCGGTTCTTGCCGGTGTCAGTCCTTGCCGATGAGGTCCGGCGGGAAAGCGCCCGCCCCGAGCGCCGTCATCACGAAGCCGCCGGCCAGCTCCGTCAGCCGCTCCACCCCGGCCGCGCCCAGGTGCTCGTACGGTGCGGCGTCCATCCGGTCGGTCGCCAGCTCCAGCTCGCTGCGCAGCGCGGTGCCGGCCTCCGTCAACTCCCGCTCGGCGTCGAGCAGTCCCCGCTCCTGCAGCCGCTGGACGGCCACGTCCCATTCGGCGCGGGTCCAGCCACGCGTCTCCAGCGCCCACTTCACGGCGAAGCCCTTGCCCGTCGCCGTATGGCTCACCAGTGCTTCGAGCGGGCCGAGGTCGGCGGCGAGCAGTGCCGCGATATGCCCGTCCCCGCGGTGTTCGCGCAGCAGGGTGGCGGCGTGCCACAGGGCGAGGTGCGGCTCCTCGGGCAGAGGAAGGTCCGCGTGCGCCGCGTACAGCGGGCGGCCGGGCCGCGTGCAGGCCTCCGTGGCGGTGAGCGCGAGGCGGGCCGCCTCGGCCATCTCCGGGCTGTCCACCGCGTCCCCCAGCAGCCGCCGCAGACTGCCGTCGACGGCGCGCAGCCGCGCGGCGAGCGCGGCCTCGGGAGCGGCGGTCTCCCAGATCGCCGGGACGTGCTCCGCGATCAGCTCGTGCTTGAAGTTGTAGAACGTCGCGGCCACCGTGCCGGCGCCCACGGCGCCCAGCGCGGCCGAGCGGCCCGCGAAGTAGGGCGGGCTCCATCCGTCGAGGCCGATCGCACCCATCTCCTTCCCGTACTCCGGCGAGAAGTAGTGGGCGGAATGCAGCGGATTGAGCATGTTCTGGCAGCGGCGGCCGGCCTTGGGCGGCAGGGATGAGGTCATGAACGGCAGGTTACCGACGGGTCGGTATGGAGGGGAAGGGTGCGGAGCGATGGCAGGAAAGGTGGGGTACTCGGCATTGCAGACGCATGCCACGGCCAAAAGAATGAAGGCATGACTCACCCAGTCCGCCGTGTTCTCGTCGTGCTCTTCGACGGCGTGCAGAGCCTCGACGTCACCGGCCCCGTCGAGGTGTTCACGGCCGCCGGCCAGCTCCGCGAGCCCGCCGGTCACGAGGGCACCGGGCCCGCCGGTCACGAGGGCACCGGGCCCGCCGGTCACGAGGGCACCGGGCCCGTCGGCCCGCAGGGCTCCAGGCCCGCCGATGTGCACACTGCCGCACTGCCCGCCGCGTACGAGATCCGCACCGCCTCGCTCGACGGCCGGCCCGTACGCTGCTCAAGCGGTCTGACCCTCGTACCCGACGGACGCCTGGAGGACGAGGAGGCCCCGCACACCCTCCTGGTGCCCGGCGGCACCGGCACCCGGGCACCCGACGAGCAGCTCATCGCCTGGCTGCGCAGGCACGGCCCGCGGGCCGAACGTCTCGTCTCCGTGTGCACCGGCGCGATCCTGCTCGCGGCCGCCCGACTCCTCGACGGCCGCCGCGCCACCACCCACTGGGGCTTCTGCGAGACCCTGGCCCGCCGCCACCCCGAGATCGAGGTGGATCCGGACGCGATCTACGTACGCGACGGGCCGGTCGCGACCTCCGCCGGAGTCACCGCAGGCATCGACCTCGCACTCGCCCTCGTGGAGGAGGACCTCGGCCGCGACACCGCGCTCCTGGTCGCCCGCGCGCTCGTCGTCTTCCTCCGCAGACCGGGCAACCAGGCCCAGTTCAGCGCCCAGCTCTCCGCCCAGACCGCCCGTCGCGCACCCCTGCGCGACGTCCAGCAGTGGATCAGCGAACACCCGGCGGAGAACCTGGGCGTCGAGGCCCTCGCCGCCCGGGCCCGGCTCTCGCCGCGCCACTTCGCCCGTGCCTTCCAGGCCGAGACCGGCATGACGCCCGGGCGGTACGTGGAGCAGGTGCGTGTCGAGCAGGCCCGCAGGCTCCTGGAGGACAGCTGCCTCGGCATCGAGGAGATCTCCCGCGCCAGCGGCTACGGCACACCGGAGGCCATGCGCCGCGCCTTCCTCAAGCGCCTGGGCACCCCGCCGGCCGAATACCGCCGCCGCTTCCGCCCCACTCCCGCCTGAACGGCCCCGTCGACATCCCGGGCTTCCGCACCACCTGCCGTATGGAGACAGAGATGCAACTGGCGATCGTGCTCTTCGACCGCTTCACCGCCCTGGACGCCGTGGGTCCGTACGAGATCCTCAGCCGGCTACCCGGCACGGAGACGGTCTTCGTCGCCGAGCACACGGGCCCGGTGCGTGCCGACACCGGTGCGCTCGCCCTCACCGCCGACCGTACTTTCGGCGAGGTTCCGCGACCGGACATCGTCCTGGTGCCGGGCGGCCCCGGCCAGACTCCGCAGATGGACAACCCCGTCCTCCTCGACTGGCTGCGCGCCGCCGATACGGGCAGCACCTGGACCACCTCGGTCTGCACCGGATCGCTGCTCCTGGCCTCCGCGGGGCTGCTCGAGGGCCGCAGGGCGACCTCGCACTGGCTGGCCCTGAACGTGCTGCGCGGCCACGGCGTCGAACCGACCGGCGAGCGGGTCGTCTTCGACGGCAAGTACGTCACGGCGGCCGGCGTCTCCTCCGGCATCGACATGGGCCTCGCGCTGACCGGGCGGATCGCCGGGGAACGGGCCGCGCAGTCCATCCAGCTGCTTACCGAGTACGACCCGCGGCCGCCGTACGACGCGGGCGCGCCGCACAAGGCGCCGGCCGACCTCGTCGCGGAGTTCCGCGCAGCCTCGCGGCACCCGCAGAACTGACCCCCGCGCGAACCGCCGAACACACGCACACCCACCAAGGCAGCGCCACACCCACCAGGCCGAGACCACACCCACCAGGCCGAGGCCACACCCACCAGGCCGAGGCCACACCCACCAGGCCGAACACCGGCTCACCCCAGGGAGAACCCATGCAGATCGCGATCGTTCTCTTCGAAGGCTTCACCGCACTCGACGCTGTCGGGCCCTTCCAGACACTCGGCCCGCTGCCCGGCGCCGAGACCGTGTTCGTGGCGGAACGGCGCGGGCCCGTCCAGGACGACAGCGGCAGCCTCGCGCTCGTCGCCACCAGGACCTTCGACGAGGTCACCCGCCCCGGTCTCGTGGTGGTACCGGGCGGCCCCGACGTGCCCGTGGAAGACCGGGCGCTCCTCGAATGGCTGCGGGCCGTCGACGCCACCACGACCTGGACGACCTCCGTATGCACGGGGTCGATCCTGCTCGCAGCCGCCGGCCTCCTCGAAGGCCGCCGCGCCACCACGCACTGGCTGTGGCTGGAGAAGATCAAGAAGTACGGCGTCGAACCGACCGGCGAGCGGGTCGTCTTCGACGGCAAGTACGTGACCGCCGCCGGTGTCTCCTCCGGGATCGACATGGGCCTGGCACTGGCCGGCCGGATCGCGGGCGAGGACCACGCGCAGATCGTCCAGTTGATGACGGAGTACGACCCGCAGCCGCCCTACGACGCGGGCTCGCCCGACAAGGCTCCCGCCCACCTCGTGGAGATGCTGCGCGACCTGTGAGCCGCCCGGCCCGGGCGGCGGCTCAGGGGGCCCAGCGGAACTCCGGCTTCCTGCGCTCCAGGAAGGCGGCGACCCCCTCGGCGGTGTCGCCGCCCGCGCGCATCTGTGCGCTCCAGTGCTCCTCGCGGTCGGTGCGGCCGTTCGCGAACTCCTTCGCCGCGACCTGGGTGAGCAGCGACCTCGACGCCAGTACGCGGGCGAACTCGGCCACCCGCTTGTCCAGCTCGCTCTCGGCTAGCACCTCGTCCACGAGACCGGAGCGCAGCGCCCGTGCGCTGTCGATCAGCTCGCCCGAGAACAGGAGGTACTTGGCGGTGGCGGGCCCGACCAGATCGACGAGCCGACGCGTCGACGAGGCGGCGTAGACGATCCCGAGTTTCGCGGGCGTGATCCCGAACGTGGCACCCTCGGCGGCGAACCGCAGATCGCAGGCCGCCGCGAGCTGGCAGCCGCCGCCCACACAGTGCCCGCGCACGGCCGCGAGACTCGGCTTCGGGAACGCGGCGAGCGCCTCCTCGGCCCGCACGGCCAGCTCCCGCGCCTCGTCGGCGGACTGGACGAGCCCCGAGATGTCGGCGCCCGCGCAGAACGTGGCGCCCTGTCCGGTGAGCACCAGAACCCGTATGGCGGGATCGGCCGCGAGTTCGTCGAGCAGCGGCGGCAGCGCCCGCCACATGGCGTCGGTCATGGCGTTCCGCTTGGCCGGATGCGAGATCACCACGGTGGCGACGCCGTCGGCGCGGGCGTGCGTGAGCTGCGGCAGGGGATCCGAGGACATGCGCCGGATGCTACCCGCAGCCCCAGCTCTTAGGATCGGACCAGGGTCTGGTCCGATGAGCAGACCCCAGGGGGCGGCTCCGAGGAGGCGCGATGGGCACACCCGAGGACGGACGTACGGACGGACTCCAACAGGAATCCGCCGGAGGCACCGGACCGGGCACCGGCTCCGGGTCGGGAACCGACTCCGGTTCGGGCTCCGGCTCAGGGGCGGGCGGCGCTCCGGCGCAGGGCGCCGGTCGGGCGGCGGATGCCGGCTCCGCGGGCGGGCTGAGCGAACCAGGCCGCAAGATGAGCCGCAGTCTCGGGCTGATGGCCGCACTCGGCGGCATCCTGGTGCTCGGCGGTGCGGTCGGCCTCGTCTATGTCGGCGTTGCCACGCTCACCTCGATGATCCTCTTCGGCTGGCTGCTCCTGGTCGGCGGTCTGGTCGGCCTCCTGCACTCGCTGCAGATGCGCGGCTCCAACTACTTCTGGCTCGGCGTGGTCGTCGCCGCGCTCAACCTCGCCGCCGGCGTCGTGGTGCTCAGACACCCGGAGGGCACCGCCGAGGCGCTGACCATGTTCGCCGCGCTGCTCTTCCTGACCGGCGGGGTGTTCCGCCTGGTGGGCAGTGTCGTGGTGCGCGGTCCGCAGTTCGGCCTGACCCTGGTGCAGGGAGCGTTCGGCATCCTGCTCGGTGTGCTGATCCTGGCCGAATGGCCGAACAGCAGTCTGTACGTCATCGGCACCTTCTTCTCGCTCGCGCTGCTCTTCGACGGGCTCGGCCTCGTGGCCCTGGGACTCGGCGGAAGAAGAATCGTTCGTGCGGTAAGCGGAGCCGAAAGCTCCGAAGCGGCCAAACCCCCTGAATCCCCGACAGTTTGAATTGGGAACAAGTAGGCCACGAAGCAGTCTCCCAACTGACGCTGTCATACGCACCCGGTCAAATACCGTCGATATCCGACGAGTTCCGGTCAGCGATGAGGTGCGGTCCAGAACCTTCCCAAACTCGAAGCGTGGTGACTATCGAGCGTGAGGGCGGCGACCGGACGATGCACGGATACGGCAGGGTGACCCCCGCACCACCGACGGACGGTCCCCTGCCGTACGAAGGCGTCTGGAGGTTCACCGCGCCGTCCGTGGACGCCTCGGTGCCGCAGGCCCGCAGGGCGGTCCGTGAGCTGCTGGTCCGCCAAGGGGTACCGGCCGCCGACGACACCGTGCAGGGGCTGCTGCTGATCGTCTCCGAGCTGGTCACCAACGTCGTACGGCATGCGGCGCTGCTCTCGCCGATGCTCGCCGTGGAGGTGGCGGTCGGCGCGGAATGGGTACGGGTGTCCGTCGAGGACAACCACCCGTACCGGCCCAAGGCCCTGGAGGCCGACCAGGGGCAGACGGGCGGGCGCGGCCTGCTGCTCGTACGAGAGATCACCAAGGAGGCCGGCGGGGCCTGCGATGCGGAGCACACGGCGAGCGGCGGCAAGGTGATCTGGGCGGCGCTGCCACTCAAACCATAGGAGATGTCCGGCGGATCAGGCCCTGGGGGCTCGGGCCTCAAGCCCTCAGGGAGTGCGGGGCCTCGGACCCGGGAAGTGCCGGGCGGACCCGGCCGGCACTTCCCGGCCGGATCTGCCCGGCCCCCTCCGGCTCACCAGCCCGCGCCCGGACCCGTCAGCTCCCTGATCGCGGGACGTGCCGCGTCCAGCACGGTCATGAACCACGCCGAGAACGGCCCTTGCTCGTGGCGTACGAGCAGTTCCCCGGGCGTGACGAAGGCGGTCTCGCCGACCTCGTCGGGGTCGGGTCGCAGGGGGGACTGGACCATGCCGACGAACAGGTGGTTGAACTCCTGCTCGACCAGGCCCGAATCGGGGTCGGGGTGGTTGTAGCGCACCGTGCCCGCCTCGGCCATCAGCGAGGGGGAGACGCCCAGTTCCTCGAAGACTCTGCGGGCGGCCGCCGCGAACGGGGCCTCGCCCGGGTACGGGTGGCCGCAGCAGGTGTTGGACCACACCCCGGGGGAGTGGTACTTGCCGAGCGCCCGGCGCTGCAGCAGCAGACGGCCCTGCTCGTCGAAGAGGAACACGGAGAACGCACGGTGCAGTTGCCCGGGGGCCCGATGTGCGGAGAGCTTCTCCGCCGTGCCGATGGTGGTGCCGTTCTCGTCGACCAGTTCGAGCAGGATCGCTTCCGCGGAACCGTTCTGGGAGCCGTTGGCCGCGGTGGCTGGGGTGATCGGCATAACCATCCTTTCGGTTCGAAGCACCCAGTCTGCCGCAGTTTGCCGGGCTCCGTGCCCCGCCGCTCCGCTCCGGCCCCTTTCGTGGGCGCTCCACCCGTCCCCCGCCTGCTTCGCGACAGGGTGCGGGCCGGGCTCAGTGACACACCTTCGCCTCGTGATCCGCGTGTCCGCCGGGCTCCAGCTGGAACGTGCAGTGCTCCACGTCGAAGTGGTCGCCCAGGCACCCCTGCAGGTCGTGCAGGAGCTTCTCGTGGCCGATGGAGTCCAGCATCTCCGCGCTGACCACCACGTGGGCGGACAGGACCGGCAGGCCCGAGGTGATGGTCCAGGCGTGCAGGTCGTGGACGTCCTCGACGCCCGGCAGGTCCAGGATGTGGCTGCGGACCTCTTCCATGTCGACGCCCTTCGGCGCCGCTTCGAGCAGCACGTCCAGCGTCTCGCGCAGCAGCTTCAGCGTGCGCGGCACGATCATCAGGCCGATCACGATGGAGGCGATCGGGTCGGCGACGGTCCAGCCGGTGAGCAGGATGACCGTGGCCGAGACGATCACGGTCGCCGAGCCCAGTGCGTCCGCGACGACCTCGAGGAAGGCTCCTCGTACGTTCAGGCTCTCCTTCTGTCCCCGCATGAGCAGCGACAGCGAGACCACGTTCGCGACGAGGCCGATCGCACCGAAGACGACGGTGAGGCCGCCGTCGGTGTCGGCCGGGGTGATGAAGCGCTGGACCGCCTCGTACAGCACGAATCCGCCGGCCCCCAGCAGCAGCAGACAGTTGGCGAGCGCTGCAAGGATCTCGGCGCGGGCGAAGCCGAACGTGCGGTTGACGCTCGTCGGGCGGTTGGCGAAGTGGATCGCGAGCAGGGCCATGCCGAGCCCCAGTGCGTCCGTCGCCATATGGGCCGCATCCGCCGCCAGCGCGAGCGAGTTCGCCGCGATGCCGCCGATGACCTGGACGACCATGATCCCGAGCGTGATGCACAGCGCGATACGCAGCCGCCCCAGATGCGCCGCGGATGCGGTGCCCCCCGTACCGCCGTGTGTGTGCCCGTGGTCGTGCCCCGCTCCCATCGGCCCTCCCTCGCTGAGTCGTTCGTTGCGGATTCCGTAGGCGGATTCCGTGCGTGGATTCCGCCTACGCATTCCCTACGCGGATTGCGGAGGCGGATTGCCCGCGCCGCCGTGGTGCACAGCCCCCGATCGTGGGCCGGCGATCACAGTGAACTACGGGTGGGGGGTATCTGGCAACGCTGCATTGAACACCGTTGTCATGTGCCCTGACCTGCGTAAACGCACTGCAGGTCAGAGGCCTGCGGCGGCCGCCCGCGACACGGCCCGCCGCCCGCGCGGTTTGTCGTCACCCAAGCGCATCGACCAAGATGAACCCGGCGGCCGAATCCGGCGCATGCCACCTTGATCACGCCGTGAACGGGCGGTGAACGGCCGCTTCCATTCATCCGATAACCTCAGCCGACGTGCCGCCCGGCCCGCAGGCCCGGGGGCCCCTCTGCACGCAGTCCGCCGCCACGCGGCGGCCTCCCAAGGAGTGAGTTCGTCTGTCGACCGCCATCCTCATCGGATCGCCGGTGCCCGGCTCGTCGCTCGACGACGATCTGCGGGCCCTGGGCTTCGACGTGCGGACCGCCGCCGCGCCCGCGGACCTCGCCACGCTGCTGTCCGCCGCCCCCGCCGATGAGCGCGTGGCGCTCGTCGACGCGGATTTCATCGGGCACCGCCACGCACTCCGCCTCGGCCTGACCGACCCCCGCTTCGACGCCTCCGCCGTCCCCGGTGCCGTCTGCGTGCAGCCGCCCTCCCGTGCCGCGCTCGACCGTGCACTGGAGCAGGTCACCGGCGGGGCGGACGGCAGCACCGTCGTACGCGTGGAAGCACTCGCCGACCGCGTCGCCGAGGCCCTCGCGGCGGACGGCACCGAGCTGTACCGACCGGAGCTCGGCGAACTCGTCGCCACGGTCGCCGGCGACCCGCAGACGCGCAGTGAGGCCCGGCAGGCCGTCGCCGCCGTCGACGAGGAGGCCATCCGGCTGCGCACCGCCGTGAAGTCCCGCGACGGCTTCTTCACCACGCACTTCATCAGCCCGTACTCGCGCTACCTCGCGCGCTGGTGCGCCCGTCGCGGCCTCACCCCGAACCAGGTCACCACGGCCTCCCTGCTCACCGCGCTGATCGCGGCCGGCTGCGCCGCGACCGGCGAGCGCTGGGGCTTCGTCGCCGCCGGTGTGCTGCTCATCGCCTCGTTCGTCCTCGACTGCACGGACGGGCAGCTCGCCCGATACTCGCTGCAGTACTCCACGATGGGCGCCTGGCTCGACGCCACCTTCGACCGGGCCAAGGAGTACGCCTATTACGCGGGCCTCGCGCTGGGCGCGGCCCGCGGGGGCGATGACGTCTGGGCGCTCGCGCTCGGCGCGATGATCCTGCAGACCTGCCGCCATGTCGTGGACTTCTCCTTCAACGAGGCGAATCACGACGCCACCGCCAACACCAGCCCCACCGCGAGCCTCTCCGACCGGCTCGACAGCGTCGGCTGGACCGTCTGGCTGCGGCGCATGATCGTCCTCCCGATCGGTGAGCGCTGGGCGCTGATCGCGGTGCTCACCGCGGTGACCACCCCGCGCATCACCTTCGTGGTACTGCTGGCAGGCTGCGCCTTCGCCGCGCTGTACACGACGGCCGGCCGCGTGCTGCGCTCGCTGACCCGCAAGGCGCAGCGCACCGACCGGGCCGCCCGCGCCCTGGCCGACCTCGCCGACAACGGGGCCCTGGCCTCGTACCTCTCCAGGATCCGGCGCACGGGCGACGGCCGCAGGATGCCCTTCGCTCCGCTGATCCTGGCGCTCGTCGGCGCCGGCGCCCTCATCGCGAACGTGAGCACGGGCAGTGCCACGGCGATCGTCGTCGGCGCGGTCTTCTACACCGTGATGTCGGGCCTGGCCCTCGCCGCCCCGCTGACCGGCCCCCTCGACTGGCTGGTGCCGCCGGTGTTCCGGGCCGCGGAATACGCGACGATCCTGATCCTCGCCGCGCACGCGGAAGTGAACGGGGCCTTGCCCGCGGCTTTCGGCCTGGTGGCGGCGGTCGCCTACCATCACTACGACACGGTCTACCGCATCCGCGGCGGCAGCGGAGCACCGCCGCAGTGGCTGGTGCGGGTGACCGGCGGGCAGGAAGGCCGGACGCTGCTCGTAGCCGTCCTGGCCGCGTCGCTGTCCGCAGCAGATTTCACCGTCGCGCTCACGGCCCTGGCCGTGTTCGTGGCCCTCGTGGTGCTCACCGAGAGCATCCGCTTCTGGGTGATCGCCGCCCGTCAGGGCGCACCCGCCGTACACGATGAAGGAGAACCCGCATGATCGGCCTCGTCCTTGCGGCAGGCGCCGGACGGCGTCTGCGTCCCTACACGGACACCCTGCCCAAGGCGCTGGTTCCCGTCGACGGCGAGACCACCATCCTCGACCTGACCCTCGGCAACTTCGCCGAGATCGGGCTGAGTGAGGTCGCCATCATCGTGGGCTACCGGAAGGAAGCCGTCTACGAGCGCAAGGCGGCTCTGGAGGCGAAGTACGGCCTGAAGATCACCCTGATCGACAACGACAAGGCCGAGGAGTGGAACAACGCCTACTCCCTGTGGTGCGGCCGGGACTCCGTCAAGCACGACGTGATCCTCGCCAACGGCGACACCGTGCACCCGGTCTCCGTCGAGAAGACCCTCCTCGCAGCCCGCGGCAACGGCCGGAAGATCATCCTCGCCCTGGACACGGTGAAGCAGCTCGCCGACGAGGAGATGAAGGTCGTCGTGGACCCCGAGAAGGGCGTCCAGAAGATCACCAAGCTGATGGATCCGGCCACCGCCACCGGTGAGTACATCGGCGTCACCCTCATCGAGGGCTCCGCCGCCGCCGAGCTCGCCGACGCCCTGAAGGTCACCTTCGAGCGCGACCCCGACCTCTACTACGAGGACGGCTACCAGGAGCTCGTCAACCGTGGCTTCAAGATCGATGTAGCCCCCATCGGTGACGTCAAGTGGGTCGAGATCGACAACCACGACGACCTGGCCAAGGGGCGGGAGATCGCGTGCCAGTACTGACCCGGCTGATGCCGAGCCCGGTTGTCGTCGACATCCGGGCGGGTGCGCTGGACGATCTCCCCACGATCCTCGCGGATCAGCGCATCGCCCCCACCGGCAAGCTGGCGTTCGCGGTGAGCGGCGGTTCGGGCAGGGCGCTCAAGGAGCGCTTCGCCCCGCTGTTCCAGGGCGCGCAGTGGTTCGACGAGGCCGACGGCACCCTGGACGGTGCGATCGCCCTCGCCGATTCCATCAAGAGGTCGGGCCGCTACGACGCGCTGGTCTCGCTCGGCGGCGGCAAGGTCGTCGACTGCGCGAAGTACGCGGCGGCCCGCGTGGGCCTGCCGCTCGTGGCCGTCGCGACCAACCTCGCGCACGACGGGCTGTGCTCCCCGGTCGCCACGCTCGACAACGACGCGGGCCGCGGCTCGTACGGCGTGCCCAGCCCGATCGGCGTGGTCATCGACCTCGATGTCATCCGGGACGCCCCGGTGCGCTTCGTGCGCGCCGGTGTCGGCGACGTGATCTGCAAGATCTCCTGCGTCGCCGACTGGGAGCTGTCGAACAAGGTCAACGGCGAACTCGTGGACGGCCTCGCCGCCTCCATGGCCCGCCAGTCCGCGCACGCCGTGCTGCGCCACCCCGGCGGCGTCGGAGACGACGAGTTCCTCACCGTGCTCGCCGAGGCCCTCGTGATGTGCGGCATGGCGATGTCCGTCGCGGGTGACTCGCGTCCGGCCTCCGGAGCCTGCCACGAGATCAGCCACGCCTTCGACCTGCTCTTCCCCAAGCGCAACGCGCTGCACGGGGAGCAGTGCGGCTTCGGCGGCGCCTTCGCCACGTATCTGCGCGGCGACGAGGAGACCGCGGGCGAGATGGCCGAAGCGCTGCGCCGCCACGGGCTGCCCGTACTCGCCGAGGAGATGGGCTTCGGCCTGCAGGACCTCACCGAGGCCCTGCTCTTCGCCCCGCAGACCCGCCCAGGCCGCTACACGATCCTCGAGCACCTCGACTACAACGCCGATCAGATCAAGGACGCCTACGCCGACTATGCAAAAGCCATCGGTAGCTGAGCTGCGCCCGGTCGTCCACCCCGCCGGGGTGAAGGACCGCCGCAGCGGCGAGCACTGGGCCGGCCGGCTCTACATGCGCGAGATCTCGCTGCGCGTGGACCGCCACCTCGTCAACACCAAGGTCACCCCGAACCAGGTGACCTATGTGATGACCCTCGCCGGCGCCCTCGCCGCCCCCGCGCTGCTCGTCCCCGGGATCTGGGGCGCGGTGCTCGGCGTCGTCATGGTGCAGCTCTACCTCCTGTTCGACTGCGTGGACGGCGAGCTGGCCCGCTGGAAGAAGCAGTACTCGCTCGCCGGTGTCTACCTCGACCGTGTCGCCGCCTACCTGTGCGATGCCGCGGTCCTGGTCGGCTTCGGACTGCGGGCCGCCGACATCTGGGGCGAGGGCCGCATCGACTGGCTGTGGGCGTTCCTCGGAACGCTGGCCGCGCTCGGCGCCGTACTCATCAAGGCCGAGACGGACCTGGTCGGCGTGGCCCGGCACCAGGCGGGCAAGCCCGTGGTCCAGGAGTCGGCAAGCGAGCCGCGTTCCTCCAGGATGGCGCTGGCCCGCAAGGCCGCGGCCGCCCTGAAGTTCCACCGGCTGGTCCTCGGGATCGAGGCCTCGCTGCTCGTCCTGGTCCTGGCGATCGTGGACGCGGCGCGCGGCGACCTGTTCTTCTCGCGGCTCGGCGTGGCCGTGCTCGCGGGCATCGCGCTCCTGCAGACCCTGCTGCACCTCGTGTCCATCCTGGCTTCGAGCAGGCTCAAGTGAGCGCGGCGAACGGGCAGCCGAAGGTCGGCGCCGTCATCATCACGATGGGCAACCGGCCCGAGGAGCTGCGCGCGCTGCTCGACTCGGTGGCCAAGCAGGACGGCGCGCCCGTCGAGGCGGTCGTCGTCGGCAACGGTTCCCCGGTCCCCGAGGTCCCCGCGGGCGTACGGACCGTCGAGCTGCCGGAGAACCTCGGCATCCCCGGCGGCCGCAACGTCGGCATCGAGGCCTTCGGCGAGCGCGGCAAGGACGTCGACATCCTGCTGTTCCTCGACGACGACGGCCTGCTCGCCCGGCCGGACACCGCCGAGCTGTGCCGCCAGGCCTTCGCCGCCGACCCCGGGCTCGGCATCATCAGCTTCCGGATCGCCGACCCCGACACCGGTGAGACCCAGCGCCGGCACGTCCCGCGGCTGCGGGCCTCCGACCCGATGCGCAGCTCCCGTGTCACCACGTTCCTCGGCGGCGCCAACGCCGTACGGACGAAGGTCTTCGCCGAGGTCGGCACGCTGCCCGAGGACTTCTTCTACGCGCACGAGGAGACCGACCTGGCCTGGCGGGCCCTCGACGCCGGCTGGCTGATCGACTACCGCGCGGACATGGTCCTCAACCACCCCACGACCGCGCCCTCGCGGCACGCGGTCTACCACCGGATGGTCGCCCGCAACCGGGTCTGGCTCGCCCGCCGCAACCTCCCGGCGCTCCTGGTCCCGGTGTATCTGGGCGTCTGGATGCTGCTCACGCTGCTGCGCCGCCCCTCCCGGCCGGCGCTCAAGGCCTGGTTCGGCGGCTTCAGGGAGGGCTGGCGCACCCCGTGCGGTCCCCGGCGCCCCATGAAGTGGCGGACGGTATGGCGGCTGACCCGACTGGGCCGACCTCCCGTCATCTGACAAGCTCGTGTCTGAGAGCATGCGGGCCGACTGTATTTGCCCGGGGACACTCCGGACCCCGGGCGGCCCCAGTGCTCGCGTGCGCGAAACCCCCGGCGCAACCCAGAAGACGAAAGTTTCCACTTGTGAGTGAGACGACGCATGACGGCGGTGTCACGGTGACAGCGTCCTTGGGACAGGAGTCCCCTGACGACCGGCTCTCGCGGGCCGAACTGGCCGCGAAGTACGGCCTCGGCCAGAGCGGTGCCCGCCCCTCCCTCTTCGAGTACGTCCGGCAGCTCTGGCACCGACGGCACTTCATCATCGCCTTCTCGCAGGCCAAGCTGACGGCCCAGTACAGCCAGGCCAAGCTCGGCCAGGTGTGGCAGGTGGCCACACCGCTGCTCAACGCGACCGTCTACTTCTTCATCTTCGGACTGCTCCTCGGCGCCCGTGGCGGCATGTCGAACCAGACGTACGTGCCGTTCCTCGTCACCGGCGTGTTCGTGTTCATGTTCACGCAGAGCTCGGTGATGTCGGGCGTGAAGGCGATCTCGGGGAACCTGGGGCTGGTGCGCGCGCTGCACTTCCCGCGCGCGGCCCTGCCGATCTCGTTCTCGCTGCAGCAGCTCCAGCAACTGCTCTTCTCGATGATCGTGCTCTTCGCCGTGCTCATCGGCTTCGGGTACTACCCCGACCTGTCGTGGCTCCTTGTCGTGCCGGTCCTCGTGCTGCAGTTCGTCTTCAACACCGGCCTTTCGATGATCATGGCCCGGCTGGGGTCCAAGACCCCCGACCTGGCGCAGCTGATGCCCTTCGTCCTGCGGACGTGGATGTACGCGTCCGGGGTGATGTTCCCGCTGACGTACATGCTGGAGCGGGCCGATGCGCCGGCCTGGGCGGCCGACCTGATGCAGGCCAACCCCGCGGCGGTCTACATGGACCTGATGCGCTGGGCGCTCATCGACGACATGGGCAAGTACCAGGAGCTGCCCCCGCACGTCTGGGCCCTCGGCCTCGGCTGGGCGGTCGCCATCGGCGTCATCGGCTTCGTGTACTTCTGGAAGGCTGAGGAGCGTTACGGCCGTGGCTGAGACCCCAGAGATCCCACAGACCCGGGGGACGAAGATCCCCACCGTCATCGCGGACGAACTGCACATCGTCTACCGCGTCAACGGCGCCAAGACCGGCAGGGGCAGCGCCACCGCGGCCCTCAGCCGCATCATCAGGCGCGGCGAGGAGCGCGGCGTACGCAAGGTGCACGCGGTGCGCGGCGTCAGCTTCACCGCCTACCGCGGTGAGGCCGTCGGTCTGATCGGCTCCAACGGCTCCGGCAAGTCCACGCTGCTGCGCGCCATCGCGGGCCTGCTGCCCGCCGAGAGCGGCAAGGTCTACACCGACGGCCAGCCATCGCTGCTCGGCGTGAACGCGGCCCTGATGAACGACCTCACGGGCGAGCGCAACGTCATACTCGGCGGGCTCGCGATGGGCATGTCACGCGAGCAGATCCGGGAGCGCTACCAGGAGATCGTCGACTTCTCGGGCATCAACGAGAAGGGCGACTTCATCACCCTGCCGATGCGCACCTACTCCTCCGGTATGGCGGCCCGCCTGCGCTTCTCCATCGCGGCGGCCAAGGACCACGACGTCCTCATGATCGACGAGGCGCTCGCCACCGGTGACCGCAAGTTCCAGAAGCGCTCCGAGGCCCGCATCCGCGAGCTGCGCAAGGAGGCCGGCACGGTCTTCCTGGTCAGCCACAACAACAAGTCCATCCGCGACACCTGCGACCGGGTCCTGTGGCTGGAGCGCGGCGAGCTGCGCATGGACGGCCCCACGGACGAGGTGCTCAAGGAGTACGAGAAGTTCACCGGCAAGTAGGGGGCCTGGCGCCAGGGTCCGGATGTCCTGGCGGCAGGATCCTCCGACACGGCTCGGCGTTCCGAACGCAGCAGAGCCCCGCCGCAACCTCGGCGGGGCTCCTTGCGTCCCGGATGCTGTGGGCCCGTACCGTCCCCGCGCGGCCCTGACCGGCCGGGCGGGGGGCGTCGACTCCTGGCCAACTGCGTGACCCCCAGGGAAGGTTGACAGGAATCGGTGCTTTGTTGTGATGTGCAGAACACCCAGGCATTCCGCCCGGCGCTGTACAACGTAAGCTGGATCGGTCGGGCGGCGTGTCCGAAATAGAGCGAATTGCGTCGGCAGTGTAGAACGGGAGAGTGACGGCCATGGCTACGGAAAACTCCCAGCTCCGACAGTGTTCCGCCGTAGCTGCGCCGCTCGTCCCGGCGGGCGGTGGCCGATGACGCGCACCCCCGGCGTCCAGGAACGGGCGACGCTGGACAAGGCCGCGGCGGAGAACTTCCCGGTGGCCCCCTTCTTTCTGCCCCGGGCCTGGCGCGAGGACCTGATGGCGGTTTACGGCTTCGCGCGCCTCGTCGACGACATCGGCGACGGCGACCTGGCCCCCGGCGGCGCCGATGCCCTGGCCCTCGGCCTCGACCCCGCACAGAGCGACGACAGGCTCGCCATGCTCGACGCCTTCGAGACCGACCTGAAGAAGGTCTTCGGCTCGCGCCCCTGCCACCCGCTGCTGCAGCGCCTGCAGCCCACCGTGCGCCGCCGCGCGCTGAGCCCCGAGCCCTTCCTCGGCCTGATCGCCGCGAACCGCCAGGACCAGCTCGTCAGCCGCTACGAGACGTACGACGACCTCCTCGCGTACTGCGAACTCTCGGCCAACCCCGTGGGCCGCCTGGTTCTCGCGGTCACGGGCACCGAGACCCCCGAACGCGTCAGGCGCTCGGACGCGGTCTGCAGCGGCCTGCAGATCGTCGAACACCTCCAGGACGTGGCCGAGGACCTCGGTCGCGACCGCGTCTACCTGCCCGCCGAGGACATGGCCCGCTGCTCGGTGCGGGAAGCCGACCTGGCCCGGCCGCACGCGGGCGCCGCGGTGCGCGCCCTCATCGCCTACGAGGCGGAACGCGCCCGCGGACTGCTGTATGAAGGCACCTCGCTCGTGGGGAGCGTCCACGGCAGGCTGAGGCTCCTGCTCGCCGGCTTCGTGGCCGGCGGACGGGCCGCCCTGCGCGCCATCGCCGCCGCCGAGTACGACGTGCTCCCCGGCCCGCCCAAGCCCACCAAGCCACAGTTGCTGCGCGAGGTGGGCGCCGTCCTGCGATCCGACCGTGGAGAGGGGTGAGCGAGGCCGTGGAGGGGAACAACGCCGCAGGCGCCCCGGTGCTCGCCGCGTACAGCTACTGCGAGGCCGTCACCGGGCAGCAGGCCCGGAATTTCGCCTACGGAATCCGGCTGCTGCCCACGCCCAAGCGCCGTGCGATGTCCGCGCTCTACGCGTTCTCGCGCCGCGTCGACGACATCGGTGACGGGTCGCTTGCGCCCGAGGTCAAGCAGGCCCGCCTGGAGGACACCCGCGCGCTCCTCGGCCGGATCCGGGAGGGCCGCATAGACGAGGACGACACCGATCCGGTGGGCGTCGCGCTCGCGCACGCCTCCCGCGCCTTCCCGATCCCGCTGGACGGGCTCGACGAGCTGATCGACGGCGTCCAGATGGACGTCCGCGGCGAGACCTACGAGACCTGGGACGACCTCAAGGTCTACTGCCGCTGCGTCGCGGGCGCCATCGGCCGTCTCTCGCTCGGCGTGTTCGGCACCGTGCCAGGCGCACGCCATGCGGAACGCGCCGCCGAGTACGCCGATACGCTCGGCCTCGCCCTGCAGCTCACCAACATCCTCCGCGACGTACGCGAGGACGCCGAGGACGGCCGCACCTATCTGCCCGCCGACGACCTGGCCAAGTTCGGCTGCTCGGCCGGGTTCGCCGGCGCCGAGCCGCCCGCCGGCTCCGACTTCGCCGGGCTCGTCCACTTCGAGGTGCGCCGCGCCCGCACGCTCTTCGCCGAGGGGTACCGGCTCCTGCCGATGCTCGACCGGCGCAGCGGCGCCTGCGTCGCCGCGATGGCGGGCATCTACCGCCGCCTGCTCGACCGGATCGAGCGGGACCCGGAGGCCGTGCTGCGCGGCCGGGTCTCCCTGCCCGGACGCGAGAAGGCCTACGTCGCCGTCCGCGGCCTTTCGGGCTTCGACGCCCGCAGCATCGCCCGGCACACCACGGCCGGGAGGGGATGACCATGCGGCATGCACGGCACGCACAGGACGCACAGGACGCACCGGGGGAGCGGCAGGCAACCCTCCGCCCGCTACCGGCGTCCCTGACTGCGATGACCCACCAGGAGTTCATCCCGGGCGGTGGCGTGGGGGAGGGCGTATGACCGGGCATCAGGTGCGGGCGGACGGCGAGGCGCGTCGCTGTGCGGTGGTCGTCGGCGGCGGGCTCGCCGGGATCACCGCGGCGCTCGGACTCGCCGATGCCGGCCTGCGCGTCACCCTCCTCGAAGGCCGCCCCCGGCTCGGGGGACTCGCCTTCTCCTTCCGGCGCGGCGAGCTCACCGTGGACAACGGTCAGCATGTCTATCTGCGCTGCTGCACCGCGTACCGCTGGTTCCTCGACCGGATCGACGGCGCCGCGCTCGCCCCGTTGCAGGACCGGCTCGACGTCCCCGTGCTCGATGTCGACGCCCCCGACCCGCGGCTCGGCCGGCTGCGGCGCGCGGGACTGCCCGTACCGCTGCATCTCGCGCGGAGCCTCGCCATGTATCCGCATCTCTCGCTTGCCGAGCGCGCGAAGGTCGGCCGGGCAGCGCTCGCTCTCAAGGCCCTCGATCTCGACGATCCGGCGCTCGACGACGAGGACTTCGGCAGCTGGCTTGCCCGCCACGGGCAGTCCGCGCGCGCTGTCGAGGCGCTGTGGGACCTGGTCGGCATCGCCACCCTGAACGCTGTCGCCGGTGACTCCTCGCTCGGGCTCGCCGCCAAGGTGTTCAAGACCGGTCTGCTCTCCGAACCGGGCGCCGCCGACATCGGCTGGGCCCGCGTACCGCTCGGCGAACTGCACGACCGGCTCGCCGGCCAGGCCCTGGAGAAGGCCGGGGTAAGGACCGAACTGCGAGCCAAGGTCGCGGGCATCTCCCGGACCGACGAGGGGAGCTGGCGGGTCCGGATGGGCGGCGAGGACATCGAGGCGGACACCGTCGTGCTCGCCGTACCCCAGCGCGAGGCGCATGAGCTGCTGCCCGAGCACGCCCTCGACGCCAAGGACCAGCTGCTCGACATCGGCACCGCACCGATCCTCAACCTGCATGTGATCTACGACCGCAAGGTGCTCAGGCAGCCGTTCTTCGCCGCGCTCGGCACACCGGTGCAGTGGGTCTTCGACCGTACGGAGGCCTCCGGGCTCAGCGGCAGCGGGCAGTACCTCGCCGTCTCGCAGTCCGTCGCCCAGGACGAGATCGAGACACCCGTCGCACAGCTGCGCGAACGGTATCTGCCCGAACTGGAGCGACTGCTGCCCGCCGCGCGCGGCGCGGTCGTCCGCGACTTCTTCGTCACGCGCGAACGCACCGCCACCTTCGCCCCCGCCCCCGGCGTGGGCCGACTGCGACCCGGGCCGCGCACCAGGGCACCCGGTCTGTATCTGGCCGGGGCATGGACCGACACCAAGTGGCCCGCGACCATGGAGAGCGCCGTCCGCAGCGGAACAGCCGCCGCACGCGCCGCGCTCGGCAGCCTCGGCCGCCCCCACGAGCACCTGTTCGAGGAGGCGGCATGAGTACCGGCGGCACCACCGGAACCGCGAGCACAGCCAGCATCATCAGCGGCAGCGGCAGCGGCAGCACGAGCGATACATGGAGCACCGGCACCACGGGCAGTACCAGCACCGCAGGCAGTACCAGCACCGCAGGCAGTACCAGCACCACCAGCACCACCCCTGGAACCAGAGGAGAGACAGTGCCGACTGAGCCTTCGGCCGCAACGGCTGCCGATCAAGGGCAGGGAGAGCGCGTCGACGTGACCGCGCTGCTCGAGCGCGGCCGCACCCTGGCCACTCCGGTGCTGCGCGCCGCCGTCGAGCGGCTCGAACCACCGATGGACACCGTCGCCGCCTACCACTTCGGCTGGATCGACGCCGAGGGCCGCCCCGCCGACGGCGACGGCGGCAAGGCCGTACGGCCTGCCCTCGCGCTGCTCTCCGCCGAGGCCGCAGGGGCGGCCCCCGAGGTGGGCATCCCGGGCGCGGTCGCCGTCGAGCTGGTGCACAACTTCTCGCTGCTGCACGATGATCTGATGGACGGCGACGAGCAGCGCCGCCACCGCGACACCGTCTGGAAGGTGCACGGCCCGGCGCAGGCGATCCTCGTGGGCGACGCGCTGTTCGCCCTGGCGAACGAGGTGCTGCTCGAACTCGACACCGCCGCGGCCGGGCGCGCCGCACGCCGGCTCACCAGCGCTACCCGCGCCCTGATCGACGGCCAGGCCCAGGACATCTCCTACGAGCACCGCGAGCGGGTCACCGTCGAGGAGTGCCTGGAGATGGAGGGCAACAAGACGGGCGCCCTGCTCGCCTGCGCCGTCTCCATCGGCGCGGTGCTCGGCGGCGCCGACGACCGGATCGCCGACACCCTGGAGAAGTACGGCTACCACCTCGGCCTCGCCTTCCAGGCCGTCGACGACCTGCTCGGCATCTGGGGCGACCCGGAGGCCACCGGCAAGCAGACCTGGAGCGATCTGCGCCAGCGCAAGAAGTCGCTGCCGGTCGTCGCCGCACTCGCCGCCGGCGGGCCCGCCTCCGAGGAGCTCGGGAGGCTGCTCGCCGCCGATGCCAAGTCGAGCGACTTCGAGAACTTCTCCGAGGCGGAGTTCGCCCACCGCGCCGCGCTCATCGACCAGGCCGGCGGACGCGAATGGACCGCCCAGGAGGCCCGCAGGCAGCACGCGATCGCCCTGCAGGCCATCGAGAGCATCGCCATGCCTGCCACGGTCAGGGACCGGCTCGCGGCGCTCGCCGACTTCGTCGTCGTACGGAAGAGATGATCGCCATCGACCACCAGCGGAGTAGGGTCTGTTCGGCGGATCAGGCCGCCATCGGGCTGCGGCGCCTTGTAAGGCCTGGTGAGCGGGGGGCTGGTGCTTCCCCAAGCTCTCAACTTCGTTCGAGCAGGGGAGACCCCATTGATGCAAGGCGGAGGAGGGAGTCGACGCGGAGCGAATGGGGCCTCCCCTGCTCGAACGGAGCGCAGCGGAGTTGAGAGCTTGGGGAAGAGTGACGACAACGCAGGAGGTGGGCGTGCCAGGCCCCCGCGTCGGCGGCATGATCCGCCGGACAGGTCCTGGCAGCCGCATATGAATCGCAGTCGCCGGACGGTGCACAGGCAGCACTGAACAGCGCAGACTCGTCACTGACACAGCAGTCAGGACCGTCGGCGCCCCCAGCGCAGCCGCACCACCGTCCGACGGCGGACCCCAGCACAGCAGCAAGCCGAACTGCACGAAGGGGAAGCCATGACAGCGACGACCGACGGAAGCGCCGGGGCCCTGCCCCCCGGTGCTGCCGCGGCCACCGGATCCGTCCACGGTTCCGCCGCACCCGACGGGGTGCGGCAGGCGACCGAGCGGGCGATCGGGTATCTGCTCGACCGCCAGGACGCCGCAGGCTGGTGGAAGGGCGATCTCGAGACCAATGTGACGATGGACGCCGAGGACCTGCTGCTGCGGCAGTTCCTCGGCATCCGCGACGAGAAGACGACCCGGGCGGCCGCCCTGTTCATCCGCGGCGAGCAGCGCGCCGACGGCACCTGGGCCACCTTCCACGGCGGCCCAGGGGAGCTGTCCACCACCATCGAGGCTTATGTGGCGCTCAGGCTCGCCGGGGACGACCCCGAGGCCGAGCACATGGCGAAGGCCTCCGCATGGATCCGCGCCCAGGGCGGAATTGCCGCCGCCCGGGTGTTCACGCGCATCTGGCTCGCCCTGTTCGGCTGGTGGAAATGGGACGACCTGCCCGAGCTCCCGCCGGAACTGATCTGGTTCCCGAAGTGGTTCCCGCTCAACATCTACGACTTCGGCTGCTGGGCACGGCAGACCATCGTGCCGCTCACCATCGTCTCCGCGAAGCGCCCCGTACGGCCCGCGCCCTTCCCGCTCGACGAACTGCACACCGACGCCCGCGACCCCAGCCCGCACACGCCCCTCGCCCCGGCCGCCAGCTGGGACGGCGTCTTCCAGCGCCTCGACAAGCTGCTGCACACGTACCACAAGGTGGCCGTGCCGGGCCTGCGGCGGATGGCGATGCGCTCGGCCGGACGCTGGATCATCGAACGGCAGGAGAACGACGGCTGCTGGGGCGGTATCCAGCCGCCCGCCGTCTACTCCGTGATCGCCCTGCACCTGCTCGGCTACGACCTCGACCACCCCGTCCTGCGCGAAGGCCTCGCCTCGCTCGACCGCTTCGCGATCTGGCGCGAGGACGGCGCCCGGATGATCGAGGCCTGCCAGTCACCCGTCTGGGACACCTGCCTGGCCACCATCGCGCTGGCCGACGCGGGCCTGCCCGCGGACCACCCGCAGCTGGTGAAGGCCGCCGACTGGATGCTCGCCGAGGAGATCCGCAGGCCCGGCGACTGGACGGTGCGCAGGCCGCATCTGGAGCCGGGCGGCTGGGCCTTCGAATTCCACAACGACAACTACCCCGACATCGACGACACCGCGGAGGTCGCGCTCGCCCTGCGCCGGGTACGCCACCCCGACCCGGCCCGCGTGGACGCGGCGGTCCGTCGGGCCACGACGTGGACGTACGGGATGCAGTCGAAGAACGGCGCCTGGGGCGCCTTCGACGTCGACAACACCAGCCCGCTGCCGAACCGGCTGCCGTTCTGCGACTTCGGCGAGGTCATCGACCCGCCGTCCGCCGATGTCACCGCCCACGTGGTGGAGATGCTCTCGTACGAGGGCCAGTCCCACGACCCGCGCACCCGGCGCGGCATCACCTGGCTGCTCGCCGAACAGGAGAGCAACGGCGCCTGGTTCGGCCGCTGGGGCGTCAACTACCTGTACGGGACGGGGTCGGTGGTCCCCGCCCTGGTGGCCGCCGGACTGCCCACCGCACATCCGGCGATCCGGCGCGCGGTCGGCTGGCTCGCATCGGTGCAGAACGACGACGGCGGCTGGGGCGAGGACCTGCGCAGCTACGTCGACGCGTCCTGGGTGGCCCGCGGCGCATCGACCGCCTCGCAGACAGCCTGGGCGCTGCTGGCGCTGCTCGCGGCGGGGGAACGGGAGTCCAAGGCCGTCGAACGCGGGGTGGCCTGGCTGGCCGAGACACAGCGCGCGGACGGCAGCTGGGACGAGCCGTACTTCACCGGCACCGGCTTCCCCTGGGACTTCTCCATCAACTACCACCTGTACCGGCAGGTCTTCCCGCTCACCGCCCTCGGCCGATATCTGAACGGGCATGCCGGCCGGGCCCTCGGACACGAGGGGGGTTGATGAGCGCCTCCCACGAACCGGCACCGCCGCTGCTCGTCGCCTGCGCGCTGGGCATCGAGAAACTCGCCCTGCGCACCGGCGAGCGCGGCGGCGCCGCGGGACCGGTCACCGTGCTGCGCACCGGCATGGGGCCGAAGGCCGCACGGCGCGCGGTCGACCGCGGCCTCGCCGGGAGCGCGCTGCGGGACGCCTCCGTGATCGCCACCGGCTTCTGCGCCGGACTCGCGCCCGGGATGCATCCCGGCGATCTGGTCGTCGCCGAGCACACCGTCGACGAGCAGGGCAGCACCCGCTGCGACGGTACCGAACTCCTGGTGAAGGAACTGGTGAGGGCGGTGCCGGGCCGGACCGTGCACACCGGCCCGCTCACCGGCTCCGACCACGTCGTCCGCGGACACGAACGCGCCGAGCTGCTCGCCGCGGGATCGATCGCGGCCGACATGGAGTCCGCCGCGACCCTGCGCGCCGCCCGCGCCGCGGGTCCGGGTCCGCGTCCCGTTGCCGCCGTCCGGGTGGTCGTGGACGCCCCGGAACACGAACTCGTACGGATCAGCACGGTGCGCGGTGGAATATCGGCGTTCCGCGTACTTCGTTCCGTACTTCCCGCTTTTCATGAATGGCACCGTTCTTTGCTGCTCCCCCGGAGGTGAGCCAGATGGCCATGCCCCTTCGTCAGTCCATCAAGGTCGCGACGTATCTCGCCGAACAGAAGCTGCGCAAGCGGGAGAAGTTCCCGCTCATCGTGGAGCTCGAACCACTCTACGCGTGCAACCTCGCCTGCGAGGGCTGCGGCAAGATCCAGCATCCGGCGGGTGTGCTCAAGCAGCGGATGCCCGTGGCGCAGGCCGTGGGAGCGGTCCTGGAATCGGGTGCGCCGATGGTGTCGATCGCCGGCGGCGAACCGCTCATGCACCCGCAGATCGACGAGATCGTGCGCCAGTTGGTGCAGCGGAAGAAATACGTCTTCCTGTGCACCAATGCGATGCTGCTCCGCAAGAAGATGGACAAGTTCAAGCCCTCGCCGTATTTCGCCTTCGCCGTCCACATCGACGGAATGCGCGAACGGCATGACGAATCCGTCGCCAAGGAGGGCGTGTTCGACGAGGCCGTGGCGGCGATCAAGGAGGCCAAGAAGCGCGGTTTCCGGGTCACCACCAATTCGACCTTCTTCAACACCGACACCCCGCAGACCATCATCGAGGTGCTCAACTTCCTCAATGACGACCTGCAGGTCGACGAGATGATGCTGTCGCCCGCCTACGCCTACGAGAAGGCGCCCGACCAGGAGCACTTCCTCGGCGTGGACCAGACCAGGGAGCTGTTCAGGAAGGCCTTCGCGGGCGGCAACCGGCGGCGCTGGCGCCTCAACCACTCGCCGCTGTTCCTCGACTTCCTCGAAGGCAAGGTCGACTTCCCGTGCACGGCCTGGGCCATCCCCAACTACTCGCTGTTCGGCTGGCAGAAGCCCTGCTACCTGATGAGCGACGGATACGTGCCCACGTACCGGCAGCTGGTCGAGGACACCGACTGGGACGCCTACGGACGCGGCAAGGACCCGCGCTGCGCCAACTGCATGGCGCACTGCGGCTACGAGCCGACGGCCGTGCTCGCCACCATGGGCTCACTCAAGGAGTCGCTGCGGGCGATGCGCGAGACCGTCTCGGGCAACCACGGGTGACGTGCGGGAACCGTCACGCCGGGGATGCCGTCCGCGCCGGTCGGGAAGAACGGCGCGGCTCCGGAGCGGGATACGGGCGACGCCACCCACGCAGGTCCGGCCGACCCGGCCTGACCGCCAGCTGGAAGGCATGCATTCGAGCATGAGTTGAGGCACCGAACCGAGAGGGGGCCCGGCGTGACGATCCTGGAGACCATTCGGGGGCCGCGCGACGTGAAGGCGCTGGCCGAGGAGGAACTTGCCGAACTGGCGGAGGAGATCAGGGAGTTCCTGGTCCACGCCGTGGCCCGCACCGGCGGCCATCTGGGGCCCAACCTGGGTGTGGTGGAGCTCTCCATCGCGCTGCACCGGGTCTTCGACTCGCCCGTCGACCGGCTCGTCTGGGACACCGGCCACCAGAGCTATGTGCACAAACTGCTCACCGGCCGCAAGGACTTCTCCAAGCTGCGCGGCAAGGGCGGGCTGTCCGGCTACCCCTCACGCGAGGAGTCCGAGCACGACATCGTCGAGAACAGCCACGCCTCCACCGCGCTCGGCTGGGCCGACGGCCTCGCGAAGGCCGTGGAGGTACGCGGCGAGGGCGGCCATGTCGTCGCCGTCATCGGGGACGGCGCCCTCACCGGTGGGATGGCCTGGGAGGCGCTGAACAACATCGCCGCCGCCAAGGACCGCCCGCTGATCATCGTCGTCAACGACAACGAACGCTCGTACGCCCCGACCATCGGCGGCCTCGCCAACCACCTCGCGACCCTGCGCACGACGGACGGCTATGAACGCGTCCTGACCTGGGGCAAGGAGGTGCTGCAGCACACTCCCGTCATAGGCCGGCCGCTGTACGAGTCGCTGCACGGTGCGAAGAAGGGTTTCAAGGACGCCTTCGCGCCGCAGGGCATGTTCGAGGATCTCGGCCTCAAGTACGTGGGCCCGATCGACGGGCATGACATCGGCGCGATCGAATCGGCGCTGAGCCGCGCCAAACGCTTCCACGGACCGGTGCTCGTGCACTGCCTCACCGAGAAGGGCCGCGGCTACGAACCGGCGCTCGCCCACGAGGAGGACCACTTCCACACCGTCGGCGTGATGGACCCGCTGACCTGCGAACCGCTCGCGCCGTCCAACGGCCCCTCCTGGACCTCGGTGTTCGGCGAGGAGATCGTACGGATCGGCGAGGAGCGGCCGGACGTCGTGGCCATCACCGCCGCGATGCTGCACCCGGTCGGCCTCGGCCCCTTCGCCGCACGCTTCCCGGACCGCGTCTGGGACGTCGGCATCGCGGAACAGCACGCCACGGTCTCCGCGGCCGGACTCGCCACCGGCGGGCTGCACCCGGTGGTCGCCGTCTACGCGACCTTCCTCAACCGGGCCTTCGACCAGCTCCTCATGGACGTCGCGCTGCACAGGTGCCCGGTCACGTTCGTGCTCGACCGGGCCGGCGTCACCGGCACCGACGGCGCCTCGCACAACGGCATGTGGGACCTGTCCGTGCTCCAGGTCGTCCCCGGGCTCCGGGTCGCCGCACCGCGCGATGCCGGGCAGCTGCGCGCTCAGCTCAGGGAAGCGGTCGACGTGGACGACGCACCGACCCTGGTGCGCTTCCCGAAGGAGTCGGTCGGGCCCGAGATCCCGGCGCTCGACCGGATCGGCGGGCTGGATGTCCTGCACGGCGACGCAGCGCGGGACGTGCTCCTCGTCGCCGTCGGGGTGATGGCGCCCGTCTGCCTCAAGGCCGCCGAGCTCCTCGAAGGCCGTGGCATCGGCTGCACCGTCGTCGACCCGCGCTGGATCAAACCGGTCGACCCCGCGCTGGTGGAACTCGCCGCAGAACACGGCATGCTCGCCGTCGTCGAGGACAACAGCCGTGCCTCCGGCGTGGGTTCGGCCGTCACCCAGGCCCTCCAGGACGCCGAGGTGGACCTTCCCGTACGGAGCTTCGGGATCCCCGACCGGTTCCTGGCACACGCCAAGCGGGGCGAGGTGCTGGCCGATCTGGGGCTTACCGCCGTCGATATCGCCGGGCGGATCGGGGCCACCTGGGACCGTAAGCAGAAAGAAGGAAGCGAAGGATGACGGACCAAGCCAAGGGGTTCGACCTGGGCCGGCTCCTCGCCGAGCGTGGCGGCGAGCGCTACGAGTTGCACAGCCGCCACCTCAACCACCAGCTCCCGCGGATGCTGCACACCATCGGCTTCGACAAGGTCTACGAGCGGGCCGAGGGCGCGTACTTCTGGGACGAGGACGGCCAGGACCATCTCGACATGCTGGCCGGTTTCGGGGTGATGGGGCTGGGACGCCACCACCCTGTCGTCCGCAAGGCGCTGCACGACGTGCTCGACGCCTCGCTCGCCGACCTCACCCGCTTCGACTGCCAGCCGCTGCCCGGCCTGCTCGCCGAGAAGCTGCTGACGTATTCACCGCACCTGGACCGGGTGTTCTTCGGCAACAGCGGCACGGAGGCCGTGGAGACCGCGCTCAAGTTCGCCCGGTATGCCACCGGGAAACCCCGCGTCCTGTACTGCACCCACGCCTTCCACGGACTGACCACCGGATCGCTCTCGGTCAACGGCGAGTCCGGTTTCCGGGACGGCTTCGCACCCCTGCTCCCGGACACCGCCGTCGCCCTCGGCGATCTCGACGCCCTGGCGAGGGAGCTGAAGAAGGGCGATGTGGCCGCGCTGATCGTCGAGCCGATCCAGGGCAAGGGCGTCCACGAGGCGCCGCCGGGCTATCTGCGCGCCGCGCAGGAGCTGCTGCACCAGCACAAGGCGCTGCTCATCGCCGACGAGGTGCAGACGGGACTCGGCCGCACCGGCGCGTTCTACGCCTACCAGCATGCGGAAGGCGTCGAACCCGACCTGGTGTGCGTGGCCAAAGCGCTCTCCGGCGGCTATGTGCCGGTCGGAGCGACCCTGGGCAAGGACTGGATCTTCAAGAAGGTCTACTCGTCCATGGACCGGGTCCTCGTGCACTCCGCGAGTTTCGGATCCAACGCCCAGGCCATGGCGGCGGGCCTCGCGGTGCTCGCCGTCATGGAGGACGAGCAGACCGTCGCCAACGCCCGGGTCACCGGCGAACTGCTCAAGTCCCGGCTTGCGGCACTCGTGGACCGCTATGAGCTGCTCCACGACGTACGTGGCCGCGGGCTGATGATCGGTATCGAGTTCGGGCGTCCCGGCTCGCTGCGGCTGCGCAGCCGCTGGAGTGCGCTGCAGGTCGCCCGCAAGGGACTCTTCGCGCAGATGGTGGTGGTGCCGCTGCTGCAGAAGCACCGGATCCTGACCCAGGTCTCCGGTGACCACCTGGAGGTCATCAAACTGATTCCGCCGCTGGTCGTGGGGGAGCGGGAGGTGAACCGGTTCGTCGAGGCGTTCACCGCGGTGATGGACGATGCGCACAGCGGCGGGACGCTCATGTGGGACTTCGGGAAGACACTGGTGAAGCAGGCGGTGGCGAACCGGGGAGGCGGGCCGCGGTGAATCGCGGAGCCGCCGCGCCTTGCCTCTGAGGCAAGAAATTTGCCGGACAGGCAAAGCTCTGGCTGAATCGAGGGCATGAGTCCTGCCGACCCCGCGGCACCGGAGCAGAGCGAACCGCTGCTCGGTGTCGCACCACAGCTGAGGGCGCTGCGCCGCAGTGCGGCGCTCACCCTCGAAGCGGCCGCCGCCTCGGCGGGCCTGTCGCCCGCACACCTGTCCCGGCTCGAGACCGGCCGGCGCCAGCCTTCGCTGCCGGTGCTGCTCACGCTGGCACGTGTCTACGGTACGACGGTCAGCGAACTGCTCGGCGAGACCCCCGCCGGACGCCAGTCGGTGATCCGGGCCTCCGAAGCCGAACCGAACCTGGCCGGTGGCTGGACCTACCGCCAGGCCGGAGCCCCCGGGCGCGGTATGCAGGCGCTGCGCGTCCAGGTGCCGTACGGGGCGCAGGGCGACATCGTGCGTGTCCATCCCGGCGAGGAATGGCTGTATGTGCTCGACGGACGGCTGCGGCTGCACCTCGCCGACAGCGCGTACACCCTGGAGCCCGGCGACAGCGCCCACTTCGACTCGGCCACGCCGCACCGTATCGCGGCGGCCGAGCAGGCAGGCGCCCAACTCCTCTTCGTCCACACGCTGTTGCAGAGCTCGGTGGAGGCGCTGTGCCTCGGCGGCGGCGCCACTCACCCCCGTACGGCCGGAGGCAGCCGATGAGCAGCGGACCGCAGGACGGTGCGAAGGGGCGCCGTTCCATGGAGGACAGGTTCCCGCGCGGCCTGGCGATCAGACTGTTCGTCTACCTGGTCGTCGGGCACTTCTTCGCGTTCTTTCTATATCTGCTGTTCGAGGTCGGCGCGCGCGGCCAGTGACCCGCAGTCCGCGGCCAGTGACCCGGCAGTCCACTGCCAGTGACCCGGCAGGTCAGTCCAGGAGCTTGGCCCGCAGCCTCTCGCGGATCTCCGGCGTGACGCCCAGCCCCTTCTCCAGGTACCGCTCGACGGAGCCCCAGTTCTGCTCCATCTCGTCGAAACCGGCCTCCAGATACTCGGCGCGCGCCTCGAACAGCGGGCTGAGCAGCTCTGTCACCTCGGCCGATCGGGCATCGGGGGCGTCGCTGGAGCGGTGCACCTTGTAGCGGCGGTGCTTGGCGTTGGACTCCAGGTAGTCGGCGACGACCGCCTCCCGCTCGACCCTGACCGCGAGCAGCGTCACCGCCACCGACAGGCCGGCGCGGTCCTTGCCGGCCGCGCAGTGCATCAGCGCGGGGACGCTGTCCTCGGCCAGCTCCGCGAGCACGCGGGTGTGATCGAGGGTGCGGTCCCGGACGATCATGCGGTACGTGGTGGCCATCCGGGCCGCGGCCCTGCCCCCGCCGAGGATCTTGCGCAGCTCCTCGACCCTGCCGTCGCGCACCATCTGCCAGAACTCCGCGCCGTCGGCCGGGTCGGTGAGCGGGAGGTTCAGATTGCGCACCCCGGGAAGCTCCACATCCGGGCCCTCCTGCTGCTGGTCCGCCGCGTTACGGAAGTCGAAGATCGTGTGCAGCCCGAGCGAGGCGAGGAACTCGGTGTCCGTCGCGGTGGCGTGGGCCAGATGACCGCTGCGGAACAGCACTCCCTGCCGTACGCGCCGGCCGTCCACCGTCGGCAGGCCGCCCACGTCCCGGAAATTGCGCACCCCGGCGAGTTCCGGCTCTGTCGACGGGATGTGCTGTGTCACGGGGGCTCCTCCCACAGTGTTCGCCGGCGCCGACCGCCGGCGTGCTGCGCACTGGGTGCACATGCCAACGACGATACGACATGGGGTCCGGGGCAGGCGGCTGTGGAGCCGATGAGGGCGAGATCACCGGCGCCGCTTTGTGCCGGAAACAGCCGATTCTGGAAGCGAATCGTCGCGGCTCTGCCGGTTACATCGACTACGCCCCCGGTTCCCTTAATGCCCGATTCGCCACCTAAGGAGTAACTGGCCCTGAATTAAGGGCTGGTGAGTCGTGTGGCGTGAGCGGGATCATATTCGTGACGGTGTGTGGCGATCTTCTTCCGTGAATTCCTGCAGCTGTATGGAAATCGAAGATCGTTCATCCACGGAGCGTCATGGCATTTCCCGAAAGGGGTCAGGTCCTGTGTGGCCCGCGGGAATTGAGGTGTTTGTTTCCCGCCCCGCGCTCCCCTACGGTCACCGACAGCCGGTGGACGCCCAATCCTGCCGCCACCGGAATTCACCCGCACACCCTTGTACGGCAGGAGCGGGGGACCCATTGGCAAGACGCCGACGCCGGTCCCGACCGGAGCGGCTTGGGGTGAAGTCGCCCTCGGGCGGCCGGGCATCTCCAGCCCGAACCCGACAGCTCACCTCGCAGGCGCCGGAGAGGAATCCGTCATGCCCGCGAAGGGTAAGCATCGCCGTCCCAAGTCCACCCGCCTGACGCGCTCGTTCGCCGTCGCCGGTACCGGGGGCGCTGCCCTCGCGCTGCCGCTGTTCGGCGCCACGGGTGCGAGCGCCGCCACGCCGCAGACCGCCGCGCCGCAGGCCGCGAGCATCGCCCCGGTCCAGGTGAAGAGCGCGCCGACCGCCCTGGCGCAGGCTGCCCTGACGCAGGCCGCCGAGGCCCGGGCCGCCTCGACCGCCCCGGCCGAGGCCGCCGGGTCCGCCGGGTCCGCGGACAAGACGTACACCGTCGTCGCAGGTGACTCGCTCTCCGCGATAGCCGCCGAGCAGGACATCGACGGCGGCTGGAAGCCGCTGTACGCCGCCAACAAGAAGGCCGTCGGCGCCGACCCGGGCCTGATCCACCCGGGCCTCAAGCTCAAGGTCGGCGCCGTGGTGCAGGCCTATGCCGACTCGGCGGCCGCAGGGAAGGCCTCGGGTGCGGCCGCCGAGTCGGGCTCGGGCGCCTCCCGCTCCGGCTCCTCGGACTCCGGCTCCTCGGATTCCGGCTCCTCGGACTCTTCCGGCTCCTCGGACTCCGGCGCATCCGCGAAGTCCTCCTCCGAGGCGGCGGCCGACACCGCCTCCGCGGCCGCCCCGGCCGAGGCGGCCGCGGAGGCACCCCGCGCCGAGCAGGCCGCCACCGCCTCCGGCTTCACCCGCCCGGTCGCCGCCGGCGTCTCCACGCAGTACCGCACCGCCGGATCCATGTGGTCCAGCGGGTACCACACAGGCACCGACTTCGCGGCCGCCGCGGGCACGCCTGTCCGGGCCGTCGGCGCGGGCACCGTCGTCTCCGCAGGGTGGAGCGGCGCGTACGGCAACGAGGTCGTCATCCGGCACGCCGACGGCCACTACTCGCAGTACGCCCACATGTCGCAGCTCTCGGTCTCCACCGGCCAGACCGTCTCCGGCGGCACCCGGATCGGCCTGGTCGGCTCGACCGGCAACTCCACCGGACCGCACCTGCACTTCGAGGTCCGCACCGGCCCGGGCTACGGCTCTGACGTGGACCCGGTGGCGTACCTGCGCTCCCACGGCGTCTCGCTCTGAGGCACCCGTGCCGTCCGCACGCCCGGTGTCCGGTGTCCTTCGCGGCCCGGACACCGGGCGTCGACGTCCCGCGGCCCCTGGGGCGTATTCCGCATCCGGCGCGCCTTCTCGGTGGTCTATGTCACCCGTTGTCAAGGGTGGTTACGGTGGCGTAAGTCACGTCTCGGGGTGAAAAATATGCCGACGTGGCAGATGACTCGACGACCTCCGCAGACCGCGCCGCCGTGACACCGGCGGCTTTCGCCTCCTACGCGGCACTCGGTGACAGCTTCACCGAAGGTGTCGGCGACCCCGGACCCGACGGAACCTTCGTCGGCTGGGCGGACCGGCTCGCCGTCCTGCTCGCCGACCGTCATCCCGAGCACAGCTTCCGCTACGCCAACCTCGCCGTGCGCGGAAAGCTCCTGGACCAGATCGTCGAGGAGCAGGTGCCGCGGGCGAAGGAGCTGTCCCCCGAGCTGGTCTCCTTCTGCGCGGGCGGCAATGACATCATCCGCCCCGGCACCGACCCCGACGATGTGGCCGAGCGCTTCGAGCGGGCGGTCGCCGAGCTCACCTCCGCAGTCGGCACGGTGGTGGTGACCACCGGCTTCGACACCCGTGACGTTCCGGTCCTCAAGCATCTGCGCGGCAAGATCGCCACGTACACCGCGCACGTGCGGGCCATCGCCGACCGCCACGACTGCCCGGTCCTCGACCTGTGGTCGCTGCGCTCGGTGCAGGACCGGCGCGCCTGGGACGACGACCGGCTGCACCTCTCGCCCGAGGGGCACACCCGCGTCGCGCTGCGCGCCGCCCAGGTGCTCGGTCTCGCCGTCCCGGCCGACCCGGACCAGCCCTGGCCCGAGATGCCGCCGCGCACCACGCTGGAGGTGCGCCGAGACGACATCCAGTGGGCGCGCGAGTACCTGGTGCCGTGGATCGGGCGGCGGCTGCGCGGTGAGTCCTCGGGTGATCACGTCGAGGCCAAGCGCCCCAACCTCATGCCGCTCTAGGAAGCGTCCCGCGCCCCGCGGTCATCGCCGCCGCGGGTGCGGAGGCGCGGGTGCGGAGGTGCCGGAGGTGCCGGTGGCGCCGGCGGTGTGGGCAGGACGGGGACGGAGTCCGGTACGCGCAGGCAGTCGAGGACGCGCAGCACGGACGGATCGGTGCAGACCAGCACGATCGTGGCGCCCTCGCGGCCGAGCCGGCGGCGCAGCCGGTCGAAGAGGGCGATGCCGCCGCAGTCGAGGAACGTCAGCAGGCGCAGGTCCAGGACGAGTTCGGCCGTCGGCAGGCACAGCTGCCCGCTCAGCGGCTCCTCGATGTCCTGCGCCCCGGCGATGTCCAGCTCGCCGTGCAGCTCCACGGTGAGCCGGGTGCCGTCGCGGCGCATCACGGGCGTCGGCCCGTGGACGTAGGGAAACACCATCACCCCAGCTCATCGACTGCCACCGCCGCGGACACCCCTGGGTGTCGGGTGATGGCAGTCGATGAATCTAGGGCCCGTGCATACGACCGGGAGCACATGCCTGAGCACTGTCGCTCAATGGCGTGAACTTCTCCCGTTCCGCTTGACGCGCGACGGCTGTGAGGTCCAATGCGTCGGGTGGCGCAGTCCGTCCGGCACCCGGGTCGTGCCGTCGCCCTTGGCCGCGTCCAACTGGGGCTGCGTGAGGTAGACGGTCTCCCGCAGGTCCGCTCCGGTCAGATCGGCATCGCGCAGATCCGCGCCGATCAGGTCCGCCCGGCGCAGATCCGCGCCCCTGAGGTCGGCGGCGACGAGGATCGCCCCACGGAGGCTGGCCCCGCGCAGATCCGCCCCGGACAGACGCGCACCGAAGAGATCGGCGCCACGGTGGTTGCGCGGGCGGCCCGGCGCCTGGGCGCGGTGCAGATCTCCGGCGCACAGCAGCAGAGCGTTCACCTCCTGTCGTACGGTCGCCACATCCGTCGCGAGCAGAGCCTCGGGGGCCTGGCGGGTGAGGGCGTCGATCCTCTCGTACGCCTCGCGCAGGGCATCGCGGATCGGGCGGGCGGCGTCCAGCGTGGCCGCCTCGGCGACGTACCGCAGCAGCTCGTGCAGCTGACGCATCACAGGGAAGACGGCGGACATCTCGCGGGCGCCCTTCTTGGAAGTGCGCCAGTCGGTGCCGCCGAAGGTCACCTGGGAGACCTTCTGGCCTGCGCCGAAGCAGTCGAAGACGGTACAGCCGGGGAAGCCCTTGGCGCGCAGCTCGGCGTGGATGCCGCAGCGGTGGTCCGCCAGGAGATTGCGGCAGGGCGTACCGGCCGCCTTGTTCACGGCGAAGTCGCTGGACTTGCTGAAGGGGAGCGCGACGCAGCACAGGGCGAAGCAGTTGCCGCAGTCGGCCCGGAGGTCTGCGTGCGTGGGGTCGGGCTGATCGCTTCCGGGCTCACCGGGCTGTCGGGACACCGTGCGGGTTCTCCTGTCGTGGGGCGGGCGGCAGGCCCGGGGCGGAACCTCCATTCTCCACCCGCGCCACCTCTGCCCTTGCCTCTGCCCATGCCTTTGACTCTGCCCAGGAGCCGGGCCGACCGAGGCCCGGGGGACGAGCACACCGAGCGCACCCGCCCCCTCCGGAATCTTGTGGGCGGCTGCCACGTTGAGCAGGGCATGACGCCGACGAGCCGCCCGCGCCCGGTGCATCCCGGGGCCGTGCCTTCGCGCGCCCGTTTCGTGCCCGCGCGCGCTTATTCCGTGCCTGCGCGCGCCCATAATGAAGCCCCCGCGACCCCCACCCTGGAGCTGCCGTGACCGCCTCGGGTTCCCTGAGATCGTCCCTCCGCTCGCGCAGGCCCCTCGCATTCGGCGCGGACCCGGCCGGTGAGCGCATGGAGCGCATCCGCAGGTCGCCGCATTTCGCGAACGGCAGCTTCCAGAACCCCGGCGGCGGAGGTCCGGGACCGCAGGGTTCGCGGATCGAGTTCGCCAGGACGTTCTTCGACAAGGAGCGGCGCGCCCGCCGGGCTCCGTCCGGCACCCTCCCCGTACACCCGACCACCCTGGCCGATCTCGCGAAGCCGCCCGCCGACGGGTTGCGCATCACCTGGATGGGTCACTCCAGCGTCCTCGTCGAGATCGACGGGCGCCGGGTGCTTTTCGACCCCGTCTGGGGCGAGCGCTGCTCGCCCTTCTCCTTCGCGGGACCCAGGCGGCTGCACCCGGTGCCCCTGCCGCTCGCGGCGCTCGGCCCGGTCGACGCGGTGGTGATCTCACATGATCACTACGATCACCTCGACCTGCCCACGATCCAGGCGCTGACCGGCACGGACACCCTGTTCGCGGTGCCGCTGGGAGTCGGCGCGCACCTGGAGCGGTGGGGCGTGCCCGCGGACCGGCTGCGCGAACTGGACTGGCACGAGTCGACGAAGATCAACGGACTGAGCCTGACCGCCACCCCCGCCCGCCACTTCTGCGGCCGAGGCCTGCGCAACCAGCAGCACACTCTGTGGGCGTCCTGGGCCGTCGCCTCGGACCGGCACCGCGTCTTCCACAGCGGCGACACGGGCTACTTCCCCGGCTTCGCCGACATCGGCCGCGAGCACGGCCCGTTCGACGTGACGATGATCCAGATCGGCGCGTACTCGCAGTGGTGGCCCGAGAACCACACGGACCATACGCCGCTTCCCGGCGCGTGGCCGGACATTCACATGTCGCCCGCCGAGGGGTTGCAGGCACACCTCGACCTGCAAGGAGGCCGGCCGGGTGGGGTGCTGCTGCCGATCCACTGGGCCACCTTCAACCTGGCTCTCCACGCCTGGGCCGAGCCGGGTGAGTGGACGAAGTACGAGGCTGAGGAGGCCGGGCAGGCGGTGGCGTTCCCAAGGCCCGGTGAGCCGTTCGAGGCCTCAGGGAAGCTGCCTGTGGAGCCGTGGTGGCGGACTGTGTCGCATCCGATCGCTCACCCGTGGCGCCGTCCCCGGCCTGCTGCGGTCGTTGCCGAGCCGCGCAGCGACGATCTGGATCTCGCCGGCGAAGGGTGACGTCGACTGACGGGTGGCATCGACTGACGGGTGGCGTCGACTGAAACGCCCGTACTCCTGGGGCGAACTCGGGCCCGGTCCGTCGATTCCTCGGCGAACACCTGCGACAACGGCTGCGCGGCGCCTCCGAGATGGGTAGATCTGCCGATGCGCCGGCCCTGCTCCGCGAACAATGCTGGTGACCTGCTTCGAAGGTGCTTCGAAGGTTGCTTCGGAGAAGGGAGCGGTTGACATGTCACGCATCGCCGAGGACGCCGCCACAACGGCGGGTCCGATCGAGTACACCGAGGTCAACGGGGTGCGGATCGCCCACGAGAGGACGGGCCGGGGCAGTGTTCCGCTCGTGTTCGTGCACGGCAGCTGGGGTTCGCACCACAACTGGGACATGGTCGTGCCCGGCCTGGCGCCGGGGTTCCGTGTCGTCACGTACGACCGCAGAGGGCACAGCGACAGCGGGGGCAGCGCGGGGCAGGGCAGTTTCGCGCAGGACGTGGACGATCTCGCCGCGCTGATCGAGCGGCTCGGCCCGGCGCCGGCGTGGGTCGCGGGGAACTCCGCGGGCGCGTTCATCACGCTGCGCCTGGCTGCGGCCCGGCCGGAACTGCTGCGCGGGATCGTCGTCCACGAACCGCCGGTGTTCTCCCTGATTCCGGCGGGCAGCCCCGAGGAAGCCGCGTACGAGGCCATCGAGCGCGGGCCGCTGGCCGAGGTCGAGCGGCTGATCTCGACCGGTGACCACGAGGGTGCGGCGGAACTGTTCGTGGACGCGGTGGCACTGGGGCCGGGCAGCTGGGCCGCGATGCCCGAGGCGCTGCGGCAAACGCTCGTCACGAATGCCCCCACGTACCTGGACGAGCTGCGTTCCCCCGACGCCTGGACCATCGACGAGAGCGCGCTGGCCCGGTACGACGGGCCGGTCCTGATCACCTCCGGGGACCGCAGCCCGGCCCTGTACACACCGGTACTGAAACGGCTGGCGGAGCTGCTGCCACAGGCCGAGAAGGCCGTCTTCCACGGTGCGGGCCACATTCCGCACGTCACGCATCCGGAAGCGTACGTCAAGGAACTCCTGGCGTTCACCGGGCGACATGACACACGCCGGGGCGGGGCCGTGGAGAGTCTGGAAGTACGGGCGCCCGACGGGACACGGATCGCGGTGTGGGTCGAGGGGGCGGGGCCGCCGCTGGTGATGGTGCACGGGTCTCTGCAGGACCACACGATCTCCGCGGCACTCGTGGCGGAACTGCGCGCAGACCTCACCACGTACGCCGTGGACCGCAGGGGGTTCGGTGCCAGCGGCGATGGCGAGCAGGGCGGGCCCGCCTACGCGATCGAGCGCGAGTTCGAGGACGTGGCCGCGGTGGTCGACGCGGTCGCCGAGCGTACGGGCGGTCCGGTGGCGCTCTGGGGCCACTCCTACGGGGCGAGCGTCGCGATGGGCGCGGCCACGCTGACGGACCGGGTGCGTCAGCTGATCCTCTACGAGCCGAGTCTCGGCCTGGACTACCCGGAGGGGTGGATCGCGCAGGTCGAACAGGCCGTCGCCCGGGGCGACGACGAGGCCGCGATCATCCTGACGCTCCGGGACGTGCTCGAGTTCACCGACGAGCAGATCGACGCCGTGCGGGACGGCCCGGAATGGGCCCGTCGGGTGGCGGTGGCACGCACTGTGGCCCGGGAGGCCCTGGCGGAGGAGAGCTGGGTCTACCGGCCCGGCGGCTTCGACGCGGTCACGGCGGAGACGACCGTGCTGTCCGGGACCGAGAGCCCGCCGTCACTGAAGCGGGCGGCGAAGGCGGCGGCGGAGGCCCTTCCGGGGGCCCGGATCCACGTCCTCGACGGGCATGCGCACATCGCGCACCGGACCGACCCCGCGATGGTGGCGGCGCTCGTCCGGCAGCTCGTGGCAGCGTGACCGGGATGCCTCACCCGCGCAGCAGGTCGTGTTCCATGGCGAAGAGCGCGGCGGCGGCGCGGGTGGAGTGGCCGATCTTGTCGTAGATGTGCTGGACGTGGTGTTCGGCGGTGCGGCGCGAGATGACGAGCCGGTTTGCGATCTCTTTGTTGGACCGGCCGCGGGCCAGCAGCCGGATGACGTCGACCTCCCGGTCGGTGAGGCCCGCCGGCCGCCGGGGCCTGGGGTGCCCCGGTGCCTGCCCGGCGGCGACGACGACGGCGCCCACGCAGTCCGCGTCGAGCCGGCCGGCTGCCGCTTCCCGGGTCAGCAGCTCCGCCGCCTCGGCCGGCGACCGGGCGGGCCGGTGGGGCCGGTCCTGGGTGGCGCTCTGGAAGGTGTCGGCGGCGGCGAGCACTCGGGCCAGCAGGGGAAGCGCGGGTGCGGTGAGTCCGTGGTGGTAGCCGCTGCCGTCCAGGCGCTCGTGGTGGAGGCCCGCCATCCGTCCCAGCGGTTCCAGCAGTGGCGAGCAGGCCAGAATCCGCTCGGTGCGGTACGGGTGAAGACGGATCTGCTCGTGATCGTGCCGGGTCAGGGGGCCGGTTTTGTCCCAGATCCCGCTCGATACGGCTACGCGGCCCAGGTCGTGCAGGAAGGCGGCCACCCGCAGGTCCGCCACGACAGCGTCGGACAGGCCGAGCGTGTGTGCCGCGCCGTCGGCCAGCTCGGCCACCCCGGCCGAATGTCCCAGGGTGTACGGAGCCTTGAGATCGACCATGTCCCCGAAAGCCCGCGCCACCCGGTCCAGCTCCGCACGGGCGATATACCGCTCGGGCGAAGGCTCGGTCTCAAGGACGGCCGCCCACGGGTCCCCGGCGTCGATCTCGGCCAGCAGCCCGGCACCGTGCACGCGGAACGCCGCCGCGACCGACGGGTCGAACCATCCCCCGGCCCGCCGTTCCACCATGGCCAGGGCGGCGTCCGGTCCGCCTGTGCGATGGAACAGGACGGCCTGGGTGGCGACTTCACCGATTCGCGCCGCCGGCGAGATCTCCTCCCCGGCCAGCCGCCGCGGCGCCCCTCTGCCGTCCCAGCGCTCGAACTGCTGGTACAGGCTGTCCTCCACCTCCTGCGCCATGCCGAGCCGCCGCGCGAGCAGTGCGGCGGCCTCGCAGACGGACCGGAAGACGGTCTTTCCGTGCCGCAGGTCGCCCACCGCACTCCGTGCGATCAGGGCGGGCCTGCGCAGCCCTGTGCCCCGCCCCGTGCCGAGCATCAGCGCCAGCATCTCGTCGGCGCGGCCGAAGTCCGCCGGTTCGGCGGCCGCTCGTGACACCAGTTCGTCGCCCCCGTACAGGCGGGCCTCGACGGAGGCGGTGGCGGTGCAGCCGAGATGCCGCAGCAGCGCGGCGTAGTACACGTCTCCCACCTGCGTCCCGGGCAGTCGGAGCGATCGCGCGAGACCTGTGGCGAGCAGGCACGAGCGGACCGCCTTCTCCGGCGGCTGCCCCATCCCGAGATCGGTGGCAACCGACAGGGCGGCCAGCAGTTCGGCCAGTCGAAGCCGGTCCCGCATCGGCGCTCCTCGGCCCGAGTCCCAGGATCAGTTTCCCACCGGGACCGGTCGCACGCCTCGCGGAGGCCTCAGCCCGGTCGGTCGCACGCGCAGCGGCCGAGACCGCGCCCGGGCCGCCGCCAGCGGTGGCACCGGTGCCACCGCTGGCGGCACCAGGCCGGTGGGGTGGCCGGAATCGCACCTGTGCGCTCGGTGCAACCGGCTTCGTCCGGGGGCAAGTTGGGGATCGGTGCCGCGGGATGAGAGGGTGTGGCGCGTGAGACTCCGGTTAACCAGGCGAACGCACCTCGCATACCTTCGTTCACCAGTCCGAACTCCCATAGCAGAGCTCGGTGAGGTTCGCTCGACTTTTGCAACTGCACGGTGCACGTGATGCATCCACGGCTACCGTGTGTGTTCGCCGATCTACGCGCCGGACGCAAGCCAGTGCCCGCGCGCGGCGGCCGTGCGGTGCTGCCACATCGCACCCGTCCGCATGCCTTCCGGCAGCCGGACCGGTCCCTGTCGCACCATCGCGCGCTCCACAACTTGCTCCGGACCCAAGCGAATTCCACCCGAGGACGCTGATGTCGAATCCCCGCGAACCGGCCGCACGCGCAGATCGCCGTGAGGGCGGGCGGCACGGCAGGCAGCCGAGCCGCGCCGTCCAGCCTTCGCTGCCCGAGACGCACATACGCCGACAGCTGTTGCGGATCGCGGTCCTGCCCGCCGTCGCGGTGAGCCTGTGCGGCGCGGCCGCCGTCCTGTTCACCCTGCGCTCGACCGGGGCGAGCCCCGATGCGAAGCTGTGGGTCGTCCTCACCGGCGCCGCTCTGGTGGCCGTCGCCGGAGTCGCCGCGGCGGCCGTCGCCGCCGAGCGCTCGGCCAGGGCCGCCCGGGAGCGGCTCATCTCGCTGCGCAAGTCCAGCGCCCGCAGCCAGGCCGATCTGCGCCAGCTGGTGGAGCGGCTGCGCCGCGGCGAGGGACCGCCGCCCCGCAAGGCGCCCCCGCGGCCCAACCCGGACCCGGACGAGTTCGAGCAGCTGGCCGAGGAACTCGGCCGCGCCCACGAGATGGCGGTCACCTCCGTCGTCCAGGCCGCCCAGCTCTCCAGCCACGCGGGCAGTGAGCAGAAGGTCGAGGTCTTCGTGAACCTCGCCCGGCGCCTGCAGTCCCTCGTCCACCGCGAGATCCAGCTCCTCGACGAGCTGGAGAACGAGGTCGAGGACCCCGAGCTGCTCAAGGGCCTCTTCCACGTCGACCACCTCGCCACCCGCATCCGGCGGCACGCCGAGAACCTCGCGGTGCTCGGCGGTGCCATCTCCCGGCGCCAGTGGTCCAACCCGGTCACCATGACCGAGGTCCTGCGCTCCGCCATCGCGGAGGTCGAGCAGTACTCGCGCGTCAAGCTCGTCCCGCCGATCGACGGCACCCTGCGCGGGCACGCCGTGGCCGACGTCATCCACCTGCTCGCCGAACTCGTCGAGAACGCCACGGTGTTCTCCGCCCCGCACACCCAGGTCCTGCTGCGCGCCAGCCATGTCACGGCCGGCCTCGCGGTCGAGGTGGAGGACCGGGGCCTGGGCATGCCGGTCACCGAGCAGAACAAGATGAACGCGCTGCTCGCCGACCCGGACCAGGTCAACGTCGCAAGTCTGCTGTCGGACGGCCGGATCGGCCTCTTCGTGGTCTCCGCCCTCGCCCGGCGGCACGGCGTCGCGGTACGGCTGCAGTCGAACATCTACGGCGGCATCCAGGCCGTCGTCGTGCTCCCGCAGGGCGTGCTCGGCACCGAGCCCACCGCACAGCAGCCCGACCGGCAGCCGGCGGCCCCGAGCGGGGGGCCCTCCGGAGAGCAGCCGCCCGTCCGTACGACGCGGAGCGCGGAGCTCACCCCCGCGCAGGAAAGCGGCGCCGCCGGGCAGCCGCTGGCCGAGCCCGTGGCGCGCACCGGCGAGACGCCCGCGCTCCCCTCCCACGCCGCCCCGGCCCCGTCGCTCGGCCACGTACCCGAGCAGCAGCGCGACCGCATGCCGCAGCAGGACGCCTCGCCGCAACCGCAGCGCGCGGCCCAGCCGCAGCCCCGGCACGATGCCGGACCGCACCAGCCCCGGCACGATGCCCCACCGCAGCAAGCCCCGCCCGGCGCGCCGCCCCAGCTGGCCAACGACACGCGCCTGAACGGCAGTTCCACGCTTCCACAGCGAGCCCCCCACGGCGACCGCATCACGCCCGCTGAGGCAGTCCCGGGCATCCGGCCCCAGGAACGCGCCGCGGTCACCGAGCACCACAGCTCACCCCCGCCGGTGCAGGGCGCCGTACGCGGCACCATGGGCCGCCCGCAGCTGCCCAGGCGCCGCGCCCAGGAGCACCTCGCCCCGCAGCTGCGCGAGGAGCCGGCCGCACGCTCGGAGAGCGGGCACCTGGTGGGTCATGACCCGGGTCTGATGGCCGCGTTCCAGCGGGGCATCGGCCTCGCCGAGGCACAGGAGCCGGCGCAGGAACCGGCCCAGGTATCCACCCAGGAACACGAGGACGCTCTGCGCACCCCCGGGAGCGAACCCACCTCATGACCCCCGCACCCGCCACCACCGGCGCGGCCCGCGCAGGGCGCACCGAAGGCGAGTCCCACGGCAGCCGCCCGGCCCCGGCCACCCGCGCGGGACCCGCCGCCTCCGCAGCCTTTGCCACCTCCCTGATCCCGCCGCATGACCCCCGTAACCCAAGGAGTCGATCCCCCATGGCGAGCGATGTGCCGACCGGCCATGTCTCCGATCTCGACTGGCTGTTGAGCGGCCTCGTGCAGCGAGTGCCGCACACCCGCAGCGCGGTGCTCCTGTCCTCCGACGGCCTGGTGAAATCCGTCCACGGCCTCGACACCGACAGCGCCGACCATATGGCGGCCCTCGCCTCAGGCCTGTACTCATTGGGCCGCAGCGCAGGCGCCCGCTTCGGTGACGGAGGCGAGGTGCGCCAGGTCGTCGTCGAGCTGGCCTCCACGCTGCTCTTCGTCTCCACCGCGGGCTCCGGCACCTGCCTCGCCGTGCTCGCGGGCCGCGATGCCGACGCCGCCGTCCTCGGCTACGAGATGGCGATGCTGGTGAAATCCGTGCGGCCCTACCTGGTGACACCCGCACGACAGGCCGCCGAGTCCGGTCCGAGGCTCTGAACATGTCGGCCCCGCAGGACGGGCCGTGGCTCGACGACGCGGCCGGCCGCCTGGTGCGCCCCTACACGGTGAGCAATGGACGCACCCGGCCGACCGCCGCCCTTGATCTGCTCTCGATGGTGATGACCACCGGTGCCCTGCCGGTCGGTCAGATGGGACCCGAACACACCGATGCCCTCGGTCTGATCGGGTCCCGGCCCACCTCGGTGGCGGAGGTCGCCGCCCACTTACGGCTGCCCGCCGTGGTCACCAAAGTGGTCCTCTCGGATCTCGTCGACTGCGGGGCGCTCACCGCGAAGGCCCCGTCGTTCCGTACCCACAACCCCACCGACCGGTCGCTATTGGAGGCAGTGCTCGATGGCCTACGACGACGGCTCTGAGGCCTTCGCCCAGGACCCCTTCCCCACCGCGCTCAAAATCCTCGTCGCGGGGGGTTTCGGGGTCGGCAAGACGACGTTCGTGGGCGCCGTCAGCGAGATCGAACCGCTGAGCACCGAGGAGCTGCTCACCGCGGCCAGTATCGGCACCGACCGCCTCGAAGGGGTCGAGGACAAGACGACCACGACGGTCGCCATGGACTTCGGCCGGATCACACTCGACGCCCGCAACGTCCTCTACCTCTTCGGCACACCCGGCCAGGAGCGCTTCTGGTTCATGTGGGACGAGCTGTCCGAGGGCGCGCTCGGCGCGGTCGTCCTGGCCGACACCCGCCGCCTGGAGGACTGCTTCTCGGCCGTCGACTTCTTCGAACGCCGGGGCATCGGCTTCGTCGTCGCGGTCAACGAGTTCGACGGCGGGTTCCGCTACGAGCCCGAAGAGGTACGCGCCGCGATAGACCTGCGGCCCGAGGTACCGGTCGTCCTGTGCGATGCCAGGATCTCCTCCTCCGGGATCGAGACCCTGGTGACGCTCGTCCAGCATCTGCTCACCAAGACCACCCCTCAGCCGAGCTTTGGAGCCACGACATGACCTACGACCCGACCGGGCACCTGCTGCTCACCCCCGTCGACAAGGAGGCGCCGACCCGCGTCCAGCGACTGCGGGAACTCGGCCTCGGCGACCACCCCGAGCCGATCTTCGACTCCTTCGCCGACCGGCTCGCCGAGATCACCGGGGCGCCGTTCTCGATGGTCAACTTCATCGACGAGAACCGGCAGTTCTTCGCCGGACTGCACACCCCCACCGGCAGCCACTCCGGCACCGAACTGGGCGCGGCCGCAGCGAACTCCGGGGTGAGCCGCTACATGGCCCGCGACCACGGCTACTGCCCGCACGTCGTGGTGCGCCGCAAGGCCCTGGTCCTGGAGGACGTCTGCGACTACCCGCGCTTCGCGGGCAACCCCGTCGTCGACGAGATCGGCATCCGCTCCTACCTCGGTGCCCCGCTCCTCGACCGTACGGGCGTGGCGCTCGGCACGATCTGCGTCGTCGACACCGAGCCGCGCCCTTGGGGGAGGGCGGGGCTCGAGACGATCAAGACGATGGCCGCGGAGCTGATCGAGCAGATCCACCGCAGGGAGGATGGCCGCCTCTGACCGGTGGCCCGCGCCGGACACCGGGTGTCCCGTGCGGGACGGTGGGGGAGCGGCAGGTCCCGTGGACGCCAGGCCCCGGGAGCGGCAGGTCCCGTGAGCGGCGCGGCCGTTCGGTCGTCGCGCGCTCAGCGGCGCGTCTCCCGGATGGCGTGCGCCCGACGGCGTGCGCCCGACGGCGTGCGCCCGACGGCGTGCGCGGCTCAGAGATTGCGCGCGTAGTGCGTGCGCTGCTGCGGGACCTGGCCCCAGGAGCCCTCCGTCCAGGAGGGATCCTCCGCGGGATCGGCGGGCTCCTTGCGTACGATCTCGCTGAGCCGCTGCGACCAGGAGCCCTTCGACGCGCCCATGGCCACCTCGGCCAGACGCAGCAGCTGGATGTCGGAGGTGCCCGCGGGTGCGAAGATGTGGTGCGCGTCGCGCAGGTAGCGCTCGATGGGGCGGTCGGTGAACAGCCCGGCCGCCGCGTGGATCTCCATCGCATTGCGCGCCGAGTCGAGCGCCGACTCCACGTTGACCACCTTCGCATTGATCAACTCGGCGTCGCAGTCCGCCCCTTGGTCGAGCAGATGCACCGCGTGATAGGCCGCGAGCCGGGCGGTCATCAGCCGGGACTGCATCTGTCCCAGCTTGATCTTGACGTTGGGCAGCGCGTGCAGCGGCTTCCCGTACCGCTCGCGCTCCCCGCAGAAGCGGACCGTCTCCTCCACGAGGGCCTGGTGGATGCCCAGCGATACGGCGGTGAGGTTGGCCCGCCCGTAGAGGATGCTGGAGGAGTACGCGACGGACAGCCCGTCGCCCTCGTCGCCGAGCCGGTTGCCCGCCGGCACCCGGCAGTTGTCGAAGATCAGCTCGCCGAATCCGAAGCCGTGCAGTCCCATCGCCGGCTGCTGCTCGCCCAGCGAGAAGCCGGGGCGGTCCGCCTCCACGAGGAAGGCCGTCAGCCCTTTCGAGCCCGGTCCGGTCCGCACCACGACGCCGTGCAGATCGCCGACGTGGCTGTTTCCGACGTACACCTTCCGGCCGTTGAGGACGTAGTCGTCCCCGTCCCTGACCGCGGTGGCCGTCATGCCGAGGACGTGCCCGCCCGAATCGGGCTCGGTGACCGCGATCGTGGGCATGCACTCGCCGGAGGCCACGACGGGCAGCCAGGTCTTCTTCTGCTCGTCGCTGCCGAAGTGCACGATCTTGGCCACCCCGAGCTGGGAGGCCTGCACCATTGCGCCCATCGCACCGCTGACGCGGGAGAGCTCCTCGATGATGACGGTCTTGGCCACATGCCCGGCGCCCATGCCGCCGTACTCCTGGTCGATGGTGGCGCCGAGCCAGCCCTGCCGGGCGATGAGACGGGATATGCCATGCGCAGTGGTGCGCGACTCCTCCATGGCCGGGATCCGCGGGCGGACCTCGCGTTCGGCGAAACCTCTGACCTGTTCGCGGAGCTGGTGGTGGCGCCTGCTGGTGAAGTAGCTGTCCATCGCGAGCCTTCCTCCGTGAAAAGCCTGCTCGCAGGGTTGTTCGAGCAGGGTTTCTGCGAAGTGGTCCCGTTCCGAACAGACCACCACACCATCTTGTTGAAGCTTGAGGCAGCTTCAAGATCGTCTATCAAGTTTGGCGCAAAAGCGGGGAGTTGACGAATCATGGGTTTGGAGCAGGCGTGGCGGTCCGTCCGGTCCACGCAGGAGCATTCCCCTCGCCCATCCGCCTGCCACATGCCTGCGGCAACGTTTTCGGCGACATGTGGCGGACCGCGGCCGGAAGTCGTCGTGGAACGTTCAAAATGCCTCCGTCGACCGACAGGTTTCGGACACAGTCGCGCCGGTCGGGTCCGGATCCGGGCGCAAGGAATGCGTCAAACCGGGTCCGCATCCTGAGACGGGCTTGCGGAGTGCCGGGGTAGGTCCGGAGTGCCGGGGTTTGTGTGCCCGGACGCTGCTGTCGCGCGGCGCTGCCTGCGACTCCCGCGCCTCAGTCGTCCCGGAGGGTGCGCAACGGGGGCGCCTGGCCGGAAGGGCGGTGCTGTGGGAGCGGTTCTGTCATGGATGCGGGTCGGGGGTGCAGGGGGGCGTGTCAGGGCGCGAGGGGGCGTGAAGGGGGCGCATCGGTGAGAGGGGGCGCGTGGGAGCCGGTGAGGGAAGGCCTCGGATGCCGCCCGGTGTCGCCTGGCGCCCGCCCGGGGCGGAGAAACGGGTTCACGAGCACCGCCCCGAGTGCGGTATTGTTTCCGTGCACGTTCGGCCGGGGCGAAAGCCCAGGTCAGCGAGCATCGGGACGTGGCGCAGCTTGGTAGCGCACTTGACTGGGGGTCAAGGGGTCGCAGGTTCAAATCCTGTCGTCCCGACACTGATGTCGGAAGATTTCCGCAGGTCACGAGGTCGTCTCCGCGAAAGCGGCGGCGACCTCGCGGCGTTTGTGCACCGTTCTCCCGCGCTGTCCCCTCTCCCTGCCTTCCGCTTCCCCATGTATCCGCACCGTTCCGTCACGGAACGTGACCCTGTGGGCAGGTCATGACGCGCCACGTGCTGATCCTCGGCGGCACCACCGAGGCCCGAGCCCTCGCCGCCGCCCTCGCCGCCCGCCCGGAGCTCCGCGTGACGACCTCCCTCGCCGGCCGGGTCACCGCACCCGCCAGGCTCGACGGCGCGGTACGGACCGGCGGCTTCGGGGGCGCCGACGGCCTCGGCGCCTGGCTGCGCGCCGAGCGCGTCGACGCCCTGGTCGACGCGACGCACCCGTTCGCCGCCGCGATGAGCGAGCACGCCGCACAAGCGGCCGCGCGCTGCCGGGTGCCGCTCGTGGCGCTGCGGCGGCCGGGCTGGAGCGCGGGCCCCGAAGACGTATGGCATGACGTGCCCTCGCTGTCCGAAGCGGCCTCGCTGCTGCCGCAGTTGGGCCGCCGCGCGTTCCTGACCACGGGGCGGCTCGGCCTCGCCGCCTTCGCGCACCTGGACACCGTGAGTTTTCTCGTACGGTCCGTCGAAGCGCCTGAGCCGCCGCTGCCCCCGCACACCGACGTACTGCTCGACCGCGGCCCGTTCACGCTCGCGGGCGAGGCGGAACTGCTGCGCAGGCACCGCATCGAGGTCGTCGTGACCAAGGACAGCGGGGGCGAGGCCACTGCGGCGAAGCTGGTGGCGGCACGGAAGGCGGGGCTGCCCGTCGTGGTCGTACGGCGCCCGCCCCCGCCCGCGGGAGTACGCGCAGTGCCCGATGTCGAGGGTGTGCTGGCCTGGCTCGACGGTCTCAGCTGATTCGGCGGTCTCGGCTGATACTGCGGTCGGAGCTGATTCGACGGGCACGGCGGCGAGTGTGGCGGCACCCGGCTCCGCCGGGTGACGCGGGTGTCAGTCGCGGCGGCGCAGCAGATACGTGTCCATGATCCAGCCCTTGCGCTCGCGCGCCTCGGCGCGCAACTCCTCGATCCGCGGCCCCGCTTCGGCGATCGGACCCGAGACGAGGATCTCGTCCGGCGTGCCGAGATAGGCACCCCAGTAGATCTCCAGATCCTCCTCGGCATACGCCCGGAAGCTCTGCCGGGAGTCGAGCATCACCACGACATCGTCGACCCCCTCGGGGAACCCCTCGGCGAGCCGCCGCCCGGTGGTGATCTGCACCGGGCGCGCCACCCGGTTGAGCCCGGTGCGGTGCTTGGCGACCAGCGCGGAGACGCTGCTGATCCCCGGCACGACGTCGTAGGTGAAGCCGACCTGCCCGCGCTCCAGGATCTCCTCCAGGATCCCCAGCGTGCTGTCGTACAGCGCCGGATCGCCCCAGACCAGGAACGCGCCGGTCTCGTCCTCTCCGAGCTCCTCGGTGATCAGCCGCTCGTAGATCCCGGCGCGGCGCGAGCGCCAGTCGTCCACCGCCGGGGCGTACGCACCACCGCTCGCCTTGCGGTCCCGCTCCGGGTCGCGCGCCGCCACCACCCGGTACGAGCCCTCGGGCAGGTGCTCGTCGAGCATGCCGCGGCGCAGATCGGTCAGGTCGGCCTTGACCTCCCCCTTGTCGAGCAGGAAGAAGACGTCCGTCGCCTTGAGCGCCTTGACGGCCTGCAGGGTCAGATGCTCGGGATCGCCCGCGCCGATTCCTATGACATGGATGCTTCGCACCCGGTCAGTCTGCCGTACGGCCCGCGCGCCCCGGCCGGTGCCTCAGCATGGGCGCCTCCCGCGAGGCGTTCACAGGCCCGCCACGCTCCACGCGGCCCGCCAACTCCTCGGCCCAGGCGGTCAGTCCGGCCCCGTCGATCCCGTACGGCGCATCGGCGAGCCCGAGCGTGCCCCGGCGCAGCAGCCGCGCACCGCCCTTCGCGTTGCCGCGCGCCGCATGGGTCAGGCCCACGGCGAGCTGGGCCAGCCCCCGCCACAGCGCCCGCTCGTCCTGTGGCCCGGACTTCCAGGCGTCCTCGAAGACCTCGTGCGCGTGGAAGGGCCTGCCCGCGGCCAGGAGCGCCTGTGCCTCGTCGAGCGTCTCCTGCGGGGAGCGCACCACGCCTTCCGGCTGCCGCTCGACGCCCTCGGCCCCGTAGGGCAACGGCCGGCCGAGCCCGTCGCGGGGCCGTGCGTTGCGCGCGCGTCCCTCCGTGTCGCGGTCACGGTCCATGGCCGGCCGCGGTCTTTGCTCCGTCACGCTTCGATTGTGGCGGGGTGGGGGCAACGGCGCAGGTCCGGGGTGATGTATTGTTCTTTTCCGTGAGCGCGGGAAACCGCGCGACGGGACGTGGCGCAGCTTGGTAGCGCACTTGACTGGGGGTCAAGGGGTCGCAGGTTCAAATCCTGTCGTCCCGACAGTGATGTCGGATCTTTGACAGGCGTGGGGCCATCCTTCGGGTGGCCCCACGCCTGTTCCTCGTCTGTCGGGGCGGGCGGGCGGCTCAGGACAGGCCCTGGGCCAGGCGGCGGTAGGCCTGGTTCCACGCCAGCCGGTCGGTGAAGTCGTCGGTGGTCGTCCCCTCGTCGATCAGTACCAGCTCGGTGTCGGTCATGCGGGCGAAGTCCCGCAGTACGGCCGATGCGGCGCGGGTCAGCACCGTGTGGTGCGGCCCGCCCGCGGTCAGCCAGCACTCCGCGGACGTGGACAGCGACGGACGCGGCCGCCACACCGCCCGGGCCACCGGCAGGCCGGGCAGCGGCTCGTCGGGGGCGGTCACCTCGATCTCGTTCGCCACCAGGCGGAACCGGTCGCCGAGATCGGCCAGGCCGACGACGGTGGCCGGGCCGGGCGACGCGTCGAAGACCAGTCGTACGGGGTCCTCCCGGCCACCGATGGACAGCGGGTGGATCTCGCAGGACGGCTGCCCGCCCGCGATCGTCGGGCAGACCTCCAGCATGTGCGCGCCCAGCACCTTCGGCTCTCCGGGACCGAAGTGGTAGGTGTAGTCCTCCATGAAGGAGGCCTCGGGGCCCATCGCCTTGGCGGCGGCCAGCAGAGCCGCGGTCTTCCAGTCGCCTTCGGCGCCGAAGCCGTAGCCCTCGGCCATCAGCCGCTGCACGGCCAGGCCGGGGAGCTGGCGCAGGCCGCCGAGGTCCTCGAAGTTGGTGGTGAAGGCGCCGAAGCCGCCTTCGGACAGGAACCGGCGCAGGGCCGCTTCGATGCGGGCGGCGTAGCGCAGCGATGCGTGGCGCTCACCGCCGCGCGCCAGTGCCGGTGCGAGCCGGTAGAGCTCGGCGTACTCGTCCACGAGCGGGTCGATGGCCGACTCGGCCACGCCGTCCACCAATTCGGCCAGGTCGGTGACGCCGTAGCTGTTGACACTGACCCCGAACCGCAGCTCCGCCTCCACCTTGTCGCCCTCGGTCACGGCGACATCGCGCATGTTGTCGCCGAAGCGGGCCACCCGAAGGGTGCGCAGCCGCCGGTGGCCGAGCGCGGCGGAGACCCAGCCGCCGATGCGCTCGGCCACCCGCGGGTCGGACACATGCCCGGCGACGGTCTTGCGGGCGACTCCGACCCGGGTCTGGATGTAGCCGAACTCCCGGTCGCCGTGGGCGGCCTGGTTGAGGTTCATGAAGTCCATGTCGATGGTGGACCAGGGCAGCGCCCGGTTGAGCTGGGTGTGCAGGTGGAGCAGTGGTTTGCGCAGTGCGTCAAGGCCGGAGATCCACATCTTCGCCGGGGAGAAGGTGTGCATCCAGGCGATCACTCCGACGCAGGCCGGGTCCGTGTTGGCCGCTTCCATGGTCTGCCGGATGCCGGCCGAGTCGGTCAGTACGGGCAGCCATACGATCTCGGCGCCGATCCGGCCGGAGTCGGCCAACAACCGCTGGATGGCCCGGGACTGGTCGGCCACCTGCTCCAGGGTCTCGGTGCCGTAAAGGTGCTGACTGCCGGTCAGGAACCAGACCTGTGGTTTGGCGACGGTCGTCATCGGTGATCCCCTCGTGGGCTGCTCGCCCGTAGTCGTGTCGTCATTGCTCGTGCCGTCGGTCCGTCATGCCGGTCCGTCATGCCGGTCCGTCATGCCGGTCCGTCATGCCGGGCCGTCATGCCGGTCCGTCACTCCGGGCCGTCCCGGTCAGGTCCGTCAGGGTTCGTCCCGGCCCGGCCTTCCGGTCCGGCATGCCACGGGTGCGGACTCCCGGCGACGGCCTCGCGGGAGGGCCCCGGCATGCCCGGGCCGTTGTCACCGTCCCCGGGCACGGGACTGCCGGTGTCGTTACTCGGCCCCGGCCCCGGCCCCGGCTCCGGTCGTGGCCCTGCGGGTCGCCGAGAGCCTGCGCAGCACGTCGTTGCCACCCCGGCCGAAGTGGTCGTGCAGCGTGAGGTATTCGGCGAACAGCCGCCGGTAGGCCTCGGCGTCGGCCCGGTTCGGCCGGTACTCCGCGCGCCGCACCGAGCCCATGGCCGCGGCGGCGGCGCGGATGTCGGGGTGCGCGCCGGCGGCGACCGCGGCGTGCAGCGCCGAGCCCAGGGCCGGGCCCTGGGCGGAGCCGATGACTGACAGCGGCATGTCCAGGACGTCGGCGTAGATCTGCATCAGCAGGGGGTTGCGCAGCAGGCCGCCTGCGACGATCAGTTCGGTGACGGGGACTCCGGCCTCCTGGAAGGCCCCGACGATCACCTTGGTGCCGAAGGCCGTGGCCTCGATCAGCGCCCGGTAGACGTCCTCGGCCCGGGTCGCCAGGGTCTGTCCGAGGACGGCGCCGGTCAGTTCGTGGTCCACCAGGACGGAGCGGTTGCCGCTGTGCCAGTCCAGCGCGATCAGTCCGTGCTCGCCGACGCGCTGGGCGGCGGCCAGTTCGGTGAGCAACTCGTGTACGCCGATGCCGCGTTCACGGGCCTGTTCGTGGTAGCGCGGCGGGACCTGATGGTCGGCGTACCAGCCGAGGATGTCGCCGACACCGCTCTGCCCGGCCTCGTAGCCCCACAGGCCGGGGACGATGCCGCCGTCCACGACCCCGCACATGCCGGGCACCTCGCGCAGCACGTCACCGCTCATCACATGGCAGGTGGAGGTGCCCATGATGGCCACCAGCTGGCCGGGGCCGACCGCTCCGGCGGCGGGGGCGGTGACATGGGCGTCCACGTTGCCGACCGCGACCGCGATGCCCTCGGGCAGGCCCGTCCAGGACGCGGCCGCAGCGCTGAGCCCACCCGCGCGGTCGCCGAGTGCGGCGATGGGCTGGTCGAGCTTGTCGGCCACGAAGTCCGCGAAGTCCGGGTTGAGTTCGGCCAGGAAGTCCGGTGACGGGTAACTGCCGTCCTGGCGGATTCCCTTGTAGCCGGCGGTGCAGGCGTTGCGCACGTACCGGCCGGTCAGTTGCCAGACGATCCAGTCCGCGGCTTCCACCCAGCGGTCCATCGCGGCGTAGATCTCCGGGGCCTCCTCGAGGACCTGGAGTCCCTTGGCGAACTCCCATTCGGAGGAGATCAGTCCGCCGTAGCGGGGCAGCCACTTCTCCTCGCGCCGCCGGGCGAGGTCGTTGATCCGGTTGGCCTGCGGCTGGGCGGCGTGGTGGCGCCAGAGCTTGACGTAGGCGTGCGGTTCGCCGGCGTACCCGGGCAGGTCGCACAGCGGTGTGCCGTCCGCCTGCACCGGCACCATCGTGCAGGCGGTGAAGTCGGTGCCGACGCCGATGACGCGTGCCGGGTCCACCCCGGCGTCGGCCATGGCGGCCGGGACGGCGGTGCGCAGCACGTCGAGGTAGTCCTCGGGGACCTGGAGCGCCCACCCGGGCGGCAGGTTTCGGCCCGTCGCGGGCAGGGCCCGGTCGAGCACCCCGTGCCGGTAGTCGTGCACACCGGTCCCGAGCTCGGCACCGTCGCGCACCCGGACCACCACCGCGCGGCCGGAAAGGGTACCGAAGTCGATCCCCACCACGAGCGGGTCGTCTGCTGCGTCGGCCATGAAGCCACCTCCGAAGTGATCAAGATCGGTTCGTGTTATCGCTAACAATTCAGGGAAGCGTCCAGCGGTCGTGCATCCTGGCCGGGGCGGGTCCGCGGCGGCCGATGCCCCACGGGTGCGGTCGCGGCGTCAGCGCGGCGGGGCCGCCACGCTCTCCCGCTCGACGAGGACGGGGGTGAGGATCCGGCGTTCGGGGCCGGTCTCCCCGGCGGAGATCCGTTTCAGCAGCAGGGTCAGGGTCTCGGTGGCCACCGCGTCGAAGTCCGGCCGGACCGTGGTCAGCGGCGGGCTGAAGTAGGCTGCCTCCGGCACGTCGTCGAAGCCTACGATGCTCACCTCGCCGGGTACCCGCCGGCCGTGCTCGGTCATCGCCCGTACGATGCCCAGCGCCAGGTGGTCGTTGGCGGCGAACACGGCGGTCACCTCGGGCATACGGCACAGCATCTGGCCGGCGCGGTAGCCCGCGGCGGCGCTCCAGTCGGCCGGGGTGACCGGCGGGATCTCCGCACCCGCCTCCTCCAGTGCCCGCCGCCATCCGCGCACCCGGCCGGCGGCGTCGAACCAGTCGGGCGGGCCCGAGACATGCCAGACCGTGTGGTGCCCCGCGTCCAGGAGGTGGCGGGTGGCGGCGTAGGCCCCTGCTTCCTGGTCCACGGTGACCAGCGGCGCCTCGCGCTCGGGGTCGCCGTCCACGGTCACCACGGGGACGTCGGCAGGTACCTCGGCCAGTGCCTCGCTCGCCGAGGCGGTGGGGGCTATGACCACGATCCCGGCCACCCGCTGGTCGCGGTGGTGTTCCACCGCGGCGGCGATGGAGGGCCGGTCCAGCACCTGCACGCGCCGCACGCTCACCGAGAAGCCCGCCGCTCCGGCGGCCAGTTCGAAGGCGGCGAGCAGTGAGGCCGGACCGTAGAGGGTGGAGTTCTGTGCCACCACGCCGATCAGTTGGGACCGCCCGGTGACCAGGGTGCGGGCCGCGCGGTTGGGCCGGTAGCCCAGTTCGTCGATGGCCGCCCGCACCCGCAGCCGGGTCTGCTCCCGGACGTTGGGATGCCCGTTGAGCACGCGGGAGACCGTCTGGTGCGAAACGCCCGCGAGGCGGGCGACATCCGTCATGGCCGGAGCGCGCGCCGCCTGGCCGCCCTCTGAGGTGCCTTCCACCGGTACTCCCTGAGACGACGGTGATCTTGCTCGGACCACCGATTGTGAACGGAAACCGCACCCTGCGGCCAACCGGTCCGGCAGGCGATCCAGCGCGCGGTCAAGGGGAGTCTACGCAGTCCGCAGGCCTTGCCGAGGGCTGGTTGTGAGCCCTGTCCGTTCCGGGTCCGATCGTAAGTGAGCGCTAACATAGCCCAGGCCTGCGCAGGTAACAACAATGCGAGATTGTCGTTTCCCAGGGGTTGACGCCCCAATTGTGAGCGCTCACTCTTGGACGCCAAAAGAGCTCGGGCCATCAAGCCCGCTGCCGCGGGTGCGGACGGGTGTCGACACGGAGGATGCGCAGTGTTCAAGAAGATGACCAAGGCCGTCGGTGCCCTCGCACTGCTGGCAACCCTGGCCGCCTGCGGCGGGACGGATTCCGGCTCTTCCGGCGGTGGTGGCGGCAAGGGCGACTCCTCGATCACCATGGGCTTCGCGCAGGTGGGTGCGGAGAGCGGGTGGCGGACCGCCAACACCAAGTCCATCCAGGACGCCGCCGAGTCCGCGGGCATCGAGCTGAAGTTCTCCGACGCGCAGCAGAAGCAGGAGAACCAGATCAAGGCCATCCGCTCGTTCATCCAGCAGAAGGTCGACGTCATCGCCTTCAGCCCGGTCGTGGAGACCGGCTGGGACGCGGTGCTCCTCGAGGCCCGGCGCGCCGACATCCCGGTGATCCTCACCGACCGCGCGGTGGACTCCGAGGACACCTCGCTGTACAAGACGTTCCTCGGCTCCGACTTCGTGGAGGAGGGCCGCAAGGCGGGCCGGTGGCTGGTGGAGAACTCCGAAGGCCCGGTCAAGGTGGTCGAGTTGCAGGGGACCACCGGTGCCGCGCCCGCCATCGACCGCAAGGAAGGCTTCGAGGAGGCCGTCGGCGAACGGTCCGACATCGAGATCGTGGCCACGCAGAGCGGTGACTTCACCCGCGTGGGTGGCAAGGAGGTCATGGAGGCGTTCCTGAACTCCACGCCGGACATCGACGTGGTGTACGCGCACAACGACGACATGGGCCTGGGTGCCATCGAGGCGATCAAGGCGGCCGGCAAGAAGCCGGGCGAGGACATCAGGATCATCACGGTCGACGCGGTCAAGGACGGCATGCAGGCGCTGGCCGACGGCGAGATCAACTTCATCGTGGAGTGCAACCCGATGCTCGGCGGTCAGCTGATGGATCTCGCCGAGAAGGTCGTGGCCGGCGAAGAGGTCCCGGAGCGGGTGGTCACCGAGGAGGCCACCTTCACCCCGGAGCAGGCCAAGGCCGTGCTCCCCGAGCGTCAGTACTGACACAGCGGCGACGTCGGTCCCCGCCCCGCCCTCTCCCCGCCCCGGCAGCCCTCCGGCTTCCCGGGGCGGCCCTCCGGCTCGCCCGGAGGTTTGGGCCGCGGTGGCGGGGATCACCGCACCCACCACGATCGAAAGTACGGGTCATGACCGAATCCACAGAGCACGAAGGCGCTCCGGTGGTCGACATGCGTGACGTCAGCGTCGAGTTCCCGGGCGTCAAGGCGCTCTCGGAGGTCGACTTCCGGCTCCTGCCCGGTGAAGTGCACGCCCTGATGGGCGAGAACGGCGCGGGCAAGTCCACCTTGATCAAGGCGCTGACCGGTGTGTACCGCACGAGCGCGGGGGCCGTCCGCCTCAACGGCGAGCCGGTCTCCTTCGCCGGTCCCGCGCAGGCACAGGAGGCGGGGATCAGCACCGTCTACCAGGAGGTCAACCTCTGCGCCAACCTGTCCGTGGCCGAGAACATCCTGCTCGGCCGCGAGCCGCGCCGCTTCGGCCGCATCGACGGCAAGGCCGTTCGGGCCGCCGCGGCCGAGCTCCTCGACCGCATCGGCCTGGACATCGATCCCGCGTCCCAGCTGGGCGACCACCCCATCGCGGTGCAGCAACTGGTGGCGATAGCGCGGGCCCTGGCCGTACAGGCGCAGGTGCTCGTCCTGGACGAGCCGACCTCCAGTCTGGACGCCGACGAGGTCGCCGAGCTCTTCCGGATCATCCGGGTGCTACGGGACGAAGGGACGGCGATCCTGTTCGTCTCCCACTTCATCGACCAGGTGTACGACATCGCCGACCGGATGACGGTCCTGCGCAACGGGCGGCTGGTCGGGGAGTACCTGCCGGCCCGGCTGAGCCGGCTGGACCTGGTCTCCGCGATGCTCGGCCGTGAACTGGGCACCCTGGAGGAGGTGCAGCGCCGGTCCGAACGCCACGTCCCGGGCACCCAGGCCCTGGTGCAGGCCCGCGGGCTGGGCCGGGCGGGCGCCGTCGAGCCGTTCGACCTGGACATCCACGCCGGCGAGGTGGTGGGCCTGGCCGGCCTGCTCGGGTCGGGCCGCACCGAGCTGGCCCGGCTGCTGTTCGGAGTGGACCGTCCGGACCACGGCACCCTGGCCATCGACGGCAAGCCCCTGCGCCCGCGCGGCCCGCGCTCGATGATCTCCCAGGGAGTCGCGTTCTGCTCGGAAGACCGCAAGGGCGAGGGCATCGTCGCGGACCTCAGCGTGCGCGACAACCTGGTGCTGGCCATGCAGGCCGCCCGGGGCTGGGCGCGTCCGGTGCCGCGGCGCACCGCCGAGTCATTGGTGCACGAGTACATCGAGAAGCTCGACATCCGTCCGGCCGACCCGGACGCCGTCATCGGGAACCTCTCCGGCGGCAATCAGCAGAAGGTGCTCCTCGCACGGTGGCTGGTGACCAGGCCCCGGCTGCTGATCCTGGACGAGCCGACCCGGGGCATCGATGTCGGTGCCAAGGCGCAGATCCAGAAGGTGGTGGCCGAGCTGGCCGCCGAGGGCATGGCGGTGGTGTTCATCTCCGCCGAACTGGAGGAAGTGGTACGTGTGTCGGACCGGGTCGTCGTGCTGCGCGACCGGCGCAAGGTGGCCGAACTCGACGGCCACGACGTGTCCGTCGAGGACGTGATGACCGCGATCGCCGCGCAGGCCGGACCGGTGGAGACGGTGGCGTCATGAAACACGGTGGCGTCATGAAGCGGGGACAACTGCTCTGGCCGCTGGCCGCACTGGTCGGCCTGCTGGTGCTCAACGTGATCGTCACCCCGTCCTTCCTGGACATCCGGTTGCAGGACGGTCATCTCTTCGGCAGTACGGTCGACATCCTGCGCAACGGGGCGCCGACGATGCTCATCGCCGTCGGCATGACCCTGGTGATCGCCACCCGCGGCATCGATCTGTCGGTGGGTGCGGTGGCCGCGATCGCGGGCGCGGTGGCCTGTACCTGGATCGCCGACGGCGGCAGCGCCCTCACCGCGATGCTGCTGGCGCTGAGCGCGTGCGTGCTGCTCGGGTTGTGGAACGGCTTCCTCATCTCCGTCCTGGGGATCCAGCCGATCATCGCGACCCTGGTGCTGATGACCGCGGGGCGCGGTGTGGCGATGCTGCTCACCGAGGGGCAGATCATCACCGTCAACGACTCGGCGTACAGCAGGATCGGGGCGGGATTCCTGGTGCTGCCCGTGGCCATCCTGATCAGCCTCGCCGTGCTGGGCGGCGCCGCCCTGCTGACCCGGCGCTCCGCGCTGGGGATGCTGATCGAGTCCGTCGGGGTCAACCCGGAGGCCAGCAGGCTGGCGGGGGTCCGCTCGCGCACCATCATCTGGACGGTCTACGTCTTCGCCGCGCTGTGCGCCGGGGTGGCGGGCCTGATGATCAGCTCCAACGTCAATGCCGCCGATGCCAACAGCGCCGGACTGTGGATCGAGATGGACGCCATCCTCGCCGTGGTCATCGGCGGGACCTCCCTGGCGGGCGGCCGGTACTCGCTGGCCGGGACCCTGGTCGGGGCCCTGGTCATCCAGACCCTGACCACGACGGTGTACACCGTCGGGGTCCCCACCAACGTCACCCTGGTGTTCAAGGCACTGGTGGTGATCGCCGTATCGCTGCTCCAGTCGCCGCGCACCGCCTCCGTGCTGAGCCGGCGGCGGCGTGCCAGGACCTCCGTCTCCGTTCCCCGACCGCAGAAGGCGGGTGCCCGATGAGCGTTTCGGCTCCCTCGCGTTTTCCCGGACGCCTGGTCCGGATCCCCCTTCCGCAGCGCTTCCTGCCCGCGGTCGCCACCTTCGCGGTCTTCGTGGTCACCTTCGGCATCGGTTCGTTCCGCTACGAGGGCTTCGCCTCCGGACAGGTGGTGGCGAACCTGTTCGTGGACAACGCGTTTCTCATCGTCCTTGCGGTCGGGATGACCTTCGTCATCCTCACCGGGGGGATCGACCTGTCCGTCGGTGCGGTCGCCGCGCTGTCCACCATGATCGCCGCTGCCACCCTCCAGGCCGGCTGGCCGCCGGCGGCGGCGGTGCTCGCCGTGCTGGCGGCGGGCAGCACCCTGGGGCTGCTGATGGGGCTGGTCATCCACTACTTCGATGTCCAGCCCTTCATCGTCACCCTGGCCGGGATGTTCCTCGCCCGCGGCCTGTGCTTCCTGATCAGCGTGGAATCGGTGTCCATCCAGGACTCGGTCTTCCGCGACCTGGCGACCTCCACCATCGCGCTGCCCGGTGGCATCGTGGTGACCTGGAGCGTGGTCATCGCTTTGGTGGTGGTGGCCGCCGCGATGTATGTGCTGCATCTGACGCGCTTCGGCCGCACCGTGTACGCGGTGGGCGGCAGCGAGTCCTCGGCCCGGCTGATGGGCCTGGCCACCGGCCGGACCAAGGTCGGCGTGTACGTGGTGAGCGGCTTCTGCTCGGCGCTCGGCGGCCTGCTGTTCAGCCTCTACATGCTCTCCGGCTACGGACTGCACGCGGTCGGCATGGAACTGGACGTCATCGCCGCCGTGGTGATCGGCGGAACCCTGCTGGCCGGCGGCTTCGGCTATGTGGCGGGCTCGGTGGCCGGGGTGCTGGTGCTCGGCACCGTGCAGACTCTGATCTCCTTCGAGGGCACCCTCAGCTCGTGGTGGACGAAGATCGTCATCGGGGTGCTGCTGCTGGTGTTCATCGTGCTGCAACGCCTGATCGTCCGGAAGCCCTCCGGGCACGCCGGCCCATAGGGCCCGTCCGGCGGCACGATGCGTCGGACGGGCCGACGGGCCCGGCCACTGCATGACGGCACCGGCCACCACCGGGCCCGGCTCCCGCGGGAACACGCGGGAGCCGGGCCCGATGCGGTGGCCTGGGGAGGCGTCGTGGGACGGTCAGTCGCGGAGGTCGGCCTGGGGGTTGCCGTAGTAGGCGTCAGGTCCGTGTTTGCGGGTGTAGTGCCGGTCGAGGAGATGACGTGGCGGAGTGGCGGGCGGAGCCAGCTCCATGGTGCGCAGGGCCATTTCGGCCACGGCTTCGCAGATCACCGCGTGCTCGAAGGACGCGCGGGCTCCGCTGCCCCAGGTGAAGGGGCCATGACGGGAGACCAGGGCCGCGGGAACCTCGGTGGCGCGGCGGTCGTCGTTCTCCAGGAGGTCCACGATGACGCGGCCGGTGTTGTACTCGTAGTCCTTGGCGCACTGTTCGGGCGTCAGGTCGGACGTGCAGGGCACCGGACCGTTGAACGTGTCGGCGTGGGTGGTGCCGAGCACGGGGATGCCCCGGCGGGCCTGGGCGAAGGCCACCGCATGGGTGGAATGGGTGTGCGTGACACCGCCTATGGAAGGAAAGGCCAGATACAGGCAGCGGTGTGTCTCCGTGTCGGTGGAGGGGCGGAGCTCGCCGTCCACCACGGCGCCGTCCGACAGCCGGACGGTGACCAGGTCCCGTGCCGTGAGCCGGTCGTAGGAGACGCCGGAAGGCTTGATGACGAACACCCCTGCCTCGCGATCCACGCCGCTGACGTTGCCCCACGTCAGAGTGGCCAGCCCGGCTCCGGGAATGGCGAGGTTGGCCTCGAGCACCTCCTGGCGCAGGGCGTCCGGGACGGTGGCGATCATCCTGTGGTTCCTTTCCTCAGGCGGCAGAGTCTGTTATCGCTAACAACTGAAGAAGCGAAAGATTCGGGATGGATAGCTGCGATTCGCGAGTATGGGTCATGTGTGCGCTAACAACAAGAGGGTCGAGAGCGCGCCGCCGAGCGGGGACGTTCCGGAGAGATCCCAAACGGCCCGCTCGCTGTCGGGACGGGACGGGGCGGGATGAGGCGGGATGAGGCGGGATGGGTGGGGCCACGAGGGGGCCGGAAGCGACCGGGAGGGACCGGGACGGTCAGAACCGGTCCGTGGTGGTGCCGGTGTAGTTCTGCGCCAGCTCGGCGGCGGCGTGCGGTGACTGGGCGATGCGGTCCAGTTGGGCGAGCTGCAGACGGTCGTCGAAGGAGGACCGGCCGGGTGGGGTGTGCAGGGTGGTGGTCATGAAGTACGAGAAGTGCTCGGCCCGCCAGACCCGGCGCAGGCAGGTGTCCGAGTAGGCGTCCAGCGGGGCGGAGGTGCCGTTCCCGTACAGCTGCGCGAAGGCCTCGGCCAGCACCGTGACGTCGGAGGCGGCGAGGTTGAGCCCCTTGGCCCCCGTCGGCGGAACGATGTGGGCCGCGTCGCCGGCCAGCAGGATGCGGCCGTATCGCATCGGCTCGGTGACCGAACTGCGCATGGGCAGCACGGACTTGGCCGTGATGGGGCCGCGGTTCAGTCGCCAGTCGCCGTCCGCACCCAGCCTGAGGTCCAGCTCGTCCCAGATCCGCCGGTCCGTCCAGGCCGCCGGGTCCTCGCCGTTGGGGACCTGCAGGTAGAGGCGGCTGACCTCGGGCGAGCGCATGCTCGCGAGGGCGAAGCCGTGCTCGGAACGGGCGTAGATCAGCTCGTCGTAGACGGGCGGGGCCTCGGCGAGGACGCCGAGCCAGGAGTACGGGTAGGTCCGTTCGTGGACGCGGGTGGCGTCGGCCGGGACGGCGCGGCGGACCACGCCGTGGTAGCCGTCGCAGCCGACGACGTAGTCGCAGGTGAGGACGTGGTCCTGGCCCTGGTGGGTGTAGTGGACGGCGGGCCGTTCGGTGGCGGCCTGCTCGACGGCGTGGACCGGCGCGTCGAAGTACAGGGGCGGGCCGTCCGTGAGCTGGAGCGCGATGAGGTCCTTGACGACCTCTGTCTGGGCGTACACCCACACCCGGCTGCCACCGGTGAGGGAGGGGAAGTCGACGCGGTGCCTGCGGCCGGCGAAACGGAGTTCTATCCCGTCGTGCGGGATGCCCTCGCGGTGCAGCCGGTCGGCGGCCCCGGCCGCGCGGAGGGTGTCGACGGTGCTCTGCTCCAGGATGCCCGCGCGCTGACGCTGTTCGACGTAGGCACGGTCGCGGCTCTCCAGGACGACACAGTCGACTCCGGCCCGGTGCAGCAGCCGGGCGAGGAGCAGGCCGGACGGCCCGGCGCCGACGATGGCGACCTGGGTGTGGCGGGGACGGGTCATCTGTTCTCACTCCTCGGTGAGGTTCTCGTCCAGGACCTGCTGGGCGATGGCGAAGGCGGAATTGGCGGCAGGGACACCGCAGTAGACGGCGGTCTGCAGGAGCACCTCGCCGATCTCGTCCGCGGTCAGTCCGTTGGTGAGCGCCGCGCGGACGTGCAGGGCGAGCTCGGCGTGGTGGCCGTGGGCGACCAGGGCGGTGAGGGTGATGCAGCTGCGGGTGCGCCGGTCGAGTCCGGGGCGGGTCCAGATCTCGCCCCACGCGTAGCGGGTGATGAGGTCCTGGAAGGCGGCGGTGAACGGGCTGGTACGGGCGACGGACCGGTCGACGTGCGCGTCGCCGAGCACGGCCCGCCGGACCGACTCGCCCGCCGCGCGTACCGATTCACCTTCGCCCGCCGCACGGACCGATCCGCCCGCCGCGCTGTCTCCGATGGCCGAGGAGCCCGACTCGCCTGCTGCGTGCGCTCCTTCGTCGCCGAAGTGGGTGAGCAGGGCCGCCGTCACGGCATCGGGCCGGTCGACTCCGGCGAGGTGCGCGGCGCGCGGAATCTCCGTGAGCGCGGCACCGGGGATGCCGTCGGCGAGTTCCCGGGCGTGGGCGGGCGGCGTCGCGGGGTCGTCGCGGCCGGCGATGACCAGGGTGGGTGCGGTGACTCGGGACAGCTCCGCGCGCAGGTCGTACGAGGCGAGCGCGTCGCAGCAGGCCGCGTAGCCGTGCGGGTCGGCGGCGCCCAGGTCGCTCAGGAGCGCCTTGCCGGCGCGCGTTCCGGCGCGGGAGCTGTCCGCGAACCAGCGTTGTGCCGAGGCGTCCACGAGGTGCACGGTGCCCTCCGCCCGTACCCGCGCGGCACGCTGCCGCCAGGGGGCGGGGTCGCCGAAGCGGGCGGAGGAGCAGACGAGCGCCAGGGAGGAGACACGCTCGGGGTGGTGCGCGGCGATGTGGGCGCCGATCGCGCCGCCCAGCGAGATCCCCGCGTAGTGGAAGGTGTCCCAGCCGAGGTGGTCCGCGAGGGCGAGTACGCAGGTGGCCAGGTCGCCGACCGTGGTGGGATCGGTGCTTTCGGCGGCAGCGCTGCCTTCGGCCGGGCCGGTGGCCGTGATCAGCTCGCCGGAACCGGAACCACAACCGGAACCGGAACCGGGGCCGGGGCCGGGACCGGGGCCGGGACCGGGGGAGGCCCCGTGGCCGGGCAGGTCGAATCGGAGCACGCGATGACGACGGGTGAGGGCGCTGAGCTGGGGCTCCCAGACGGCCAGTGAGGTGCCGAGCGAGGGGCCGAGGATCAGCGGCGTGCCGCGGTCCGGGCCGTCGAACCGATGATGGAGCTGCAGCTGGGTCATGGGCGTTCCTCGGCGGGGTCGGTGAGGGCGCGGTCCACGAGCAGCGGGGCGCAGCCCAGGTAGCGCTCCGGAGCGCTGAGGCCGGGCCAGAACGACTGCGGGAGGTGGGCCAGTTCGGGCATCGCACGCAGGCGGTCGGTGAGCGGTGCCTTTCCGTGCCCGGCCGGTGCGGCGGCCTCGCGGTCCAGTGCACGTGTGCCCGGCTCCGTGCCGGCGTCGCAGCCGACCGGGCGCGGGTCGGCCTGCCCACCGGCTTCGCCGTCGGCCTGCCCACCGGCTTCGCCGTCGGCCTGGGGAGCGGCTGTCTGCGCGGCGGCCCGGGCGACGAGGGCGCGTGCCCTCGCCGCACCCACGTGGGGTGCGAGCGCGAGGGCCACGCGCTCCGAGACGATCAGGCCGTCGGTGTGCGCGAGGTTGCCGCGCATCCGGGCGGGATCCGGGCGCAGACCCGCCACCAGCGCGGCGGCGCAGCGGGCGGCGCCGCCGGTCAGGCGCAGGGCCTCGCGCAGGGTCCCCCACTCGGCGTGCCAGGCTCCGGCCGGTCGTTCGTCCTCGGCGGCGAGCGATTCGAACAGCACGGAGGCAAGGGCGGGCACCTGGCGCGCGGCCGAGGCGATCAGTACGGCGGAGACCGGATTGGCCTTGTGCGGCATGGCGGAGGATCCGCCGCCCGATTCCTCGCGCACCTCCGCGACCTCGGTCCGGGCCATGACGAGCACATCGGCGGCGAGCTTGCCGAGCGCCCCGGCCGTGAAGGCGAGGGCTCCGGCGAGATCGGCCACCGGCGTACGCAGGGTGTGCCACGGCAGTACGGGTTCGGCGAGGCCGGTCTCGTCCGCGTAGGCGGCCATGAGTTCCAGGGCCGTGCCCGGATCGGACAGCTCGGTGAACGCGGCGAGCGTACCGGCCGCGCCGCCCAACTGGGCCGGGAGCCCGTCCCGTACACACGTGAGTCTGCGCACCGCGTCGGTGGCGAGGCGGTGCCAGCCGGCTGCCTTGAGCCCGAATGTCGTGGGCACCGCGTGCTGGGTGAGGGTACGGGCGGGCATCGGGGTGTCCCGGTGCGCCCGTGCCAGGCCGGCCAGCGTGGCGGCAGCGCGGTCCAGATCGGCCACCACGAGGGCGAGGGCACGGCGGGCGACCAGCATGGCGGCCGTGTCGAGGATGTCCTGGCTGGTGGCACCGCGGTGCACATGCTCGGCCGCCACCGGACCCACCGCCGCCCGCAGGGCGGTGACCAGGGGGACGACCGGGTTGCCGCCCTGGCGGGCCTGGACCGCGAGGTCCCCGAGGCGGTAACGCGAGGCGTCGGCGGCCGCGTCGACGGCCGCCGCGGCGGACGCCGGTGCGAGGCCGAGGCGCGCCTGGGCGCGGGTGAGTGCCGCTTCGGCGTCCAGCATGCCCTGGAGGAACGCGAGGTCACCGGTGGCACGCTCGGCGGGCGAACCCGCCCGTACCGGGGCGAGCAGCCCGAGGTCGGCGCCGTCCAGCAGGCCGGAGAGGTCAGCGGCGGTCTCGGCGCGGTTCTCATCGAAGTTCAAGGAACACCGTCTCCTCCTCGCCCTGCAGACGGATGTCGAACCGGTACAGCCGGTCCCCGTCCCGCGCCGCGAGCAGCGTCGCGCGACGCTCCGGCGGCAGGGCGCCGAGCACCGGGTCGGCGGCGAGTGCGGCGGCGTGCTCGGGCAGGTGGATGCGGGTGTGCAGGTGGTGGAGCAGCCCACGGGCGAAGACGACGACCGCCAGGCAGGGGACGGCCCCCTCGGCGTGCGCGCCGGGCGGGAACGTCCGCACGGACCAGTGCCCGTCCGTGCCCGTCGCCACCCGGCCGTATCCGGTGAAGTGGACGCCGTCACGGCCCGCCGCCCGGCCGGTGACCGGGTCGTGCCGCAGTGAACCGGGCGCTCCCGCGGTCGAACCGGTCGGGTCGGCCTGCCAGATCTCGACGAGCGCGTCGGGCACCGGCGCCCCGGCGCCGTCGTACACGAAGCCGTGCACGGTGATCGCCTCCGGGTGTCCGGCGGGGGCGATGTCACCGCCACCGGGAAACGGCAGGGCATAGCCGTAGAAGGGGCCGACGGTCTGGGAGGGCGTGGGCGGCAGCATCGGGCGCATCAGTCGCGTCCTTCCTCGCACCAGGTGGCCGACGGCCCGTCGAGGACGATGTCCCAGCGATAGCCGAGTGACCGTTCCGGCACGGACAGGTCGTGGTCGTACGTGGCGACGAGCCGCTCGCGCGCGGCCTGTTCGGTGACGGACTGCAGGATCGGATCGTGGGCGAACAGCGGATCGCCGGGGAAGTACATCTGGGTCACGAGCCGCTGGGTGAACGCCTCTCCGAACAGGGAGAAGTGGATGTGCGCGGGCCGCCAGGCGCCCTGGTGGTTGCGCCAGGGGTAGGCGCCGGGCCTGATGGTGGTGAAGGAGTAGGTGCCGTCGTCGTCGGTCAGGCAGCGGCCGGAACCGGTGAAGTTCGGGTCGAGCGGCGCAGGGTGCCGGTCGAGCCGGTGTGCGTACCGGCCGGAGGCGTTGGCCTGCCATATCTCCACCAGCTGGCCGCGCACGGGGCGCCCACGCCGGTCGAGCACCCGCCCGGTGACGGTGATGCGCTCGCCGAGCGGTTCCCCCGGGTGCTGCGCGGTGAGATCCCGGTCCAGGGCGGTCACGTCGGCGTCCCCGAAGACCGGTCCGCTCAGCTCCACCGCCTCCGGGTCCTTGAGCACGACAGGCGGCTGTACGGGGTGGCGGAGCGCGCTGCTGCGGTACGGAGGGAAGTCGCGCGGCGGGTGGTCGGGGGACGTGGCCGCCGCCTGGGCCAGGGCCACGGCGGCGTCGACCTCCCGCTGTGTCATGTTCTCCGGGAGGAGTCTTGTCATGCCTTCCTCAGCTTTCGTCGGGGGTTTTCGCCGGCCTTCACATGCTTCTCGGCGGTGGTCACGGGTCAGCGTTCGAGTACGAGGGCGAGGCCCTGGCCGACGCCGACGCAAAGAGCGGCCACACCCGTACCCGAACCCCTGCGGGCCAGCTGATGGGCGACCGTCCCGACGAGGCGGGCACCGGAGGCCCCGAGCGGATGTCCGAGGGCCAGGGCACCGCCGAGCGGGTTGAGCACGCCCGGGTCGAACTCGGGCCATTCGGCGAGGCAGCCGAGTACCTGGGCGGCGAACGCCTCGTTGAGTTCCAGGACGCCCAGGTCGTCGAAACCGCGCCCGGCCTTGCGCAGCGCCCGGTGGACTGCCTCGACGGGGCCGAGTCCGAAGTAGTGCGGCTCGATCGCCGTGACCGCACTTGCTCCGATCCGGGCGAGGGGCTCGCGTCCGCAGTGCCTCAGTCCCTGCTCGTCGGTGAGGAGCAGGGCGGCGGCGCCGTCGTTGAGCGGTGAGGCGTTGCCCGCCGTGACCGTGCCCCCTTCCGTACGGAACACGGGCGCGAGCCTCGCCATCGAGCCGGCGGAGGCGTCCTCACGTACGCACTCGTCATCCGCGACCAGGACGGGATCGCCGCCGCGGCGCGCCGGGAGCGGGACGGGGGCGATCTCTGCGGCGAACCGGCCCGCGGCCCGCGCGGTGCTCGCCTTGCGGTGCGAGGAGAGCGCGAAGGCGTCCTGCTGTTCGCGGGTGATGCCGTGCTTGTCGGCGACGAGTTCGGCCGACTCGCCGAGCGGGACGGTCCACCGCGGCTCCATCGCGGGGTTGACCATGCGCCAGCCGAGCGTCGTGGAGTACATCTCGGTGTGTCCCGCCGGGAAGGCGCGCTCCGGTTTCGGCAGCACCCAGGGGGCCCGGGACATGGACTCCACACCGCCGGCCACGGCGATCGAGGCGTCCCCGCAGGCGATGGCCCTGGCGGCCTGGATCACGGCCTCGAGGCCGCCTGCGCACAGCCGGTTCACCGTGACACCGGGGAGCGTCACCGGCAGGCCGGCGAGGAGGGCGGCCATCCGGGCGACGTTGCGGTTCTCCTCCCCGGCGCCGTTGGCGTTGCCCAGGTACACGTCGTCGATCCGCGCGGGGTCCAGGGCCGGTGTGCGTGCGGACAACTCCCGCAGCGTGTGCGCCGCGAGGTCGTCGGGGCGCACGGAGGCCAGGGCGCCCCCGTACCGGCCGAACGGGGTGCGGACGGCGTCGACGACGTAGACGGTGCGCAGGGTCATCGCAGCTCCCGGGGAATGCGGACCTCGGCGGCCGTGGCGGCCAGGATCCCTGCCGTGCTCACACCGGGGGCGCATTCGACCAGCGCCAGTCCGCCGTCGGTCACGTCCAGGACGCCGAGATCGGTGATGATGCGCTCGACGCAGGCCCTGCCGGTCAGCGGGAGGTCGCAGGCGTCCACGATCTTCGGGCTGCCGTCCTTGGCCGTGTGGGTCATGGTGACGATCACCCGGCGCGCCCCGTGGACGAGGTCCATCGCGCCGCCGATCCCGGTGACCGTCTTCCCGGGCACCGCCCAGTTGGCCAGGTCTCCACCCGCGGAGACCTGCATGGCGCCGAGCACCGCCGTGTCGATGTGGCCGCCGCGGATCACGCCGAAGGACAGGGCGGAGTCGAAGTACGAGGCGCCGGGCAGCACGGTGACCGTCTCCTTGCCCGCGTTGATCAGGTCGGGATCGACGTCTCCCTCGCACGGGTACGGGCCGGTGCCCAGGATCCCGTTCTCGGAGTGCAACACCACCTCGACCCCGGCGGGCAGATGGTCGGGGATCAGCGTCGGCAGTCCGATCCCCAGGTTGACGTACTCGCCGTCGCGCAGCTCACGGGCCGCGCGCGCGGCCATCTCCTCGCGTGTCCAGGCCATCAGTGCGGCGCCTTTCGTGTTTCGCGGATCCGGGCCATCAGCCCCGCGCCTTTCGTGTGGTGCGCTTCTCGACGCTCTTGTCGGCGGCCTGCTCCGGGGTGAGCGCGATGACGCGCTGGACGAAGACACCGGGGACGTGCACGGCGTCCGGGTCGAGTTCGCCGGGTTCGACGAGTTTCTCCACCTCGGCGATCGTGACGCGGCCCGCCTGGGCGGCCAGCGGATTGAAGTTGCGGGCGGACTTGGCGAAGGCGAGGTTGCCGTGCCGGTCCCCGACAGCGGCGCGTACGAGTGCGAAGTCGGTGCGGATGGCGTGTTCGAGCACGTACTCGACACCGTCGAAGACCCGTACCTCCTTGGCGGGTGAGGCCACCGCGACGCCTCCCGCACCGTCGTAGCGCCAGGGCAGCCCGCCGTCGGCCACCAGGGTGCCGATGCCCGCCGGGGTGTAGAAGGCGGGGATTCCGGCGCCTCCGGCCCGCAGGCGTTCGGCGAGAGTGCCCTGCGGGATCAGCTCCAGCTCCAGTTCCCCGGCCAGGTACTGGCGCTCGAACTCCTTGTTCGCGCCGATGTACGATCCGGTCACGCGGGCGATCCGGCGCTGCGCGAGGAGCGTGGCGAGACCCTCGCCGTTCGCACCGCAGTTGTTGGAGACGACCCGCAGCCCGCTCGTGCCCTGCTCGGCCAGCGCCTGGATGAGGACCTTCGGCACTCCGCTCAGCCCGAAACCGCCCACCGCGAGGGATGCGCCGTCGGGTATGTCCGCCACCGCCTGTGCGGCGGTGGCCACGACCTTGTCCATGGTGTCCCGGTGTCCCCTCAGGCGTAGTGGCGGTAGACCGCCTGGGCCACACAGGCCGGCTTCTCGCTGCCCTCGACCTCGATGGTGAACGTGAGCGGCATCTGCACGCCGTCGCCCTTGATCTCCTCAACGGTGCCGACCGTGCCGTGCAGGCGGATCTTCGCGCCGACGCGGACGGGGCTGGGGAAACGCACCTTGTCCAGACCGTAGTTGACGCTCATGGAGATGCCGGTGATGTCCAGGAGCTCGCCGAACATCGGGATGATGAGGGAGAGCGTGAGGTAGCCGTGCGCGATGGTCCCGCCGAAGGGGCCGGTCCCTGCCCTCTCGGGGTCGGTGTGGATCCACTGGTGGTCGCCGGTGGCGTCGGCGAAGGTGTTCACCCTGTCCTGGGTGATCTCCCGCCAGTCGGTGCGGCCGAGATCGGCTCCGCTGAGGGAGAGGAGGGCGTCGAGGCCGTCGGCGGTGGTGGTGGCGGTGGGCATGGTGGTCGGGTCCTTTCGTCGGTACGGGTACGAACAGGCTCCGGGAGGGCCTGTTCCGAGGGAAGTGGCTTGCACGTGGCGCTGGTTCGGATGGGGCCTATGCGCGTGGCGGGCCTTCGGGACGGTCCGCGTAGCGGTCGCGCACGGCCGGCTTGACGATCTTTCCGGAGGCCGTACGGGGCAAGGCGTCCGCGAAGACCACGGACTTGGGGATCTTGTACTTGGCGAGCCGGCCCCGGAGGTGGCCGATCAGCTCGTCCTCGTCGGCACGCGTACCGGGCCTCAGGACGACGACCGCACGGCCCGTCTCGCCCCAGACCGGGTCCGGCACCCCGATGACGGCACACTCGTCGACGGCGGGGTGGCCGAGCAGCACCTCCTCCACCTCGGCCGGGTAGACGTTCTCGCCGCCCGAGACGAACATGTCCTTCACGCGGTCGACGATGTACGCGTATCCGTCGGCGTCGAGCACGGCGACATCCCCCGTACGCAGCCAGCCGCCGTCGGTGAACGCTGCCTCCGTGGCCTCGGGCCGGTCCCAGTAGCCGGACATGAGGTGGGGACCCTGGACGAGGATCTCGCCGCGCTCCCCGGGGCGGGCTTCGCCGCCGTCGGGCCGTACCACGCGGGTGTCCGTGAAGAAGTGGGGCTTCCCGGCGGACCCGGCCTTGGCCGAGGCCTCGTCGCGGCCGAGGAAGAGGACACCCGGGGATGCCTCCGTCATGCCGTATCCCTGGCTGAACGCCAGGCCGCGGTCCAGGTACGCGGCGATGGTGCGCGCCGGGACCGGAGCGCCTCCGCAGTTGAGGGTGCGCAGGCTCGACAGGTCCGTGGTCGCCCAGCGGGGCCGGGCGGCCATCGCGTCGTACATCGTCGGTACGCCGAACATGTAGGTGACGCCCCGCCGTTCGACGGTCTCCAGGACCCGCTCGGCGTCGAAGGCGTCGTGCAGCACCACCTGACCGCCCTTCAGGAAGGTCGGCAGACAGGTCATGTTGAGGCCGGCGGTGTGGAACAGCGGGGCGACGACGAGGCTCACCTCGTCCGCGGCGAGGTCGGTGTCGACGAGGACGTTGAGGCTGTTCCAGACGATGTTGGCGTGGGAGAGCACGGCGCCCTTGGGGCGGCCCGTGGTCCCGGAGGTGTACATGATCATGCAGGGGTCGTCGGGGGCCACCGCCTCGTCCAGCGGCTCGGTCCCGGCGCCGGCCAGCAGTTCCTCGTATCCGAGCGAGCCGTCATCGGGCGCGTCGTCATCGGGCGCGTCGTCATCGGGCGAGCCGTCACCGGGCGAGCCGGCACCTGGCAGGCCGACGCCGGGCACGCGACCACCGTGCGTGGCGAGCGCGATCCGGTGCCGCACCACACCGGCCTCCTCGGCCGCGCCACGGGCGGCCTCGGCCTGTTCCGGCGCGTGTACGAGGAAGCCACAGCCGGAATCGACCAGGTTGTACGCCAGCTCCGGGGGTGCCAGCCGGGTGTTGAGCGGGACGAACACCGCCCCGAGCGCACCGGCGGCGAACAGCGTTTCCAGGAACGCCGGGTGGTTGGGCCCGAGGAACGCGATCCGGTCACCCCGCGTCATGCCCAGCTCCCGCAGGGCGTGGGCGAGGCGCAGGACACGCTCATGCAGCTCGCGGTAGGTCAGCGTGCGGTCCTCGTGGACGACTGCCACCCGGTCGGGGGTCCTGCGGGCCCGGCGGGCCGGCCAGGAGCCGATTCCTTGGTTCAGCACGGCGTCTCCTTCAGTCCGTGGTCAGACCGAGCAGGCGGGCGGCGTTCTCCTTGAGGATCCTCGGCCGGACTTCGGGCTTGATGTCGAGCTTCGCGAAGTCGGCTCGCCACCGGTCGGGCGTGATGACGGGATAGTCGGAACCGAAGAGGACCTTGTCCTTGAGCAGGCTGTTCGCGTAGCGCACGAGCTGCGGCGGGAAGTACTTCGGCGACCAGCCGGACAGGTCGATGTGTACCTGCGGCTTGTGGGTGGCCACCGCCAGCGCCTCGTCCTGCCAGGGGAACGAGGGATGGGCGAGGATGATCCGCAGCTCCGGGAAATCCACGGCGACATCGTCGACCAGCATCGGGTTCGAGTACCTCAGCCGGATGCCGCCGCCGCCCGGGACGCCCGCACCGATCCCGGTCTGACCGGTGTGGAACAGCGCGGGCACGCCGAGTTCCTCGATCGCCTCGTACAGCGGGTAGGCGAGTCGGTCGTTCGGGGCGAAGGCCTGGATGCTCGGGTGGAACTTGAACCCGCGCACCCCGTACTCCGTCACCAGCCGCCGCGCTTCCCGTACGCCCGCGCGGCCCTTGTGCGGATCGACACTGGCGAACGGGATCAGTACGTCCGGGTGGGCGGCGCAGCTCTCCGCGATCTCCTCGTTGGAGATGCGCGGATGGCCCGTGGCGTGCTCCGCGTCGACCGTGAACACCACCGCCGCCATGGCGCGTTCCCGGTAGTGGGCGGCCATCTCCTCGATCGTCGGCTGCCGGTGGCCGTGGGCCTTGAAGTACGCCTCGGAGGCCCCGAAGAGCTCGGGGCTCAGCGCCCCGTGGCCGTCCTTGGACATCTCGGCATGGGTGTGTACGTCGATGGCGGTCAACCGGTGCAGGTCGAGCGCGAGTTCGTATGCACGGTCGCTCATCTCAGGCCTCCGGGGCCTGCGGCGCGGGGATGCCGTAGGTCTCGGGTTCGGCGCCGATGCCGGCGGGCCACCGGTCGGCGATCGCCTCGGCGCTCCAGCCGCCGTCGGCGAAGTCGACCGCCTTCTCCTTGGGGTGCGCCCACAGGGCGAGGCGGTCGCCGCCGATGCCGATGGCCTGCCCGGTCACGTCCTTGGCGGCGTCGGAGGCCAGGAAGGTGACGAGCCCGGCGACGTCCTCGACGGTGCCGAGGCCCTCGCGCTTGCGCAGCCAGTCCGGCAGCGGGGTGCCGGTGCGCTCGGACTCCTCGATGGCCGGGGCGAAGGCCGGAATGGTCTTGGTCATCTCGGTGGCGGCTACGGGGACGACGGCGTTGACGGTGATGCCGGCGCGGCCCAGTTCCATGGCCCAGGTGCGGGCCATGGCGACGATGCCGGCCTTCGCGGCGGCGTAGTTTGTCTGGCCGAAGTTGCCGCGCTGTCCGGCGGGCGAGGAGACGAGGACGAGCCGTCCCCCGGTGCCCTGTTCCCGCATGCGGACCGCGGCCGCCCTGGCGCAGGTGAAGGTGCCGCGCAGATGGACCCGGACGACGTCGTCGAAGTCGTCGTCGGTCATCTTCCAGAGCACGCGGTCGCGCAGGATGCCCGCGTTGGTGACGAGCACGTCCAGGCGCCCGAACTCCCGTACGGCGGTGTCGACGAGCTCCTGCGCCGCCGCGCTGTTCCCGACGGCCGCGACCGCCCCGGCCGCCGTGCCCCCTTCGGCCCGGATGGCGGCGACGGCCGCGTCGACCGTCTCCCGGTCGACGTCGTTGACCACGACGGCGGCGCCGGCGGCGGCGAGGGCGCGCGCGTATCCGAGGCCGAGGCCGCGTCCGCTGCCGGTGACGACGGCGACTTTTCCGTGCAGGTCCATGGAGGGTGCCTCTCGTGAGCGAAGAAGGGATCGACAGGAATCCTGATGAATGAAGTCTTGATGATCAACAGGATTCCTGTCAATGGCCTAGGGTGTGTATTTCCCGGCCACCCGCCATCACCACAGGAGGACGAACGTGAGCACCTCACTGCTCTACCTGGTCAAGCGGACCGAACTGGCGGTGCGCGCCCGCCTGGAGGAGATGGTCCGCCCCGCGGGCATCACCGCCCTGCAGTACACGGCGCTCACCGTCCTGCAGCACCACGACGGGATCTCCGCGGCGCAGCTCGCCCGCGACTCCTTCGTCACCGCCCAGACGATGGCCGACATGGTCCGCGCCCTGGAGAGCCGCGGCCTGATCCACCGCGAACCCAACCCCGACAACCGCCGCGAGCGGCTCATCCTCCTCGCCGACGCGGGGAGACGGCTGCTCGACGAGTACGCCGAACCGGCCCGCGCGCTCGAGGAACGCATGGTCGCCGACCTGACCCCGGAGGAGATCGAGGCCTTCCGGCAGGCCCTGCACCACGCCTGGCGCGCCCTCACCTGAGCTCCGGCGTCCACCCGCGCCTCGGCACCGAGTCCAGGAGCAGCCGGGTGTACGGGTGTTCCGGCGCGTCGAGCACCTTCTCCACGGGGCCCGACTCCAGCACCGTGCCCGACCTGAGGACGAGCACCTCGTCCGCGATGTGCCGTACGACCGCCAGGTCATGGGTCACGAACACATAGCCGATCCCGGCCGCCGCGCGGATCTCGCGCAGCAGGTCGAGGATCTGCGCCTGGATGGACACGTCGAGCGCGGCGACCGCCTCGTCGAGTACCAGGACCCGGGGCTCGACCGCGAGGGCCCGCGCGATCGCCACGCGCTGGCGCTGCCCGCCCGACAGCGCGCGCGGCAGGGCGGCCGCCTCGCGGGCGCCGAGGCCCACCTGGTCGAGGAGCCGGGTGACCCGGGCGCTGCGGGCGGGGCCGTCGAGGCCGGTGTGCAGGCGGAGCACCTCGTCCAGGCAGCCGCTTACCGTGACCCGTGGATCGAGGGACAGATAGGGGTCCTGGAAGACCATCTGGATCTCCCGGGCCCGTGCGAGCCGTTCGGCCCGGCCGTGGACACGGGTTGAACGGTTCCGGCCGTCCAGACGGACGGTGCCGCCGTCCGCGCGCTCCAGGCCCACGAGCATCCGGACCGTCGTCGTCTTGCCGCTTCCGGACTCGCCCACGAGCGCGAGCGAGCCGCCCGGCGGCAGGGTGAACGACACCCCGTCGACGGCCGTGTGATCCCCGTACCGCTTGCGCAGGCTCTGGACCACCAGCCCCTCGGCCGCCTTCGCTCCGGCCGCCGGTTCGTCCCGCACCGGTTCTACGGTCATCACAGCGTGATTCCTTCCTCGGTGCGCAGGCAGGCGGCCGACCCGTCCCCGCACGGCGTGAGTTCGGGCCGCTCCCGGGAGCAGCGCGGCAGCGCGTGCGCGCAGCGTGCGGCGAAGGCGCAGCCGGTCGGGTCCTCGGCGAGCGAGACGGGCAGGCCCGGGATCGGCCGGGGCGCCGGCGCGCCCGGCTCGATGCGCGGGGTGCAGGCGAGCAGCCCCGCCGTGTACGGGTGCCGGGGGCGGTCGAAGAGCTCGTCCGTGGACCGGTTCTCGACGATCCGGCCGGCATACATCACGTACACCCGGTCGCAGACCGCCGAGGCCAGCTCCAGGTCGTGGGTGACGAAGAGCATGCCGGTGCCGCGCTCGGCCCGCAGCCGGGCCAGGATCGCGATGACCTCGGCCTGGGTGGTGACGTCGAGTGCGGTGGTCGGCTCGTCGGCGATGAGCAGGGCCGGTTCGGCGGCGAGAGCGGCCGCGATGACCACCCGCTGGAGCATGCCGCCCGACAGCTGGTGCGGGTGGCGGCGCAGCGTTCCGCGCGGGTCGCGGATGCCGACGGCGTCGAGGAGTTCCTCGGCGCGGGCGGTGGCGCGGTCGGCACGGGTGCCCGCGGCGCGCAGCCCTTCGGTGAGGAAGTCCCCCACGCGGCACAGCGGGTTCACACTGGCCCGCGGGTCCTGGAAGACCATGGCGACCTCGCGGGCCCGCAGCGCGGTGAGTTCTCGTGCGGGCAGGCTCAGTACGTCCCGCCCGGAGACGAGGACCCGTCCACTGGTGCGGGCGCCCCGGGGCAGCAGTCCCAGTGCGCTGCGGCAGGCGACCGACTTGCCGGAGCCGGATTCGCCGACCAGACCGACGGTCTCCCCGGGCCGTACGGTCAGGCTCACTCCGTCCAGGATCGGCCGGGCGGCCGCGTCACCGGGGAGCCGTACCCCCAGCCCGTCGATCTCCAGGACCGGTGATGCCGAAGCCGAAGCCGAAGCGGAGACCGAAGCGGAGGCCGAAGCGGAGGCCGAAGCGGAGTCGGCGGGGGAGGTCTTGCTCGATGGGGTGTTCATGGCGCTCACTTCTCCCGCCGCGCGATCCGGTCGGCGAGCCCCTCGCCGACGATGCCGAAGGCCACCACCGCGAGCACGATGCACACGGACGGCGCGAGCGCGGGCAGCATCGCGCCCTGCAGGACGGCGCCCTGGCCCTCGTTGATCATGGCGCCCCAGTCGGCGGCGGGCGGCTGCACGCCGAAGCCGAGGAAGGACAGCGCCGCCAGGTCCATCAGCGCGTACCCGAAGTTGATCGCGGACTGGGCGAGCACGGTCGGCGCGATGTTCGGCAGCAGGTGGCGCAGGCAGACCGTCCAGCCGGACCAGCCCTGCACCCGGTACGCCTCGACGTACGGCCGCGCCTTCTCCTGCCGCGCGAGGCCGCGTACGAGCCGGCCCGCGTACGGGGTGTACGCCACGGCCATGGCGATCACCGGCGCGGTCATGCCCGGGCCGGTGACCGACACCAGCAGGATCGCGAGCAGCAGGCCCGGGATCGCGAAGACGAGGTCCATCGAGCGGGACAGGACCGCGTCCGCCCAGCCGCCCCGCCACGCGGCCACCACGCCGATCACGGTGCCTAGCAGCGTGGACGCGCCGACCACGAGCAGCGGTCCGAGCAGCCCGGTGCGGGCGCCGTGCAGCAGCCGGGACAGGATGTCGCGCCCCGACTGGTCGGTGCCGAGCAGGTGTTCGCCGGAGGTGCCGACCAGGCTCGCCGACAGGTCGAGCGCCTCGGGGTCGTACGGGGAGAGCAGGGGAGCGAGCACGGCGACGAGGACGAGCACGGCGAGCACTGCGACCGAGACCGCGAACAGCGGTCCCTGGCCGAACAGGCGCAGTCCGCGCAGTCCCGGTCTGCGGTGCACCGCCGGGGCGAGGGTGGTGGTCATGCGTGGCCCTCCTCGGGGGAGAGACGTGGGTCGATGAGCGGGATGAGCAGATCGACCGCGAGGGTGACGAGGACGAAGGCCGTCACGCTGAGCAGCGTGATCGCCTGGACCACGGCGAAGTCCTGGGCGGTGACCGACTGCACGAGCAGTGAGCCGAGCCCCGGGACGTCGAAGGCCGACTCCACGATCGCGGTGTTCACGAGCAGCCCGGCGAGCATGGTGCCGCCGACCGTGACGACCGGGCCGAGCGCGTTGCGCAGCACGTGCCGACGGACCACGGTCCGTTCGGGCACCCCGCGGGCGCGCGCCACCTCGACGTGCTCGCGGCCGAGTTCGTCGAGCATCGCGGAGCGGGTGACGCGGGCGAGCAGGCCCGCGAAGGTCAGGGCGAGGGCGAAGGCGGGCAGGGTCAGCTGGTGGAACCGGGCGCCGAGTCCCTCAGCCGCGCCGCCGCCCGGACCCGGGAACCAGCCGAGCTGCACCGAGAAGACCGAGACGAGCGCGATCGCGGAGACGAAGGAGGGCGTGGCGGTGGCCATGCCCGTGCCGATCAGCACGGCCCGGTCGAGCGGTCCACGGCGCAGCGCGGCGACGATCCCCGCGCCGACGCCGAGGACGGCGACGAGCAGGGCGGCGTAGCCGACGAGCAGGGCGGTGCCGGGCAGCCGGGAGCCGAGCAGTGCGGTCACGTCCTGGTGGTACTGGGCGGAACGCCCGAGGTCGCCGCTGAGGACGTCGCCGAGCCAGCTGACGTAGCGGACGGCGATCGGGTCGTCGAGGTGGTGCTCGGCCCGGAGCGCGGCCACGGTCTCGGGGGTCGCGGGCCTGCCGTGCAGCAGCAGGCTCACCGGGTCGCCGGGGGCGAGATGGATGGTGCCGAAGACCACGACGGAGGTCACGAGCAGCACCGTCACGAGCCCCAGGAGCCGTCCGAGGAGGAAACGGGTCATTTCCGTGCGGCCCCGATCGTCGCGGCCCACGGGTAGTAGAGCTGGGCGATGCCGGTCGGCGCTCCGGTGATCCGCTTGCTCAGGAAGACCGAGTAGGGCGCCTCGTAGAGCGGGATGACGGGCAGTTCGTCGAGCGCGATCCGCTGCAGCTCAGCGGTGAGCTCGGCGCGCTTCGCCGCGTCGTACTCGGCGTTGGCCTGGTCGAAGGCCGCGTCGTACTCGGCGTTCGACCAGTTGCCGTAGTTCCCGAAGTCGCCGGTGCGCAGGTACTGGTAGAACTCCAGCGGGTCCGGGGTGTTGTCGTAGCCGTTGGTGATGACCAGGTCCAGGCCCTTGCGCGCGGCGGGGTCGACGAAGATGCCGCTGTACGCGTCCGGGGAGACGGGCTTGAGGCGGACGTCGAGGCTTATCTCGCGGCCCGCGGCCTGCACGGCGTTGGCGACGACACTGATCTCGGGGGCGAGCGAACTGGTCGCGAGGGTGATGGTGCGGCCGGAGGCGCCGGCCTCCTCGATGAGCTTCTTCGCGCCCTCGATGTCGTACGCGGGCTCGGGCAGGGCGTCGAAGACGGCTTCGGTCTTCTCGGGGGCGAGCGCCCAGGCGCCCCGGGCTGCGGGGGCCTTGGCGGGTTCGCCGATCCCGCCGGCCGCCGCCTTGACGATGTTCTTCCGGTCGAGGGCCATGGACAGGGCTCTGCGCACCCGGAGGTCGCCCAGCGGGCCGTCGAAGTCGAGGACGGCGAGGTTCGCGGCGGCGGTGTTGGGGCCGAAGTGGACGGTGCCCTTGCTGCTGCTGCGGAGCTGGGCGAGCGAGGAGGAAGGCACCATGTAGCCGCCGTCGGCGGTGCCGGAGAGGAAGGCGTTGGCGCGGGCGGCCGCGTCCTCGATGAACGTGAACTTCACGGACTGCGACTTCGCCTCGAGCTGCTTGTCCCAGTACGCGGTGTGCTTCTTGAGCGTGATGCTGTCGCCCTGGGCCCAGGTGTCCAGGGCGTACGGGCCGGTGCAGTTCAGCTTGCCCTTGGGCGTGCCGTAGTCCTCGCCGGCCGCGGCGAGCGAGGCGGCGCTGACGACGGTGCCGGGCGAGGCCGCAAGCAGCTCGTGGAAGAGGACGTCGGGCTTGGAGAGGCGGATCGTCACCTCCAGCGGCCCGGACTTCTCGATCGAGTCGACGTTCTTGAAGGCGGAGCCCCAGGGTGAACCGGTGGCCGGGTCCGTCTGCCGCCTCAGGGAGGCGACGACATCGTCCGCGGTCATCGTGGAGCCGTCGTGGAAACGGACGTCCGGGCGCAGGGTGTAGACGAGCGTGCGCGGGTCGGGCCGCTCCCACTTCTGCGCCAGTCCGGGCTCGATCCTCAGCTCGGGGGTGACCCGCAGCAGCTGCTCGCAGACGTTCGCGAGGACGGTGTTGGGCGGGTAGTCGTACGCGAGGGCGTAGTCGAGGGTGTACGGCTCGGCGTACAGCGACCAGGTGAAGGAGTCGAGCGTCCCCTGTGCGGGCGGCGAGGTCGGGGTGACCTCGTAGTCGGCGCCGCCGTCGGCATCGGCTCCGGGCCGGGTGGCGCCGGAGCAGGCGGTGAGGGAGACGGCGAGGGAGACAGCGAGCGCGGCCGTACCGGCGTACCTGGCGAATCTGGGTGAAGGCATGCAGAGTCACCCCTTTGCGGGCGTTGTGGCTGGTGCTGGGGATGGAGCGAGTATGGGTGCGGGAACGTTCCCGCACAAGACTTCCCGGGACTTCGCGGGAACGGTTTTGCAGAGGTGAGGAGGGTGGCAGCATCGCTGACATGACCGAAGCTTCAGAGCACAGCACGACGGCGGGCAGCACGACGGCGGTCGGCGCGACGGCAGGCGGCGCGACCGCAGGCAGTACGACCGCAGGCAGTACGACCGCGGGCAGCGCGGCGCCCCCGGTGCGTCAGGGGCGGCCCGCCCCGCCCGCCCCGAGGATCCGCCTCGTCGACGTGGCCCGTGAGGCCGGCCTGTCCAAGACCACCGTCTCGGCCGCGCTCAACGGCACCGGCAGACTCTCCCCGGCCGTACGGGAGAAGGCCCGCGAGACCGCGCGCCGCATGGGCTACCGGCCCAACGCCACCGCACGCCAACTGCGCGCGGGACGAGCCCGGCTGATCGGATACGTGGTCGGTGAACTGGCCGACGCCCCCTGGCGGTTCCTGGAGTCGCCGTACTTCGCACGGCTCACCGGGGCCACCGCCGCCACCGCGCTCGAACGCGGCTACGCGTTGGTGCTGCTGCCCGCGGGCTCCCTGCACAGCGAGTGGGCCGAACTGCCCCTGGACGCGGTGGTCGTCGCCGACCCCGTCGCCGACGACCGGATCGTCGAGGACCTCCTCGCGGCCCGTATCCCGGTCTTCAGCGACCGGACCGTTCAGGGCAGGCCCGGGGCGCACTGGGTGGATGTCGACGCGGAGGCCGCCGTTCAGCTGGCTCTGGACCACTTCCTGGCCGAGGGCGCACGGCGGCCCGCGCTGGTCCTGCCCGACAGCACCACCCGCTTCCACCGCGAGGTGTTCGCCTCCCATCACGACTGGTGTGCCGCACACGGGCTCCCCGAACTGGCCGTACAGGTCGCGGAGCCCGGCAACGGGCCGGTGATCGAGGCCGTCGAGAGGGCCCTGACGGCCGGGCCGGAGCGCCCCGACGCCCTCCTCGTGGTCGCCGAGGCCAGCCCGCCGCTCGTCCTGGACGCCGCCCGCCGCCATGGCCACGACGTCCCCGGCAGCCTGCTCCTCGCCTGTGTCAGCGAGGACGAGACCGCCGTGCACACCGATCCGCCGGTGACGACACTGAGCCTGCGCCCGGACGCGGTCGCGGAAGCCGGCATCGAACTGCTCGTGTCCGTCCTCGAACACGGCCGGCAGGAGACCGGCGGTGCGCTCGTGCCGGTCCGGCTCGACGTCCGCGCCTCTTCCCGGCGGCCGTCGTAGGACGAGCTGCGCCTGACGGCTGCCGTAGGGGTGGCTCCCGCACAGGCGGCTCCCGTGTGGGCCACTTCCGCAGGCGCGGCTGCCGTAGGACACGCTCATCGCGCGTGGACGAGTTCGCCGCCCACGTACGTGCGTTCCACCCCGGCCGCCGCGATCTCCTCCTCCGGCGCCGCCAGGATGTCCCGGTCCAGCACCACGAGGTCGGCGAGTCGGCCCGGAAGCAGGCTGCCGGCGTCGTCGTGGCCGTTCACATGGGCGGCACCCGCGGTGTAGGCGGCCAGTGCGGTCAGCGGGTCGATGCGCTGTTCGGGCAGGAACACCCGCTCGTCCGCGGACCCGGGCTCCCGCCGGTTCACCGCGACATGGATCCCCGCGAGCGGGTCGGGGCTGGAGACCGGCCAGTCGCTGCCCGCCGCCAGGGTGGCCCCGGCCCGCAGCAGGCCGCCGAACGGGTACTGCCAGGCGGCACGTCGCGGGCCGAGGAAGGGGATGGTCAGTTCGTCCATCTGCGGTTCGTGTGCCGCCCACAGCGGCTGGATGTTCGCGACGGCGCCGAGCTCCGCGAAGCGGGGCAGGTCGTCGGGGTGCACCACCTGGAGATGGGCCAGGTGGTGGCGGTTGCCGCGTCGCCCGTTGGCGGCCACGGCGGCCTCCACCGCGTCAAGCGCCTCCCGTACGGCCCGGTCGCCGAGCGCGTGGAAGTGCACCTGGAAGTCCAGCGCGTCCAGCTGCGTGACGTAGCCGCGCAGCGCCTCGGGATCGACGAAACTGAGACCCGTATTGGCCGTGGCGCAGCCGCATCCGTCCAGGTACGGGGCGGTCATCGCGGCCGTGAAGTTCTCCGCGATCCCGTCCTGCATGATCTTCACCGATCCGGCCCGGAACCGGCCGTGCGTCAACTCCTTTCGGCGGGCGACGAGTCCGGGTATCTGCTCGTCGCCCCGGTCACGGTCCCACCACAGGGCTCCGGTCACCCGGGCGGTCAGCGAACCGTCCCGCGCCGCCGTCAGATATGCGTCCGAGGGGTCCGGCATGCCGTTGAACGAGCCGAGCAGCGCGTCCTGCCACCCCGTGATGCCCAGAGAGTGCAGCAGCCGCTGTGCCCGCAGCAGGCCCGCGATCCGGTCCCGTGGCGTGCTCGGCGGCACGAGGCGGGCGACAAGGCCGGTCGCGCCTTCCTGGAGCGTCCCGTTCGGTGTGCCGTCCGCCTCCCGTTCGATCCGTCCGTCACCCGGGTCCGCGGTGTCCGCGCCGATCCCGGCGAGTTCCAGGGCCCTGGTGTTGACCCAGGCGCCGTGGTGGTCCCGGTTCGAAAGGAGTACCGGGCGGTCCGGCACGACCGAGTCGAGCAGCTGCCGGGTCGGCAGCCCCCCGGCGAAGCACTCCATCGACCAGCCGCCGCCGGTGATCCACTCCCGGTCCGGGTGCGCCTCGGCATAGGTCCGGACCCGCCGCAGGCAGTCCTCGACACCCGTGGCCTCGGTCAGGTCGCACTCCGCCAACTCGACGCCGCCGCCCACCGCGTGGACGTGTGCGTCCTGGAACCCGGGCAGCAGCAGCCTGCCCGTCAGGTCGACGACCTCGGTGCCGGGGCCGATCAGCTCCCGCACCTCGTCGTGGCCTACGGCCGTGATCCGCTCACCGGTGACCGCGAGCGAACTCGCCCGCGTCCGGGCCGGATCCATCGTGAGGACGGGGCCGTTGGTGAAGACCAGATCGGCGTGGGGCATGCGGCGGCTCCCTCTGCGTACGGACGCGCCGGCGGGCGCTGGACGGGTGATGGGCGTCATCGAAGCCCGCGGGCCGTTTACACGTCAATGGTGTTGACGTAAGGTCCCGGCCATGTCAGCCACACCGGACAGGTCAGCACCACCGGACAGGTCAGCCGCACCGGCCGTGTCGGCCACACCGGACGGCCCGGTCACGCCGGGCAGTCCCGTAACTCCGGAACGCGTAGCTCCGGAACGCGTAGTACCTGAAGGCGGCCGGAGGCGCCGCCGCCCGACCAAGCAGGGGGCCGTACTCTCCGAACGGCTCATCGTCGACACGGCGCTGCGCCTGGTCGCGGAGCACGGCGCCGACGCCCTCTCGGTCCGGAGACTCGGTGCAGCTCTGGGTGCCGACCCCAGCGCCCTCTACCGCTACTTCCGCAACACCGACGCCCTGCTCCTCGCGCTCGCCGACGAGCTCATCGGCCGCGCGCAGGAGGGCTGGGAGGCCACCGGGGACTGGCGGGCGGACCTGCGCTCGATGGGTCTGCGCATCCACTCCTCCTACCTGTCCCAGCCGCAGGCGGCCCTGCTCGCCGCGCACCGCACCACAGGGCGTCGGCACGAGACCCGGGCCGTCGAGACGATCCTCGGCATCCTGCGCGACGGCGGCTTCCCCGACGCGCTCGCCGTGCGGATCTACCACGCCTTCGTCGACCAGGCCCTCGCCTTCGCCGCCCAGGACGCCGCCGCCTCGGCCCTTCCGCGGGCCGCGGCGGTCGCCGACGCCGAGGTCTGGCACGCGGTCTACGGGCGCCTCCCCGCCGACACCCACCCGAACATCGCGGCCACGTACGGGTTCCTGGCCGCCGACATGCGCGACAGCGGCTACCCCTTCGCCCTGGAACTGATGCTCACGGCGGTCGAGGCCCTGCATCCGGCGGCGCGGCGGTAGCTCCCTCGGGTCAGGCCTTCCTCACCTTATGTCAACACCATTGACCAGCCTGTCCGCGGCCGGTTCTCATGGGCGGCACCTCGGACGAAGCCCCGCGCCCGGCTTCTCCCGCCACCCGAAGGAAGACCCATGGACCCCCTGCTCTCGCTCCGGGACGCCGCCTCGACCCCGTTCTGGCTGGACGACCCGCGCCGCCCGCCGGCCGCCCCGACCCTGGTCGGCCCCACCACCTGTGACCTGCTCGTCGTCGGCGGCGGCTACTGCGGCCTGTGGACCGCCCTCGTCGCCAAGGAGCGCGACCCCTCGGCCGACGTCGTCCTGGTCGAGGCCGATGCCTGCGGCGGCGCCGCCTCCGGGCGCAACGGCGGCTTCTGCGAGTCGAGCCTCACCCACGGGCTCGCGAACGGCCTCGCCCGCTGGCCCGAGGAGATCGGCACCCTGGAACGCCTCGGCCGCGAGAACCTCCAGGCCATCGAGGACACCCTCGCGCGCCACGCCGTCGACTGCGACTGGGAGCGCACGGGTTCCCTCGTCGTCGCCACCGAGCCCCACCAGGTCGACTGGCTCGCCGAAGAGGCCGAGACGGCCGCCCGGTACGGGGCGAGCACCACCCTGCTCGATGCCGAAGCCGTCCGCGCCGAGATCGACTCGCCGGCCTTTCTCGGCGCCGTCTGGAACAAGAGCGACATCGCCATGGTCAACCCGGCGCGCCTGGCCTGGGGACTCAAGCGCGCCTGCCTCGACCTCGGCGTCCGCATCCACGAGCGCACCCCGGCGCTCCGTCTGGACGAGCACGGCACGGCCGTCCACGTCCGCACCCCCTACGGGCGGGTCGCCGCCCGCCGCGTCGCCCTCGCCACCAACGCCTACCCCTCCCTGATCCGCCGTCACCGCCGCTACACCGTGCCCGTGTACGACTACGCGCTCATGACCGAGCCGCTCAGCGAACAGCAGCTCGCCTCGGTCGGCTGGCGCAACCGGCAGGGCTGGGCCGATCCCGCCAACCAGTTCCACTACGTGCGGCTCTCCGCCGATCACCGCATCCTGTGGGGCGGCTACGACATCGTGTACCGCTACGGCGGCGGCGTCCGCGCCGAGCACGACCGGCGCCCCGAGACCTACGCCACGCTCGCGCGCCACTTCTTCGCCACCTTCCCGCAACTGGAAGGCATCCGCTTCAGCCACGTCTGGGGCGGCGCCATCGACACCAGCACCCGCTTCTGCGTCTTCTTCGACACCGCCCACCACGGCAAGGTCGCCTACGCCGCGGGCTTCACCGGACTGGGCGTGGGCGCCACCCGCTTCGGCGCCGAGGTGATGCTCGATCTGCTGGCCGGCGCACGTACCGAGCGCACGGCCCTCGACTTCGTACGACGCAAACCGCTGCCCTTCCCGCCCGAGCCCCTCCGCTCCCTCGGCATCGGCATCACCCAGCGCTCCCTCGCCCGCGCCGACCGCAACGAGGGCCGCCGGAACCTGTGGCTGCGCTCCCTGGACCGTTTCGGCCTCGGCTTCGGCAGCTGAGGCCGCCGGAAGCCGGAGCCTGGCCCTCTCCCCGTACGAGGGGAGAGGGCCAGGCGCTACGCGGGATCGGGCGCCGGTGCGTAGCCCAGCGGCCGGGCGGTGAACGCACCACGGCCCTGCGTCCGGCTGCGCAGCCGCGTCGCGTAGCCGAAGAGCTCCGCGAGCGGGACGGTGGCGGTCACCACCGCCGTGCCCGTACGGCTCTCCGAGCCGCGGACCCGGCCGCGGCGCGCCGCCAGATCGCCGAGCACGCCGCCGACCGAGTCCTCGGGCACCGTCACGGTGACCTCGACGACCGGTTCGAGCAGCCTCATCCGGCAGGCCCGCAGCGCCTCGCGCAGGGCGAAGCGGCCCGCGGTGCGGAACGCCATCTCCGAGGAGTCCTTGACATGGGTCGCCCCGTCGCTCAGCGTGACGGACAGCCCCGTCACCGGGTGCCCGCCCAGGGGACCCTCGGCGAGCGCGTCCCGGCAGCCCGCCTCGACCGCCCGCACGTACTCCTGCGGCACCCGGCCGCCCACGACCGCGGAGGCGAAGGCGAAATCCTCCTCCGACGGCCGCACGTCGAGCACGACCTGCGCGAACTGGCCCGCGCCGCCGTCCTGTTTGACATGGCGGTACGTGAAGGAGCCGACCCCTTCCGCCACCGTCTCGCGGTAGGTGACGCGCGGGCGGCCCACCGACACCTGAAGGGACTGCTCGCGGCGCAGCTTCTCCACCGCCACCTCCAGATGCAGTTCACCCATGCCGGACAGCACGGTCTGGCCCGTCTCCTCGTCGGTGCGCACGCCGAGCGAGGGATCCTCCTCGACGAGGCGCACCAGCGCCGCGGCGAGCCGGCCGCTGTCCGCCCGGCGCACCGCCTCGACCGCCACCGAGACCACGGGGTCGGCGACCGGGGGCGGTTCGAACCGGACGGGCGCACCGGGCGTGCACAGCGTGGTGCCGACGCGCGCGGACTTCAGGCCCACGAGTGCGACGATGTCGCCCGCCACCGCGCGATCCACATCCGTGTGCCGGTCCGCCTGGACGCGCAGGATGCGGCCCACGCGCTCGGTGCGGCCGGTGACGGCGTCGAGCACGGTGTCCCCCTTCCGCAGTGTTCCCGAATACAGCCGCAGGAAGGTCCTGCGGCCGGTCGCCGTCGACTGCACCTTGAACGCGAGCCCGGCGAACGGGCCCTGCGGATCGGCCTGCCCCTGTGCCGCCACGTCCAGCGGCGACGGCAGATACGCCACCACCGCGTCCAGCAGCGGCTCCACGCCGAGGTTGCGGTACGCGGCGCCGCACAGGACCACGACACCGTCCCCGGCGGTGGTGATCTCCCGCAGCGCGCCGCGCAGCGTCCGCTCGGACAGCGTCCCGGAGGCACAGAACTCCTCCAGGGCGCCCGCGTGCAGCTCCGCCACCGCCTCGTCGAGCAGCCTTCGCCTGCGCGCCGCCTCGGAGCGCAGCCCCTCGGGCACGTCCTCCTCGGTGCAGCGCTCATCGCGCCAGGACAGCGCCCGCATCCGAACCAGATCCACCACACCGCGGAAGCCGTCCTCGTGCCCGATCGGCAGCTGCACCACGAGTGGCACGACTCCCAGACGCGTACGGATCGACTCGACCGCCGCGTCCAGTTCGGCGCCCGCGCGATCCAGCTTGTTCACGAAGGCGATCCGCGGCACGCCGTGCCGGTCGGCCTGCCGCCATACCGACTCGCTCTGCGGCTCCACGCCCGCGACCGCGTCGAAGACCGCGATCGCACCGTCGAGCACCCGCAGCGAACGCTCCACCTCGTCGGCGAAGTCGACATGGCCCGGGGTGTCGATCAGATTGACCCGATGGCCGTCCCAGTCGCAGCTGACGGCCGCCGCGAAGATGGTGATGCCGCGGTCGCGCTCCTGGGAGTCGAAGTCCGTGACGGTGGTGCCGTCGTGGACCTCACCGCGCTTGTGCACGGCACCGGTCAGGAAGAGCATCCGCTCGGTGACGGTGGTCTTGCCCGCGTCGACATGGGCGAGGATGCCCAGATTGCGCACGGTGGCGAGGGGGTTCGTGGTGAGACGGGTACGCATGGCCGATGGCCTTTCGGAAGCTTCCGGAAGTGGTCGGCGCGATTCACCGTGACCGGGCGGAGGCGGACGCATGTCTGCCTGGGCGCGTCCGTGCTCCGCGGGGAGTGCTACGCCACGGTGTTCCGGTACGGGCCGCGCAGCCTGCACCGGAGGGGCGAGGACACGAGCATGACCTCGAAGCCGTACGAGGAGACGGCGCACACGGTGTGCTCACGCATGCTCGTCTCCTTCCCGAGTGGGCCGGTGTGGCCCTGTGTTGTGCCGTGACCCGTCCGAAGTCGCGGTGCCGGCACGGCTTTCCGTGGCGATCACAGGTGAGTGTAGGGAGCCGGGCGGGCGGGGGCATCCGATTAACCGCAAGGAGGGGCGATCAACGCGGGGAGGCGTTCGACGCAGGGAGGCGTTGAACGCAGGAGGGGGGCCGTCGACGACGACGGCCCCCCTCCTCACGTACGACGCACGCTGTTCACTCCTCGAAGTACGCGTCCAGCGCCACGTCGAGTTCGCCCGACCAGCGGGTCAGGGTGGCGCGGTCGGGGGCCTGGACCTCGTTGGGGTACCAGCGCTCGCCCTTGGTGTGCACCGTCACCGTGAGGCGCTTGGCGAAGCGGGGCGTGGAGTGCTCGACCGCGACGACCTCGTCCCAGGTGAAGTCCGTGGCCTGGTCGTCGAGCGTGAAGCCGATGCCTTCGGCGTTCACGGTGATGGCGCCGCGGTGGTCGCGGGCCTCGAAGGCGGGGCGCTTGCCGCTGTCCTCGGTCTCGTCGGATGCGTCGGATGCCGGGGCCTCGGTGTCCGATGCAGCCGTTCCGGTCTGCTCGGTCTCCTCGGCGGACTCCTCCGCGGCTCGCCCCGAAGCCGCCGAAGCCTTCGCAGCCTCCGAATCCTCCGCCTCCCCGGCCCGCCCGCCCGGCGTGATCCCCGGGATGAGGCCTGGATCCATCGAGGCGGCCGTGTGCAGGGGAGAGTCCTTCTTTCCTATGCGCTGATCCACGGTTGCCTTTCCTGCGATGCTCACTACTGGCCGCTCTCTGCTCTCGGTGCGCAGTATGGCCGACAAAACTGTGCCGGCCCAGTCGGGTAGGGGTCCGGCACGGTCACATGGGGCCCGGTTGCGGCACCGGACCGGCCGGCCGCAGCGAGCCGAGCTCCGGCGAGGCATCGCGCTGCTGCGGAAGCACAGCCGAGGGGCCGGGCCCGGAAGGGTGCAGGGTGACCGTACGGGCGGGGGCGGGGATCCGGATGCCCTCCGCCCGGAAGCGGCCGTGCAGCCGCTTGATGAACTCGTGCTTGAGCCGGTACTGGTCGCTGAACTCGCCCGCTCCCAGGATCACCGTGAAGTTGATGCGGGAGTCACCGAAGGTGTGGAAGCGCACGGCCGCCTCGTGTTCCTCGACGCCGCCGTCGACCTCGGCCATCACCTCGTCCACGACCTCCATCGTGACCCGCTCGACGTGGTCGAGATCACTGTCGTAGGCCACCCCGGCCTGCACGAGGACCGTCATCCGCTGCTCGGGCCGGGTGTAGTTGGTCATGTTGGCGGAGGACAGCTGGGCGTTGGGGATGATGACCAGGTTGTTGCTGAGGTTGCGGACCACGGTGTTGCGCCAGTTGATGTCGACGACGTAGCCCTCCTCGCCGCTGCTGAGCCGGATGTAGTCGCCCGGCTGGATCGTCTTCGAGGCGAGGATGTGCACCCCGGCGAAGAGGTTGGCGAGCGTGTCCTGCAGCGCGAGGGCGATCGCGAGCCCGCCGACGCCGAGCGCGGTGATCAGAGGCGCGACCGAGATGCCCATGGTCTGCAGGATCACCAGGGCGCCCATCGCGAACACCACGACCCGCGAGATGTTCACGAAGATGGTGGCCGTACCGGCGACTCCGGTCCTGGCCTGGGTGTACGCCTTGATCAGGGCGGCGATCACCCGGGTCGCGGTGAGCGTGGCGAAGAGGATCAGGGCCGCGGTGAGGGACTGCGTGACGATCCCGCGTACCCGGTCGGTGAGCGGCAACGCCATCGCACCGACCGCCGCGCCGGCGATGGTTGCGGCCCATGGCACGAGGTGGCGCAGCGCGTCGACGAGGACGTCGTCGCCGCTCCACGCGGTGCGCTTGGCGTGCTTGCCGAGCCAGCGCATCGTGAGGCGGAGCAGCAGGCCCGCGACGATGCCGGCGGCGAGGGCGATGCCGGCCACGAGCCAGTCGTTCCAGGTGACCTCGGACCTCACCGGTGTACCTCCAGGCGGGAGTCGCAGGCGAACCTGCGTGCGAGTGCGAAACAGGCGACATCCTGCCGCATGGAGGAGGGGCTCGGGCACCGGACCCCGTCGCAGTGAAGGAGAGGTTCCGGCACCGGTCGCCCCACAAGTGCCGTCGGCAGCCCACGTGTCCACGGGGTGTCGGGGGAGCGGGGTGGGAGAAGAGAGGGCGGCCGACACCCCCGGCACCGGGCGCTCCGCTGGCCCGCGGCCCGCAGGACGGGGCGGGAGGGGGAGCGCGGAGAGACGCCCGGGCGGGGCGCTTCGGCCGGCTGGCTCACCGACAAGCCAGCCGGCCGAGTTCGTGATGTACGCCCGCGGACCGCTCGTGGCGTACGGGTCCACTCTGCCTGCCGGCAAGCGCTTGTCGCACCGCCGCGGCACGGTATGCGTATACCGAACTTCGGCGCGCCCGGGCCTAGGTATACCGAGGACGCCGGACCTGCCGACGCGTATCGTCAACGGCGGCGGGGAAGAGGTGGGAGCCGCTCACCCCGCACGCGCCGCAAGCCGCGAGTCGCACGACCGCAGCCGACCGCAGCTGTACGACCGCAGCCGTACGACCGCAGGCCGTACACCGCTCGCCGTGAGGATGGGAATGACGTTGGCTCTTGTCCGCCGCAGGCCGGGGGAACTGCCGGTGGAGGTGACCGGTTTCGTCGGTCGAGCCAGGGAACTGGCCCGGGTCGACGAGGCGTTGCGCCAGGCCCGTATGGTCACCGTGACGGGGCCGGGCGGCGTGGGCAAGACCCGGATCGCCCTGCGCGCGGCCGCACGGCTCGCGGGCCGCTACGGACACGGCGTCCGCCTCGTCGAACTCTCCGACCTGCGCGACCCCGAACTGCTCCCGCACACCGTGGCCGGCTGCCTCGGACTGCCCGAAGGGGATCCGCGCCCACCGCTCGACGCCGTGCTCGACCATCTGCGCGAACGCTCACTGCTGCTCATCCTCGACACCTGCGAGCATCTCGTGGACGCCTGCGCGATGCTCTCCGACATCGTGCTGCACGAGACCACCGGGGTCTCCGTGCTCGCCACCAGCCGCCAGCCGCTCGACGTGCCCGGTGAACACATCTGTCAGATCGCCCCGTTGCCGGTACGGGACACCGGCGGCGACGCCGTCGAACTCTTCGCGCAGCGCGCCAGGGCCGTGGACCCGGGCTTCACGGTGCACGACGGGAACCGGGCCGATGTGACAGCGCTCTGCCGCCGTCTCGACGGTATGCCGCTCGCCATCGAACTCGCCACCGTACGGCTGCGGGTGCTGCCCCTCGACCAGCTGGTGGCCCGCCTGGAGGACCGCTTCCGGCTGCTCACCGGCGGCCGGCGCACCGCACTGCCCAGACACCAGACGCTGCGCACCGCCATCGAGTGGAGCCATGAACTCTGCACCGCCCAGGAGCAGTTGCTCTGGTCACGGCTTTCCGTCTTCGCCGGCAGCTTCGACATCGCCGCCGCCGAAGAGGTCTGTTCGGGCGGCCCGCTGCCGCGCGAGGAGATCCTCACCGCGCTCGTCGGGCTGGTCGACAAGTCCGTGGTGCAGCGAGAAGGCGAGGGCGGCTCGCGCTACCGGATGCTCGACACCCTGCGCGAATACGGTGCCGAGCACCTCGAACGGCGCGGTGAACAGAGCCGGATGCGCGAACGCCACTGCGCGCGCCACCTGCGGCTCGCGGAGGACTTCGACCGTCATTTCCTCGCCGACGAGCAGATCCGCCGCTACCACGCCCTGCGCGAGCAGCACGCCGACATCCGCCTCGCCATCGAGTACGCCCTCGTGGCGCCCGGCAAGGACAGGGAGGCCGCCGCGCTGGTCGGCTCGCTCTGGCCGTACTGGCATATCGCCGCGCTGCACACCGAGGGCCGCTACTGGTACGCGAAGATCACCGACCGCTTCCCCGGTGCCGTACGCGAGCGGGCCTGGGCGCTCGCGCAGAGCGCGTACCTCGGCGCGTTCCAGGCCGATCCGAAGGCGCTGGAGGAAGCCCAGGAGTGCGTACGGATCGCCGACGCGCTGGACGATCCGGTGCTCGCCGGGCGCGGGCGCGTCTACCTCAATCTGTCGCTGACGTTCATGGAACGGCACGAGGAGGCGGCCAGGGCGGCGGACGAGGCCCACCGGATCCTCGAGGAGGCCCAGGACGTCGTCGGGCTCGTGACCCTGGAGACCCAGATCGGCTATATGCGCCAGCTCGGCGGGCAGTTCGACGCCGCCGTGGAAATTTGCGAGCGAGGCCTCGGGCGGCTCGGCGAGCACTCCCGGGAGGGCTGGGTGCGCGGCTATCTGCATTTTGTGATCGGCGTGTCCCGGTTCCGCCGTGGTGCATACGGGCAGAGCCGCGCCTCGGGTGTCACGGCGCTGCGGATCAAGCACGAGCTCGGCGATGCCGTGGGTATGGGGTACTGCCTGGAACTGCTCGCGTGGCTGGCGGGACACGAGGGACGGCACGAGGAGGCGGTCTGGCTGCTCGGCGCGGCCGATCCGTTGTGGGCGGGCGCCGGTGCGCGGCTCGGCGGCACCTCGCGGATGGAGGAATGCCACCAGGACACGGTGCGTGCGGCGCGCGAAGCGCTCGGGGAGAAACGTTACGCCGAGCTGCGTGCCGACGGGGCGAAGCGGCCGCAGGACGAGGTCGTCGCGCTTGCCACCGGGCAGGAGACGAGGGTCCTGATCCCCGCGCCGCGCCCAAGGTGCCACGACCTCACCCCACGCGAGCGCGAGGTGGCGCTGCTCGCCTGTGAAGGCCTCTCGAACCGGGAGATCGCGGAGCGTCTCGTCATCTCGAAACGCACGGTCGACGCCCACCTGGAGCGCATCCTCGCGAAACTCTCGGTGCCCTCGCGCGGCGAGATCGCGGCCCGCCTGGGGGAACTCGACGGCAGCGATTACGATCCAGAGCCATGAACGCATCCGATCAAGAGGCCGCCCCGACCGAGGGCCGCGCGCAGGCGGACGGGGCCACGGGCGAAGCGGACAGGAGCGTGGCCGAGGCGGGCGCGACCACGGGCGAAGCGGAGGGCGAGGCCACCGGCACCGGCCGTTCCGGCCTGACCCCGCGTCAGGCGCGCCGCCTGCGGATCACCGCGGCCTCCGCCCTGATGGTGCTTGCCGCCGTGGTCCTCGCGATCCGGCTCGCCAGCCGCTCCTCGGTGCTCGTGGTCGGGGTGTACGGCCTGCTCCTTGTGCTCTGCGGCGTCGTGATCGAGCTGAGCCGACGGGGGCGTACCCGCCTGGGAACGTATCTGCTCGGTACGGGACTTGTGGCGGCGCTGCTCGGGGACTGGGTCGTGCTGCCCTGATCGTCGCACCGGCCCCGCCCCCCGTCCCGGCCGGCGGGCAGACCTATGCGCCCGGCACGGTCTGCTTGACCTGGCGCAGGAAGGACGGATTGTCGGGCGTCCTGCGCAGCTGCTCGATGAGCGCCTCGGTGGCCTGCCCGTTGCGTGCCCGCAGGGCTCGCCGCAGGGCCCGCATGGCCGTCAGTTCGCCGTCCGGCACGAGGAGTTCCTCGCGCCTCGTACCGGAGGGCGTGATGTCCACGGCGGGGAACACCCGCTGACCGGCGAGGGCTCGGTCGAGACGGAGCTCCATGTTCCCGGTGCTCTTCAGCTCCTCGAAGAAGTAGTCGTCGGCGCGCGAGCCGGTGTCCACGAGCGCGGTGGCGAGGATCGTCAGGGAACCGGCCTCCTCGGTGAGCCGTGCCGCGCCGAACAGCCGCTTCGGACCGAGCAGCGCGGCCGCGTCGACGCCGCCGCTGAGGGTGCGGCCGCCGGCGGAGGCCGCCGTGTTGTGGGCGCGGCACAGCCGGGTCAGCGAGTCGAGCAGCAGCACCACGTCGCGGCCCTGCTCGACCAGGCGCTTGGCGCGTTCCACCGCAAGCTCCGCGAGCGCGATGTGCTCCTCGGCGGGCCGGTCGAACGTGGCGGCGAGCACCTCACCCCGTACCGAACGGCGCATGTCGGTGACCTCCTCGGGCCGCTCGTCGAGCAGCAGCACCATGAGGTGCGCCCGCGGATGGTTCTCGGCGACCGCCCCGGCCAACTGCTTGAGCAGCATGGTCTTGCCGGTCTTCGGCGGGGCGACGATCAGTCCGCGCTGGCCCTTGCCGACGGGCGCGACGAGATCGACGACGCGCGGCGCGACACCGCCCGCGCGGTGCTCCAGGGTGAGCCGCTCGCGCGGATGCAGCGGGGTGAGGTCCTTGAAGTGCGGGCGCGGACCGAGGTCCTGCGCAGGCCGCCCGCCGACCCGGGTGACGGAGCCGAGGGCCCGGCTCTTCGCGGCCCGCGCGAGGCTCCCTTCGAGCATGTCGCCGCGCCGTAGCCCGAGGCGGCGGATCAGAGCGGCCGGTACGTGCGGATCACCGGGGGAGGGCAGCCCGCCCGCGGTGCGCAGCACGCCGTTGCCGTGGGCGGCGAGGTCGAGGATCCCGCGGGCCGTGGGCGACTTCGGGGCGGATGCGGTGGGTTCGAGTGCGGTGCCGGTCGCCTTCGCGGCGCTCGGCTCGGTGGTGGCGGTGGCGGTGGCGGTGGCGGTGGTTGTGGTTGTGGTTGTGGTCGTCATGCTGGTGTCGTCCTTTCGACGGACGGGAGTCGACATACGGGAGGGAGGGATCGGCTCGACGCGACGGCAAGGCGGGGCGCCCACAACGGGGCGCGCACCGCACGTCGGCGGAGCGGGAGAACCGGCTCGTACGCGGCTGACGGCGAGCGCCGGCTGCGGGAGCGCGGTGGGATACGGACAGCGGCTGTCCGGACGGCCCGGCAGAAGCGGGCGGACGGGCCCGAGCGCATCGGGCGGAGAGTGGAACGGCACCGGCGCCGGGATACCCAGGCGTACACAAGTGCCGTACGCACTGTAGCAGAGCCGTCACCGGGGTCGCGGCGGAGTGGGGATGTTGCCGTTCCCGGGAAAACAGTTGACCTCAAGCAAGCTTCAGGTTCTAGCTTTCAGGCATGAGCATGGAAACCACAGCCTGGACGCAGTTGCACAGCGTCATGAACGCACAGCAGGACAAGCGTCCCTTTGCCCGGGCCACCCTGCGCCGGATCTCCGAATTCGCCCGCCCGCACCGACGAAGAATCGGCCAGTTCCTGCTCGTGAGCGTGGCCATGGCGCTGCTCGCCGTGGCCACGCCCGTCCTCGCCGGCCGGGTCGTCGATGCCATCGTCGCCGGCGGCGACTCCGGCACCGTTGTGCGGCTCGCGCTCCTGATCGCCGCGATCGCCGTGGCCGAGGCCGGTCTGGGGCTGGTCAACCGCTGGCTCTCCGCGAGCCTCGGCGAGGACCTGATCCTGTCCCTGCGCACCGCCGTCTTCGACCATGTGCAGCGGATGCCGGTCGCGTTCTTCACCCGCACCCGCACCGGCGCGCTCGTCAGCCGCCTCAACAACGATGTGATCGGCGCCCAGCGCGCCTTCTCCAACACGCTGTCCGGCGTGGTCTCCAACGTCGTCACGCTGCTCCTCACGCTCGCCGTGATGCTCAGCCTGTCCTGGCAGATCACCCTGCTCGCCCTGGTGCTCCTGCCGGTGTTCGTCGTTCCCGCCCGGCGGATGGGTGCCCGGATGGCCGGGCTGCAGCGCGAGGCCGCCGCGCACAACGCGGCCATGGGCACCCGGATGACCGAGCGGTTCTCGGCGCCCGGCGCGACCCTGATCAAGCTCTTCGGGCGCCCCGAGGAGGAGTCCGAGGAATTCGCCTCCCGCGCCCGCCGGGTGCGCGACATCGGGGTGCGGACGGCGATGGCGCAGGCGAGCTTCATCACCGCGCTGACCCTGGTCTCGGCCCTCGCGCTCGCGCTCGTCTACGGGCTCGGCGGCTGGTTCGCGATCCGCGGCAGCCTGGACGCGGGCTCCGTGGTCGCCCTCGCCCTGCTCCTCACCCGCCTCTACGCACCGCTGACGGCGCTTGCCGGTGCCCGGGTCGAGGTGATGAGCGCGCTGGTCAGCTTCGAGCGGGTCTTCGAGGTACTCGACCTCAAGCCGCTCATCGAGGAGAAGAAGGACGCCACCGTGGTGCCTCAGGGGCCGGTCGCCGTCGAGTTCGAGAACGTGCGCTTCGGCTACCCCTCGGCCGACAAGGTCTCCCTCGCCTCCCTGGAGGAGGTGGCCTCCCTGGACACCCGAGGCGGCGAGGAAGTGCTGCGCGGCCTGTCGTTCCGCGCCGAACCCGGGCAGACCATCGCCCTCGTCGGCTCCTCCGGCGCCGGCAAGTCGACGATCGCCCAGCTCGTGCCGCGGCTCTACGACGCCGACGAAGGTGCCGTACGGATCGGCGGCGTCGACGTACGCGACCTGAGCGCGACCGCGCTGCGGCAGACGCTCGGCATGGTCACGCAGGACGGGCACCTCTTCCACGACTCCGTACGCGCGAACCTGCTGCTCGCCAGGCCCGGCGCCAGTGAGGAGGAACTGTGGGACGCGCTGCGCCGGGCCCGGCTCGAGGAACTGATCCGCTCGCTGCCGGACGCGCTCGACACCGTGGTCGGCGAGCGCGGCTACCGGCTCTCCGGAGGTGAACGCCAGCGTCTGACGATCGCCCGGCTGCTGCTCGCCCGGCAGCGCGTGGTCATCCTCGACGAGGCGACCGCACACCTCGACAACACCTCCGAGGCCGCCGTGCAGGAGGCGCTCGCCGAGGCGCTGGACGGACGGACCGCGCTGGTCATCGCGCACCGGCTGTCCACGATCCGATCGGCCGACCAGATCCTGGTCGTCGAGGACGGGCGGATCGTGGAGCGCGGCCGCCACGAGGAGCTGCTCGCGGCGGACGGACGGTACGCGGAGCTGCACCGGACGCAGTTCGCCGGGCAGGAGGAACAGGTGGCCGAGGCGGTGTGAGGGCCTCACCGGCCGGTCGACGCGGCCCCCCCGCGCACCCCCGGCACCCCGCACTCCCGGCACCCCGCACTCCCGGCCGCACGCACTCCCGGCCGCACGCGGGGCCCCGCGCGACCGGGTGCGCGGCGTCCGTGGCACCGTGTCCCCGTGATCGACCGATGAGTGCCCGGGCGGGCCAGGGGTGGGGCCATGCCCTGGGGGACACCGCCCTGACGATCCTGATCCCCGAGGCCGATCCCCTGATGCGGGAGCCGTTTCCCGCCCATGTCTCGGTGCTGTTCCCGTTTCTGCACGAGAGCCGGACCGACGCCGTCGTGCGCCGCAGGCTCGGGGAACTGCTGCGCGGCCATGAGTCCTTCGAGCTGACCTTCGCCGAGTTCGGCCGCTACCCCGGTGTGCTCTACCTGGAGCCCTGGCCCGCCGACCCCGTCACCGCGCTCACGAAGAGCGTCGTGGCGGCCTGGCCGCAGTGTGCTCCGTACGGCGGGATCTTCGGCGAGGACGGGCTGCGGCCCCATCTGACCCTCGCGAACAGCGCCGCACCCGGCAGCGGACAGGCGGCCGCGTACGACGCCCTCGAAGCCGAGCTCGCACCCTGCCTCCCACTGACCGTCACCGTCCGCGAGGTGACCCTCGTCACCTGGAACGGAACCGCGTGGCACCCGACCCGGCGATTCGGCCTGGGGAGCGGGGCGGCCCCCGGCTGATTACGGATGGATGCCGTACGACTGGCATCATCGAGGGATGTCCGACTTGATCATCGCCGCCTGTGACGGTGCGGCCAAGAAGAATCCTGGACCCGCCGCGTGGGGCTGGGTGATCGCCGATGCCGCCGGCACCCCGCAGCGCTGGGAGGCGGGCCCGCTCGGCGTCGCCACCAACAACGTCGCCGAACTGACCGCTCTGGCGGAGCTGCTGGCGGCCACCGACGCCGCGGTGCCGCTCGAGGTCCGGATGGACAGCAAGTACGCGATGCAGGCCGTGACCACCTGGATCAAGAACTGGAAGCGCAACGGCTGGCTCACGGCCGCGAAGAAGCCGGTGGCCAACCGTGAGCTGGTGATCCGCATCGACGAGCTGCTCACCGGGCGTGAGGTCACCTTCCGCCATGTCGCCGCCCACCAGGCGGACGGCGACCTGCTCAACGCCATCGCCGACATCGCGGCCAGCGACGCCGCCGAATCGCAGCAGCCCGCAGGGACCGCACACGGCATGGCGGAGATCCCCGCACCGCGCGCCGACCGCATCACGGCCGGACCGGCGGCCCGGAAGGCATCGGCCCCGCGCAAGGACGCCTCGCGCAGGAGCGGGTCCGCCGGGAAGAAGGCGCCCGTCATCAAGGCCAAGTTCGCGGGCCGCTGCACCTGCGGACGCTCGTACGCCGCGGGCGAGAAGATCACCAAGCTCGCCTCGGGCAGCTGGGGCCACGAGGCCTGCACCGGCGCCTGAGCACGTTGTGGCGCGCCTCACGTCGAGGTGCCGGGCCAGATGGGCCAGATGCCGGGCCTGCGGGGCCGGGGTGACGCCTGCGTCGGACGGCCCGGCAGCCGCTACCGAGCCGATCGGCTGACTTCGTCGGAGTGCGGTTCGCGGCGCACGGGTCAGGGGCGGTATCGGGGCGGGCCCAGGGTGGCCTCAGGGTCGATCCCTGATCCGCGTCGGCCGACGCGAGCCCGAAGATGAACCATGCGCATTCCCGCTCTCCCCATGCTCTGCCGCCACTTGGCCCCTGCCGTGTGGACCACCGTCGTCCTGGCGGTCGCGGCCGCCCTGTGGACACCGTCCGACACGGACCCCGGACTCAGCCCCTTCGCCCTGACGGTCAGCGACTTCGCGGCTCTGGACCGCGGCGGCCCGATCGAGACGACGATGGCCCTGCTCGGCGCGGTTTCCCTGGCTCTGCTCCTGGTCGCCCGCACCCGCCTTCCCGCGCTCAAGGGCCTGCCCTCGTCCCTTCTTGCCCTCTGGAGCCTGGGCCTCCTCACCGCCTCCGTTCTCCCCACCGACCCTCTGACGACGAACCTGAGCACCCCGGCCCTCATCCACCGCTATGCCTCCTGCGCCGCTTTCCTTGCTCTCCCGCTGGCGGGTCTCCTCCTGTCCCGCCGCCTGCGCCCGGACACCAGTCCACACATCCGATGGATCCGATTTCTGTCCTGGACGGCCCTGGCGGGTGCTGCCCTGATGGCCTTTTCGGCGGGCCCCGGCGGCCGCGAACTCATCGGCCTGATCGAGCGGGTGCTGCTGTGCAGCGAGGTCGCGATGCTGGGCGTACTGGGGGCATACGTCCACCACCCAGGCCGCCGGAGTGACGGTGATCACGGACGCCCTTCACAGGATGCTGCGTAGGCTTGTGCCGTCGTCGCGGTGGAGTCGGGAAGAGCGGGCGAAGTTCTCCCGCGGTCGCCTGGCGATGTGTCGGAAGAGTCAGCACGTGGTCAGCATGAGTCCTGGGAAACCTGGGGAACACTGTCCGGACATGCGACTCGTTGTAGGGTAGGAGAACAGCACTTGACCTGCAAAAACGCAGGCAGGGAGCCGATGTCCAGGAGTGCCTCGATGATGCGTACCATGTTCAAGTCCAAGATCTAGCATTTGGGTTTTCTCGCAGGTCAGAGGCTTTATGGCCTCGCTCAGGTCAGCAAACGGTCAGCATCGGGCGCGGGAGCGTCCCAGCTCACTGACGGGTGGCCGCCATGACGGGTGACCTCGACAGGTATCTGGCTCCCACCGGGCCGCGGCCGGACCCACCACGGCGGCCCTCCGCGTGACCTGCTGCGTCATGATCGCCCGCGCCCACGATCTGCGATGGCTCCGGGTCTGCAGGGCCGCTGGTTGCCGCACCACCTGGGGGCCGGCACGGGTAGGCGATGTTGCGCTGAGCGCCCACCGGGGCAGATGTCCGAGTGAAGGGCGGGCAGCCACCCGACCCGTACGTACGACAGGGGCCCCGTATCCGCCATGCCGCCGCCTCCCAGCAGCGATACTGGATGCATGGACGCGACGATCACCGCCCCCCGCGCCGAGGTGCTGCGGGACCGCTACCGCAGCCGACTGCCCGAGCGCTTGCAGGAGCTGGCCGGCCCCGTCGAGGGCAACGTGGACCTGCCGCTCCACATCGTCTGGTCCGGGCGGACGAGCTACAGCCTGGACCGTCCGAAGTCCCGCATGACGCTCTACCGGACCGTCCTCGCCGAGGGACTGCGCGAGGACCTGGTGGCCCTCCTGCACCACCGGCTGCTCACCGAGCAGTGGCCCGTGCTGCGGCGCCTGGTCAGTCCCTACATCCGCGCAGTCTGGGAGGATGCCTTCCCCGAGCTGCTCCGCACCGCTCCGGCCGACACGACCGCCGCGTGAAGCTCACTCCGCTCCACGAGCGTCTCCTCGCCGACATCCTCGACCTCGGCTCCCCCTACCCCCTGGTCCTCACCGGCGGGTACGCCGTGCAGGCCCACGGCCTGGTCGAACGCTTCAGCCGCGACCTCGACGTCGCCACCGAGAACCCCGCTCCGATGCAGGAGATCGTCGCCTCACTCACAGCAGGTCTCGGCGCGCGCGGATGGCGGACCACGCACGTCCAGACCGATCCGCTCAGCGGCCGGTTCCTCGTCACCGATCCGGACACCGGCGAGGAGTGCGAGGTCGACGTCCTCAAGGAGGCGTTCTGGGCTCCGCCCGCCCAGACCCCCTACGGCCCCGTTCTTTCCCTCGATGACGTGATCGGCACCAAGGTCCGTGCCCTCGCCGACCGTGGCACCGTCCGCGACCTCATCGACGTCCAGGCTGCCTCCCGCCACCGCTCCACCGCCGACCTCGAATCCCTGGGCCGCCGTCGCGCCCACGACGAGTTCAGCCTCGAAGACCTCAGGGACCGGCTGATCGGCGCGGACTGGTACGAGGATGAGGACTACACCGCGTACGGGCTCACCTCCCGGCAGATCGAAGAACTCAAGGCGTGGGCGCTGGAATGGGCGGAGGATCTGGGTGCGCGGATCCATGACGAGAACGCCTGAGAGGCGGTCATCGCGTCCACCCCCTTTACCGCCGTTGCAACGAGAGGATGCGGTGTAGCCAGCAGGTGTTCCAACCCGGAGTCGTCCAAGGTGGGTGGCTGCCCTGCACGACGGACTTGCATGGCGGCCGAGCGATAGCCCGCAGTGGACTCACGGCGAAACCGGGGTGTGGTAACGGTCAAACACTGCATCCCGCTCCCACTCCCAGGTCCAGTCCGGGTCCCGACGGTGGAACTCGGTAACAGCCAGCTCGAAGAATTGGTCGGAAGGCTTCCGGCTGGATCCATTGACTACCAGCATCGATCTTGCACCCGCAGTCCAGCACGCCTCGTTGCGATGCGCGGGCTGCGCGGAATCCGCTTGTCGTCCGACTCGGTCCACCGGACCGGTGCACATGCTCGATCAGTCCTGTCCGCTGCACATCGTGCTTGATGCCGTGAGCCTTGGCGTATTCGTCCAGATCGTCGATCACGAGAAGGCGGCTGGACCACTCCCCGGGCCATACGGCGTACAACGTGGACTCGCAGGCCACTGCCCGCTCGTACGCCGCTCGGTCACTGCCGTGGGTGACGCTGCCGTCCTTCGGGGCGGGTGAGCAAGGCCATGCTCTGTATCGCCCGCGCCTACACCGTCACCGCGAGTCGAGGCCGATGCTCCTGGCCGTCATGTGGTTTGGTCGTCCGCCCAGAGGCCGTCCGGACGGACCTGTCGTCTCAGCGGTGCGTCAGCGAGACGAGCACGCGCAGGGTTCCTCGTTCTGCCCCGGCAGCAGCCGCAGGGCGAAGACGGAGCCGTCGGCGTGGACGGAGACCGGACCGCCCCAGTCCTTGTCGAACGTGAGGCGGGGGCGGACGTGGCGGCTCGCGTGGACGAGGGCGCGGCACTCCTCGATGTCGCCCCTGGCGAGGAGTCGGAAGACCTCCTCGTCCACGCCGGAGAACGCCTCGACGCGGGGGCCGTTGAGGCGGAAAACGTGGTCGGTGCCGACGTACTCGTTGCCGAAGAGGGTGTGGACGGCGTCCTGGATGCTCATGCTGGCCGCGTGTTCGAGACCGGTGTAGCGTTTGCGGCCCTGCCGGTCGGTCAGGTGGCGGGCGGTGGCGTGGCCGGAGCCGGTGAAGGCCATGAGGCCCGCCGCGGTGGTGTGGGCCAGGGACTCCTGGAACCAGGCGTAGTCCTTCGGCTGCACGTGGCAGCCCCGTACGGGCTCCGGTGCCACCAGGCCCTCGGCCGGCGGATGGATGTCCGGCATCACGTTCGCCTGGAACGGCGGGGCGTTCCGGTTCGCTTCCCGGCCCTCTGCCGGGGACAGCCGACCGCCACTGCCCGGCGCCTGGAGGGCGTGGACGGTCATCGTGCCGCCGTCCGTCGGGAGTTGTGTGCTGAACAGCAGGCCGGGGGTCTCGTTCCACGCGCCAATGTGGACCGCTTCGACGTGGGCCGAGGCGGAGGCCAGTTGCTCGGCGGAGGTGGCGGAGTCGCTGTGGTTGCCCTTGCAGGCGAGGGGGATGGCAAGGGACGGCTCGCCCGGCCGCCAGACCTCGGCGAAGTACTGGGGGCGATAGCGGTACTTCACCTTCTCGCCCTTGTCCCTGCTGGTGAGGGCCCAGCCCGCGCGTAACGCCGTGTCGGCGGGGACGATCGTCACCGAATGGTCGGGGAAACGGCTGCGCAGCATGTGCTCGGCGAGCGTGAGCGCGAAGCCGATGCCGAGCTCGCTGGACTGCAGCGACTTGTAGTGGTCCGCGATGCGGTGGCCTTCGTCGGTGAGGCCGAGGAAGGAGTCACGACCGCCGGCCAGGGCCTGGGTGTACTTGAGTGCGCCCCAGTGCTCCGCCAGCCCCCGGCCCGCACCGCGCCACGACAGGGCAGTGGCCCGGGCGAGGGTGTGGAGCACGTCCCAGAGGGTCACTTCGAACTGCCGGGGCAGCTCGGTCGGCAGGATCGGGACGAGGGCGGGCTTCCGGCGGAGCGGCTCGTCCTCGTTCTCCTTCCGCTTCTCGTCGTCCGCCGTGATGGCGGCCTGCACCTTCCCGACGAGCGCGTCGTCGGAGTGGACGGAGACGTTCGAGGACTGGGTCAGGTCCTGGAGCACTTCCTCGGTCGGCTTCAACAGCTCTCCTTCACGGTGTGCGAGGGCGGTTCGCCATCGGCTGGACCGTACGGAAGGGACGAGCGGCGCACGCAAGTGCGCACGGGCGCGTGACTTGGACTTCGGCTTGGGCGGGCCGAAGTCGGCGCCTTGGCCCCGCCTCGCTCGCGAGTCCCGCGCTGCCGAGGGGCCTCCGACGGGCGGCAGGCAGCGAGCTGGCTTCCGGGGCGGTCGAGCGTCGACCGGTCGATGTCCACAGGGAACCGTGTTCCACGAACCAGAGCGATGTCGGTGCCCGACAGGTCGGTGCGTGGAAGCACGTCGTCCGTGTGAGAGGAGCTCTTCAAAGATCTCCCACCGGAGGGGAGCAATGCTCAAGACCTGTGGATCGGGCTCGGGAGGGGTGCCTCGCGCAACGCGGAGGGCGTACCTTCCCGAGTGATCGACTTCTGGTCATCGAGTAGGCCCGCGTTGCAGCGCGGGTCGGGAAGGCACGCCCGTGCTGAGCGTAGTCAACGAGGACGGCACCACCCAGAGCGGCTCCCTGATGGACGACATCGTCCGTGAGGGCGTCCGTCGGATGCTCGCTGCGACCCTGGAAGCCGAGGTCAACCAGTACATAGCTGAGTTGGCGGGCGAGCGGGACGAGGGCGGTCGCCGTCTGGTGGTCCGCAACGGCCACCACCGCGAGCGGACGGTGACCACCGCCGCCGGGCCGATTGCGGTGAAGGCGCCGCGGGTGAACGACAAGCGGGTCGATGGCGAGACGGGCGAGCGCAAGCGGTTCTCGTCCAAGATCCTCGCCCCCTGGTGCCGGAAGTCCCCGAAGATCAGCGAGGTCCTGCCCCTGCTCTACCTGCACGGTCTGTTCTCCGGCGACTTCGTGCCCGCGATGGAGCAGTTCCTCGGATCGGCCGCTGGGCTCTCGCCGGCCACGGTGACCCGGCTGACCAAGCAGTGGAGCGACGACCACTCCGCCTTCCAGGACCGGGACCTGTCCGGATCCGACTACGTGTACGTGTGGGCCGACGGCGTCCATCCCAAGGTCCGCCTCGGCCAGGTCCGCTCCTGCGTCCTGGTCCTCATGGGCGTGCGTACGGACGGCAGCAAGGAGCTGACCGCGCTCGCTGAGGGCCTGCGCGAGTCGGCCGAGTCCTGGGCCGATCTCCTGCGGGACTGCCGCCGGCGCGGCATGCGCGATCCTGAGCTCGTCGTCGGCGACGGAGCCATGGGGCTGTGGCGGGCCCTGGCCGAGGTGTTTCCACAGGCCAGACGTCAAAGGTGCTGGGTTCACAAAACCCGGAACGTGGTCAATGCCCTGCCGAGATCGGCCCAGCCCGGCGCGAAGAAGGCGCTGCAGGAGATCTACAACGCCGAGGACCGCGATCACGCCGAGAAGGCGGTGAAGGACTTCGGGCGCGCCTACGGCGCGAAGTGGCCCAAGGCCGTCAAGAAGATCACCGACGACGTCGATGAACTCCTGGCTTTCTACGACTTCCCGGCCGAGCACTGGGTCCACCTGCGCACGACGAATCCGATCGAGTCGACCTTCAGCACGGTGAAGCTGCGGACCAAGGTCACCCGCGGGGCTGGCAGCCCGGCCGCAGCCCTGGCGATGGTGTTCAAGCTCGCCGAGTCCGCCCAGGCCCGCTGGCGCGCGATCACCGCACCCCACCTCGTCGCCCTCGTCCGCAACGGCGCACGCTTCGAACGCGGCGTCCTGGTCGAGCGCGAGCAGGAGGCTGCGGCATGACGCGGAAAGGAAGAGTGTCCGCGATGGCAGCACAAAGACGACAGGTCTTGCTCGACCTCGTCAAGTGCACCGGCCGGATCGACGACCTGATCGCAGCGGCCCGCATGATCCCGGAGAGTGAGTGTTCCGCAGTGGTGGTGCTGGACCGCGCGGGTGCCCAAGTCGCTCTGCGCAAGGTGCTCGCCGGAGAAGCACTTGCCGGCGACCTCACCACGTGGACCGAGCAGCTGCACATGCGCGAGGACATCGACGTCGAGCCAGGGCATGAGGACCTGCTGACCCGGTTCCTGTTCGAGATGTCCACACCCGAACTCTTCGAGCCGATCACCCGCGAACTCTGCAGCCGGTGGCTTGACGAACTATGCCCAACCACCTAGTGACCTGAGTCGGAGATTCGTCGTTAGTTGGGTATGAGTCGTCCGGGTCCG
>NZ_JBLMKT010000058.1:0-61243 GCF_047779955.1 Streptomyces lothianensis | reverse complement strand
GTATGGATCCGAGCCTGATGGTATGGATCCGAGCCTGATGGTATGGATCCGAGCCCGATGGCATGGATCCGAGCCCGAAGGCCCGATCCGAGCCTGATGGCCCGACCTTCCCGGTCGCCTGCTCAAGGGCCCGCCCGCACCCCCACCGGTGCGGGCGGGCCCTTCGGCATCCCTCGCCATCTCAAAACCATGTCTCACCAGATGGGCCGGGGATCTCGGATCCGGCACCCACCTGCTTATGCTCGGCCGCATGCTGACGCTGACCCAGTCGTTGTACGACCAGATCGTCGCCCACGCCCGCGAGGACCACCCCGACGAGGCCTGCGGCGTCGTCGCGGGACCGGCCGGTTCCGGGCGCCCGGAGCGGTTCATCCCGATGCTGAACGCCGCGCGCTCGCCCACGTTCTACGAGTTCGACTCCGGCGACCTGCTCAAGCTGTACCGCGAGATGGACGACCGCGACGAGGAGCCGGTCATCATCTACCACTCCCACACCGCCACCGAGGCCTACCCGTCCCGCACGGACATCTCCTACGCGAACGAACCGGGCGCCCACTACGTCCTGGTCTCCACGGCGGACACCGACGGCGGGGAATTCCAGTTCCGCTCGTTCCGCATCGTCGAGGGCGAGGTCACGGAGGAGGAGGTCGAGGTCGTCGCGGCATAGCCGGCACACCGGCAGGGCGTAACCGGCTCACTGCGGGGCGCGCCGCCCTGCCGCAGTCGCTCAGCCCGCGTTGACCAAGGTCATCGCCGCGAGCGCGGTCGGCACGGGAAACGCGACCACACCGGTCAGGAGCAGCCGTGTCTCCACGGACAGCCGCCGCACCCCGGGCGCGAACGCGATTCCGCCCAGGACCACGGCACCACCGAGGAAGCTCAGCAGGACCTGGGCGACAAGCCCGCCGGTGTCCGCGCCCGCGGCCAGGCCCCACAGCGCCGCCATGCCGAAGTGGATCAGCAGCCAGGCGGCCGAGGCGCCTGCGAGCCCCCAGGCCGCAGCGGCCGGCAGGAGGACGAGGGCGTTCCGGGTGCGCGGCCGGGGCGCGGGGCCGTACAGACGGGAATGCGTTGCGGGGTTCATGGCGCCGATTCTCACTTCCGCGCCGACAGCGGGCGATGGGCACGGATACTCAGCCACCAAGGTGACGTACTCAGCCGGCCGCCGGCGAAGCCTCTGACCAGCCCAGGACCAGAAACTGGACAGATTTCGTCCACAATATGAGATCACACTCCGATTCCCGGGAGGGGAATCGATACGATGACCGCATGGTTCAACACGACGTGAGTGACAAGACGCCGGGCATGCTGCTCGTGGCGCGCCTTCACGTCGATCTGTGCAGGCTGAACAGCGCCATCTGTCCACGCTGACCCCCTGCCGCCGTACAGGTCCGCGAGCCGCCGCACACCACGGCGCGGTCCCGGCCGGACGGCGACTCCTCCGCGTACCACCGCACCATCGCGCAGAGCGCCCACGCGCCCGCGCCCGCCCGCTCGCCCCGAGCGAGACGCACCCGCCTTCCTCAGACAAACAGGAGCCGCAGCCATGGCCATCGAGGTCCGCATCCCGACCATCCTCCGCACCTACACCGACGGCGAGAAGGCCGTCCACGGCGCCGGCGAAACCCTCGCCGAGCTCTTCAGCGACCTCGAATCCCGGCACTCCGGCATCGAGGCCCGCATCGTGGACGAGGGCAGGCTGCGCCGCTTCGTGAACGTGTACCTGAACGACGAGGATGTCCGCTTCCTCGACGGCATCTCCACGAAGCTCGCCGACGGCGACAGTGTGACGATCCTGCCGGCCGTCGCCGGTGGCTCGGTCTGATCGAGATGCGCTACGACTCCCCGCTCGCCGCGGTCGGCAACACCCCCCTCGTACGTCTGCCGAGGCTCTCGCCCTCGGCGGACGTACGGATCTGGGCGAAGCTCGAGGACCGCAACCCGACCGGCTCCGTCAAGGACCGCCCGGCGCTGCACATGATCGAGCAGGCCGAGAAGGACGGCCGGCTCACCCCCGGCTGCACCATCCTGGAGCCGACCAGCGGCAACACGGGCATCTCGCTCGCGATGGCGGCGAAGCTCAAGGGCTACCGCATCGTGTGCGTGATGCCCGAGAACACCTCGTCCGAGCGCCGTGAACTGCTCGCCATGTGGGGCGCGGAGATCATCTCCTCACCCGCGGCGGGCGGCTCCAACACCGCCGTACGGGTGGCCAAGGAGCTCGCCGCCGAGCACCCGGACTGGGTGATGCTCTACCAGTACGGCAACCCGGACAACGCGGGCGCGCACTACGCCACCACCGGCCCCGAACTCCTCGCCGACCTGCCCTCGATCACCCACTTCGTGGCGGGCCTGGGCACCACCGGCACCCTGATGGGCGTCGGCCGCTACCTGCGCGAGAACAAGCCGGACGTCAGGATCGTCGCCGCCGAACCGCGCTACGACGACCTGGTCTACGGCCTGCGCAACCTCGACGAGGGCTTCATCCCCGAGCTGTACGAGGAGACCGTCCTCACCACCCGTTTCTCCGTCGGCTCCGCGGACGCGGTCACCCGCACCCGCGAACTCCTCCGCCAGGAAGGCATCTTCGCGGGTGTCTCCACGGGCGCGGCCCTGCACGCGGCGATCGGTGTCGGCCGCAAGGCCGTCAAGGCGGGCGAAACGGCGGACATCGCCTTCGTCGTCGCCGACGGCGGCTGGAAGTACCTGTCGACCGGCATCTACACGGCCGAGTCGACGGAGGCGGCGATCGAGGCGCTGCAGGGGCAGCTCTGGGCGTGAGCGGGGGCGGCGGCTCTCCGGGCGTGAGCGGCGGCTCTCCGGGGTGACCTGGACAGTCCCCGCCCTCCCTGGGGGCCGAGCCCTTTTCAAGGCTATCGGCCCCCACTGACAAAGCGGCCCGCCCGCACGCCTGCCGTCAACCGGCGCCCGGCAGCGTCAGCCGTGCAGGTGACGGACCTGGTCCCACAGGGCCGGGTCCACCACCCCCACCCGCCGCCGGAAGGCCCACACGGGAACCTCCCGCAGCTCGTCCGTCTCCAGGAAGCTCGGCCGCCCGTGCGCATCGCCCACCGCCCCGGGCGGCAACGGGATCACCCCGGCCCGCTCGTCGTGGTACTTGCTGGTGATCTTCACGACGACGGCCGTCCGCCCGTGCACATCGAGCACCAGACACGGCCGGTCCTTCGAACCGGGCCCGTCCTCGTAGGGCACCTCGGCCCACCAGATCTCCGCGGCCTGCGGCTTCCGCCCGGTGCCACGTCCCGTGACTCGCCCGGGGCCCCGACCGGTGCCCCGCCCACGAGGCGGCCGCGCGGGCGGCCTGCGCCCGGCACCGGGCCGCCGCCGCGCCCGCGCATACCCGTCCACCACCGCCACGACCAGCGCGATCGCGACGACGGCGGCGAGCGCGAGCCACCACGACGTGTCCATGGGCATGAATCTACCGGCGCCCACCCCCGGCGGCGCGCCGGGGCCGAAGCCCCGAACCACCGGCGGCGCGCCGGGGCCCGAAGCTCCCGAACCGCCGGCCGCCCACCCGGGCCGGAACCATCCGAACCGGTGACAGCGCGGGTGAGTTGCCCCACAACGGCCCATGACGCCGGGGCGACATGGGCTTTTGCGCCTTACTCTCAACGCACCGCACGACCCCCGTCACGTCCTCTTGCCCAGCGTTCTGCCAGCACGGAGGTTCCCGTCTCCATGAAACTCACCGTCGTCGGCTGCTCGGGGTCGTTTCCGTCCGCGGACTCGGCCTGCTCGAGCTATCTCGTCGAGGCCGACGGCTTCCGGCTGCTCCTCGACATGGGCAACGGTGCCCTGGGCGAGCTGCAGCGCCACTGCGGTCTCTACGACCTCGACGCCGTCTTCCTCAGCCATCTGCACCCCGACCACTGCATCGACATGTGCGCGTACTTCGTCGCGCGCTACTACCGCCACGAAGGCGGCCGTTGCGAGGCCATCCCCGTCCACGCCCCCGAAGGCGCCGAACAGCGCCTGACCACGGCATACGGCGACAGCCCCTCCGCCTCGGCGATGGGCGAGGTCTTCGGCTTCCAGACGCTCAAGTCCGGTGCCGCCTTCGAGATCGGCCCCTTCTCCGTCCGTACGGAACGAGTCGCCCACCCCGTGGAGGCGTACGCGATCCGCATCGAGCACCAGGGCCGCTCGCTCGTCTACTCGGGCGACACCGGCCCCTGCGCACAGCTCGACGAGCTGGCGGCCGGCGCCGATCTGTACCTCTGCGAGGCCTCTTTCGTCCACGGCAAGGAGGACATCCCCGACCTCCACCTCAACGGCCGCGAGGCCGGCGAGAGCGCCGCCCGCGCCGGTGTGGGCCGCATGCTCCTCACCCACATCCCGCCGTGGACCGACGCGGGCATCAACCTGGCGGACGCCCGCGAGGTCTTCGACGGCCCGGTGGAACTGGCCCGCCCCCGTGCGGTCTACGAGCTCTGACGCACCCGGGGCGCATCGAGCGTGCCGAGGAGTTCACGGAGCCGGGTCAGGTCCTCCGCGAGGCCTGACCCGGCTCCCCGTTCCCGCGCGGCCCGACAGGCGTCCGGGACCAGGTCGTAGCGGCCGCTCGCCAGCGCCACCGTCGCCTGGACCTCGTACAACCGGCCGACCAGGTGGCGGTTGTCGAGTGTCTCCCAGGCGCCGGCCTCCGCGATGCGATCGGCGAGGTCCGACAACCGGCCGAGCACCCGGCTCGACTCCATGAGCGTCGTGAAGTAGGCGGCGTCGACCTTCCGGCCGACGGAGTCCAGGCGTTCGGCGTACTCCTTGACCTCGGCCGTGCCACCGAAGCCGAGAGCGAGCTGACACAGCAGTGCCCACGCGTCGACATGGCGCTCGGTCAGGCGTGCGGGGGCGTCCTCGGGCAGCGGGCGGTCCACGGCTGACCGGAGTTCCTCGAAGCGGGCGCGCAAGCGGTCTGCGCCGGTGGTACGGAAGTCGGTCGTGTCACGGATCAGGTAGTAGACCCACGTGGCGTTCTCGGGTTCCTCCTGGCGGCACAGGTCGAGCAGCCGGCGGTTGCGCCTTCGCTTCGCCTTCCGTTCCATCGCCTCCGGCGTGTAGCCGAAGTGGTTGAACCGGACGTCCAGGTAGACGCGGGCAGGCGGGCACCCGGCCTCGTCGTAGGGCTTCTCATGGATGCGGCCTCTGTAGCGGTAGCGGGTGCCGGCACGCAGGATTCGACGGTTGTCCGAGTATCCGGTGCCGTCCACGTCCACGATGCGCGGCGAGACGGAGAAGTCCTCGGCCGGCAGCAACTGGTCCAGTGCGCACAGGGCGTCGCGCAGGCGGCCCGCGTCCTCGGCGGCCAGCACCTCATCGGCGTCGACGAAGACCACCCATCCCTCGCGTACCTGCGACAGGGCGAGGTTTCGCTGGTGTGCGAAGTCGTCACGCCATGGCGCGCTGAGCACTTCGAGGTCAGGCCGGACACGCCGTGCCTGCTCGATTGTGCCGTCCGTTGATTCCGCGTCGACCAGCAGGATGCGGTCGGCGTCCTGCGAGAGCGCGGCCAAGCACGCGCCGATGTGCTCGGCCTCGTTGTGCGTGAGGACGGCGACGGTCACGGGGCCGGGGCGCGGGGCGCGCCCGGCGTGGACGTCGGCGACCTCGGTGGCCGCGAGATCCGGGGTCACGACGGTGATCGGACGAAGGCCGGCGACCAGCGGTGAATCGGCCATGTGCGGGGCCTGATCAAGCAGTTCGGCGAAGTTCATGCCGGTACCCGTTCTGCCGTCGAGGAGGTCTCGGGTGAGCCGAGTCGGACATGGAAGTCGAAGGTGGCGCCGGGTATCACTCCGTGAGTGACCACGACCTTCGTCGCGTCGACCGACCCGAGCCGGGCCCATACGACGCTCAGGGTCTCGGTGTCGATACCGCTGAAGCTCTCGTCGAAGAGGAACACGCGTGGCGCGTGGAGGACAGCCCGAGCCAGTGACAGCCGTTGGATCTGGCCGCGGGACCATCCGGAGCCGTCCTCCCGTACGGGGGTGTCAAGACCGGCAGGGAGGCCGTCGATGATCTCCAGGAAGCAGGCGGTGTGACAGGCGCTGCGGATTTCCTCCTCCGACCGGTTCGTGCCGAACGTCAGGTTCTGGCGCAGGGAGGAATTCAGCAGAACAGGTGTTTCCGGCACATAAAGGATGTGCCGTCGAAGGAATTCCTCGGGGATGCGGGTCACCTCTGCCTCACCGAGGGCGATGCGTCCTCGGTAGTCGGGGTGCAGGCCGGCGAGTGCTCTGAGCAGCGTGCTCTTGCCCGATCCGTTTCCACCGCGGACGAGCAGGCTCCGGCCGTGCGCCACGTCGATGTCCAGACTGCTCAGAACGGTCTTGGCGGTGGCGGGGTGGAAGAGCTCCAGGGACCGTGCCACAAGGCTGGAGCGCGGTGCCGGCAACTCGGTCTCGGTGGCCGGAAGGCCGAGCCGTTGATCGCTCCGTTGCAGGGCTACGTCCCGGTACCGGCCGAGGGCCGCGGAGGTGCGCTGCAGTACGACTTGCAGGGAGGCGATGGACTCCATGGAGCTCAGGAAGTATCCGGCCATCGTCAGACAGCCGAAGAGCTGGCCCATGGTCAGCGCCCCGGACCGCACACGCATCAGGCCGAACCACGTGAGAGCGATCGTGAAGAGGGCCTGTGCCGTCAGCTTGATGACTGCATTGATGTTTTCGAGCCGGCCGAGCCGCGTTTCGGATTCAACTCTCCGGCCGAGCGCAAAATTGATGCGCTCAAGGGCGAGGTCTCTTCGCCCGTAGGAAACGAACTCGGCGTGCCCCTGTACGACGTTCACGGCTTCCGACTTGAGTGTTGCATCTCTTTGCAACGCTTCTTCGGCGGCCTCTCTGATCGACGGGAAGAGCGTGTAGGAGCTCAGAATATTGACCGCTGCTGCCGGCATCAGCAGCGCGAAGAAAAGGGGTTGGGTCAGGAGAAGATATCCGCCGACGGAGACGACGATGAATCCGTCCACTGCTGCGCCGATGGTTGTCGTGGTGACAAGAGCCTGTATCTCCTGCACGTCGTCCAAGCGGCTCACCAGGTCGCCCGTTCTTCGCGTCCGAAAGAATGAGAGCGGTAGTTCCAGGAGCCGTTTCGCATACCGCGTGGACAACTGCTTCTGCAGTTCCTGGCCCAGGGTGACGATCATCCGGCCGCGGACGTACTGGAGCCCGGAAGCGGCCAGTGCGACGGCGATGAACGCGGCGGACAGCACCGCCAGGGAGCCGGCGGACCCGCCGCCCATGAAGCGGTCCACCGAGACCTGGACGAACAGGCTCACAGCGAGCGCGAGCAGGGAGACCACCGCGGTGGCCAGCAGGATGAGGATGAGCTGACGGCGGTGGTCACGTATGGCCTCGCGCAGCAGGCCGTGCCCGCCGCGCAGATGGCGGATGCGTGCGCCGAGCGTGAGCCCGCCGACTGGGCGGTCGGTGACCAGGGCCTCCCCTCGGAAGGTGAGTGCCAGGTCAGGGGCGTCGACTTCCTGGACGCGGTGGAACAGCGGGTCGCTGACCAGGAACGAACCCTGCTCGGTCGCCTCGTGCACGACGACGAAGTGCCGGTACCCCTCGTCCTCCAGGAGGATCAGCGCCGGCCCGGCGACGCGCACGGCCTCGGCCAGCTCGATGGTGTTCAGCCGGAGCATCTCCGAGTCGATCCCGTATGCGGCCAGGGTGTCACGCAGGCTGAGCAGGGTGGAGCCGTGCTCGCCCAGACCGATCGACTCGCGCAGGATCGCTGTGTCGACGAGCATGCCGTGCCGACGTAGGACCGTGTGCACGCAGGCCGGTCCGCAGTCGCTCTCCCCGGCCTGATGCTTGTGGTACTTCTGCCACTTCACTGCGATTCTCCCCCGCGCGTAACCCGTGCCCTGCCCCTGGAGAGGGGTGCCCGCCCCCCGGCTGGAGGGCGGGCACCCGCTCCTGTGTCAGGGGCGGCCGTAGAGCTTGTCGCAGCGGAGGCTCTTCCACAGCTTGTAATAGTCGGTCGGTGAGCCACCGCACGGCATCGGGTTGAAGGACTGGGCGTAAATGGCGGCACACTGGGCGCGCGAAGGCTTCTTTCCTTCACCGGAGACCGTGGCGGCCTCTTCATCGGTGAGAGCAGTGAACTGCATGGCGCGCAGAGTCGACAGACTCATGGTTCCCCTCCTGGTTGTCGAATCTCAAAATTGGTCTAGGCCAGATATGACCTACGAGAAAATTACGATCCGGAGGCTTGTTGATCAAGCTGGGAAGCCGTGATTGATCACGCGCGTGTCGATGCCGAGAGGGAACCCCGCGCCGATGCTATGGGGGCCTCGACGAGAGGTATGGGTGCTGGGGGTCAACGGGAGATACGGGTGCCGGGATCCGTGGTCCTGGCGTTCGTCCGCGGGGAAGTCGCGGCCGCTGACCGCCATCGGGCCAGGCGGTCGGACGTAGCGTCTGAACACGTGCGAAGCCCCCGCCGTTGGTGGCAACGGCGGGGGCTTCGCGCTCGATCGGGTGCGGTGCGGGTCCGGCTACTTGGCCTCGGCCTTGAGCAGTTCGGCGAGCTCCTCGTCGGACTCACGGCCCGGGGTCGGGATGTTGAACTTCGTGATCGCGAACCGGAAGATGAAGTAGTAGACCACTGCGAAGCAGAGTCCGATTCCGGCCAGCCCCCACGGGTTGCTCGCGATGCCCAGGTTGAGGAAGTAGTCGACCGCTCCGGCCGAGAAGCCGAAACCGTCCCTCATGCCGAGGGCCCAGGTGAGCGCCATCGAGACACCGGTGAGGACCGCGTGGATCGCGTACAGGACCGGCGCGATGAACATGAAGGTGAACTCGATCGGCTCGGTGACACCGGTGACGAACGCGGTGAGCGCGAGCGAGAACATCATGCCGCCGACGACCTTGCGGCGCTCGGGACGAGCGGCGTGGGTGATCGCGAGGCAGGCCGCGGGGAGGGCGAACATCATGATCGGGAAGAAGCCGGTCATGAACTGACCCGCGGTCGGGTCGCCGTGCAGGAAGCGGGCGATGTCACCGCTGTACGTGGCGCCGTCGACCTCGAAGCTGCCGGCCTGGAACCACGGGAAGGAGTTCAGGAGGTGGTGCATGCCGATCGGGATCAGCGCACGGTTGGCGACACCGAAGATTCCGGCGCCGACCGAACCGGAGCCGACCAGCCACTCGCCGAAGTTGTGCAGGCCCGTGCCGAGAACCGGCCAGATGAGGCCGAAGACGATGCCGATGACCAGGCCCGCGAAGGCGGACAGGATCGGGACGAGACGGCGGCCGCCGAAGAAGCCTGCCCAGTCCGGCAGCTTGGTCCGGTAGAACTTCTGGTACAGCAGCGCGACGACGATGCCCATGACGACACCGCCGAGCACACCGGCGTTGACCGGCGCCTCGTTCATGACGATCTTGCCGTCGACGACCGCGGCGACCTTCGGAAGGTTGCCGTCGGTGAAGGTGGCGAGCACCTTCTGGAAGACGAGGTATCCGGCGACGGCCGCGAGGGCCGTGGAGCCGTCCGACTTCTTGGCGAATCCGATCGCGATACCGACGGCGAAGAGCAGCGGCATGTTGTCGAGCAGTGCGCCGCCACCGGCTGCCATGTAGCTCGCGAGCTTGTTCCAGCCGAGCCCGTCCGCGCCGAGCATGTCGGCCTGACCGAAACGGAGCAGTAGGGCGGCGGCCGGCAGAACCGCGACCGGCAGCATCAGGCTGCGGCCGATGCGCTGCAGGACCGCCATCGCGCCGGCGCCCTTCTTCTTGTCAGCCGCTGGTGCGGCAGCCGTGGACACAGTTTCCTCCAGTGGGCATGACGCCGCCGGGGCAGGAAGCGGGGGTGGCGACGTCGCTCAAGGGACGCGGTCCGGACGGCCGCGTGGTCTACACCAGTTAGTGGTGTAGACCAGTTGTAGCATGGTGAAGAGCGGATAAGGAACCTCGGATTCCAGTGGCCTGGGACACAAGCGGACAGGCATGGCAAAAGGCCCCCGAACCCAAGGGATTCAGGGGCCTTTCGACTGCTCCGGCAGGTTCTGCCGGGATCTCTACGCCTTGATGTTGTCCTGCTCCAGTTCCTCCGCCACCTCCACGGGCTCCCGCCCCGGTGTCGGGATGTCGAACTTCGTGATCGCGAAGCGGAAGACCACGTAGTAGACGACCGCGAATCCGAGCCCGATCAGGATGAGCAGCCAGGGTTTCGTGGCGAGGTTCCAGTTGATGATGTAGTCGATCAGCCCCGCCGAGAAGCTGAAGCCGTCCTTCGCGCCGAGCGCCCACGAGACCGCCATCGAGACACCGGTCAGCAGCGCGTGCACCACGTACAGGGCCGGGGCGATGAAGACGAAGGAGTACTCGATCGGCTCGGTGATGCCCGTGACGAACGAGGTCAGGGCCAGCGAGACCATCATGCCGCCGACCGCCTTGCGGCGTTCAGGGCGCGCGCAGTGGTACATCGCGAGGCAGGCCGCGGGCAGCGCGAACATCATGATCGGGAAGAAGCCCGTCAGGTAGATGCCCGCGCTCGGGTCACCGCTGAGGAACATGTTGATGTCGCCGTGCACGACGTCGCCGTTGGGCTTCTCGTACGAGCCGAACTGGAACCACAGCGGCACGTTCAGGAACTGGTGCAGGCCGATCACCAGGAGTGCGCGGTTCGCGATGCCGAAGATGCCCGAACCCCAGGCGCCGAGACCCTCCAGCCAGTCCGAGAAGCTCTCCAGGCCGTCACCGACGGGCGGCCACACCCACAGGCACAGCGCGGCGAAGACGATGCCGACGAAGGCCATGATGATCGGGACGAGCCGGCGGCCGTTGAAGAAGCCCAGCCAGGAGACCAACTTCGTACGGTGGAAGCGCATCCAGAACCACGAGGCCAGCAGGCCCATGATGATGCCGCCGAAGACGCCCGGATTCTGGTACGTGGCGTTGGCGGCGGCCTCGCCTGCGTAGTCGACGCACTGGTTGCCCGCCAGGGCCTGGCCGTCCGGGCAGTCCACCGGGAACTGGTGCAGCACCGCCCGGTAGACGAGGAAGCCCGCCACCGCCGCGAGCGCCGTCGAACCGTCCGCCTTCTTCGCCATGCCGATCGCGACGCCGATGCAGAACAGGAGCGGCAGTCCCAGGTCGGCGTCCAGCAGTGCGCCGCCCGCGCCCGCGAAGACCTTGGCCACGTTCGTCCAGCCGAGACCGTCGTCGCCGAAGACGTCCGGCTGGCCGAGCCGGTTGACGATACCGGCGGCGGGGAGGACCGCGATGGGGAGCTGGAGACTGCGGCCCATCTTCTGCAGTCCCTGGAAGAAATTGCTCCAGAGACTCGGCCCGGATGCGGCCGAGGCGTCTGAACTCATGGGAGTCCTCCCGGAATAGGCCGGACGGGGCGGCCGTTGTAGATTGGTGTAGACCACCCAGGGGCGGTGTCGGTGCCCGCGCGCCATCCGCACGTACGCCGATGATCGCCATCTTTCGGTACACCGCAGATGACCGCCCGCGAAGATGGGCCAACCGTGCGTTACCGTGACAAAGCGGACCAGCGTGGGTCGGCCGTCGCTTGCAGAAGCGCGGATGAGGATCAGGGAGAAAGACATGGCCACGAAGGCTGAGAAGATCGTTGCCGGCCTCGGCGGTATCGACAACATCGAAGAGGTCGAAGGCTGCATCACGCGACTGCGCACCGAGGTCTCCGACGCCGCGCTCGTCGACGAGGCAGCCCTCAAGGCCGCGGGCGCCCACGGAGTGGTGAAGATGGGCACCGCCGTCCAGGTCGTCATCGGCACGGACGCCGACCCGATCGCGGCGGAGATCGAAGACATGATGTGAGCGACTCCGCTCACGAAGGAGCCCCGCCTCCCGGCTGCGTCCGGGGGCGGGGCTCCTTCGTACGCCGATGCCGGGGCGACCGGAGGGGCAGGGGGTGACCGATAGGCTCACCCGTATGTCTCGTATCGACGGCCGAACCGCCGAATCCCTCCGCCCCGTCACCATCGAACGCGGATGGAGCAAGCACGCCGAAGGCTCCGTCCTCGTCTCCTTCGGCGACACCAAAGTCTTCTGCACCGCCTCCGTCACCGAAGGCGTCCCGCGCTGGCGCAAGGGCAGCGGTGAAGGCTGGGTCACCGCCGAGTACTCGATGCTGCCCCGCTCCACCAACACCCGCGGCGACCGCGAATCCGTACGCGGGAAGATCGGCGGCCGCACCCACGAGATCTCCCGCCTGATCGGCCGCTCCCTGCGCGCCGTCGTCGACTACAAGGCGCTCGGCGAGAACACCATCGTCCTCGACTGCGATGTCCTCCAGGCCGACGGCGGCACCCGCACCGCCGCCATCACCGGTGCCTACGTGGCCCTCGCCGACGCCGTCACCTGGGCCCAGGGCAAGAAGCTCATCAAGGCCGGCCGCAAGCCGCTCACCGGCACCGTCGCCGCCGTCTCCGTCGGCATCGTCGACGGCACCCCGCTGCTCGACCTCTGCTACGAGGAAGACGTACGCGCCGAGACCGACATGAACGTCGTCTGCACCGGCGACGGCCGCTTCATCGAGGTCCAGGGCACCGCCGAGGCCGAGCCCTTCGCCCGCGAGGAACTCAACGCCCTGCTCGACCTCGCCGTCGGCGGCTGCGACGAGCTCGCCGCACTCCAGCGCAAGGTCCTCGAACAGGACGCGAACTGAAGCCTGCGCGCGACGCAACCGTCCACGGCACAACCCGCGTTCATACGGATACGGGCGCACTGCGAACCGCTGTGCGCCCGTCCGCCACAAGGGGAGGAACCGTTCCATGGCCCCGCGCCACCCGCAGTACCGCCGGATAGCTCTCGCCGCGGCCGGCGCCGCGCTGATCGCGCCGCTCGTCATCGGCTGCAGCGCAGTCGAGAAGGCCCTCGACTGCGCCCGGACCGCGACCCTCATCGCCGAGAGCGCCTCCGACCTGCAGCAGGCCGTCCAGAACGCGGGCGAGGACCCCGCCGCGGCCCAGCAGGCCCTCGACGACATCGAGAAGAACCTCGACGAGCTCGCCGACCGCAGTGACAACGCGGACGTCGGCAAGGCCGCCGGCGACATCCGGACCGCGGTGGACAACGTCCGCGAGTCCATCGAGAACGGGGACCCGACCCCCGACGTCACCCCGGTCCTCGACGCGACGGGCGAACTCACCAAGACCTGCCAGCCGTAACCCTCCCGGCCCACCCTGGGCGCGGCCGGGAGCCGCCACCGCAACCGATGCCGACTCCCGAACCCGCGCCCAGGCTCCTGCCTGCCGACCCCGCACCCGCGCCCAGGTCCGTGCCGAGTCCCGCACCCGCGCCCAGGTCCACCCGCGCGGGGGCGGCAGATCACCAACCGGCCCGGGGCGTAACCGGCCCGGGGCGTAACCGGCCCGGGGGCCATAATCGGGCCCATGACCCGCCTCATCCTCGCCACCCGCAACACCGGAAAGATCGCCGAACTGCACGCGATCCTCGCCGAAGCCGGACTCACCCACGAACTCGTCGGAGCCGAGGCCTTCCCCGAGGTCCCGGACGTCAAGGAAACCGGCGTCACCTTCGCCGAGAACGCCCTCCTCAAGGCGCACGCCCTCGCCCGGGCCACCGGCCTGCCCGCCGTCGCCGACGACTCCGGCCTCTGCGTGGACGTACTCGGCGGCGCCCCCGGCATCTTCTCCGCCCGCTGGGCCGGCCGGCACGGCGACGACAAGGCCAACCTCGACCTGCTCCTCGCCCAGCTCGCCGACATCGAACCCCCGCACCGCACGGCCCACTTCGCCTGCGCCGCGGCCCTCGCCCTCCCCGACGGCACGGAACGCGTCGTCGAGGGCCGACTCCGCGGCACCCTGCGCCACGAACCCTCCGGCACCGGCGGCTTCGGCTACGACCCGATCCTCCAGCCGGACAACGAGACCCGGACCTGCGCGGAACTGACCCCGGCCGAGAAGAACGCGATCTCCCACCGCGGCGAGGCCTTCCGGGCGCTGGTACCGGTGGTGCGGGAACTGCTGGGCTGAGACCGGCCGCGTACGACGAAGGGCGCACCCCTGGGGTGCGCCCTTCGTCTGCTTTCTGCCGGTGCGGCGGAAGGGATTCGAACCCTCAAGCCCTGTCACGGGCCACAGATCCTAAGTCTGCTGCGTCGCCACTGCGCCACCGCCGCTCGGCGGTCATGCTACCGGGCGCGGGTTCGGCCGCGGCACCAGGTGCTGGTGTGTGCGTGGCAGTTCGGGCACAGGTAACGCAAGTTTTCGCGGCGGTTGTCCAACCGGTCCCCGTTGATGTGGTCGATCTCCAGCACCAGCCGTCTGCCCTGCCATACCTCTCGCCCAGCCCACACACGGCGCACTCCCTGACCCGGCCGACCTCGTCCAGTGCCCTGCGCAGCAGGTGCGCGCGCCTGCGCTGTGAGCCTGGCGCTTGGCGGACCAGGATCTCGTCAGCGGGCTTCCGGTCTGCCGAGCTTGCTCCGGCGCGGTGTGCCTGCCCGGTGAAGTGCTCCGTCGACAGCCCGTACTCATCGATGCTGCGCTTCGCCCGGGCTCGCGCAGTTCCGTTGAATCCCCCATACCCGAGCCGACGCATGAGTTCGGCCAGGCTGCGTGAGGCGGCGACCGCCTCAGTGAGCTCTGCCTCGGGGAACAAGGCGCGAGCTCGGTTTCTCCGCATCGGTCCGCTCGCGCCGACCTCCGTTTCCTGCCTCGGTAGGTATCCGTCACCGCGTGACAGTTGGGGCATAGCAGGCGCAGATTCTCCGGCCGGTTGTCCCACCAGTCGCCGTTGATGTGATCGACTTCCATCTGTACGGGGTTGCCTTGCCAGTCCGTGCACCCGCACATCGCACAGCGGTCAGAGACGCCGACGCGGAGCAGCTCGCGGCGCAGCCGTTCACCCGGGATTCGCCCCTCCTCCGGTGAACGGAGTGCCAGCACATTGCCGCGCGCTCCCTTCGGGCCTGCCTTCGGCTGTGCGAAGTGTGAGGTGTCGATTCCGAGGGCCGCGATCCTGCGGCTGATGTGGGCCTGGTTGCCGCCGACGTTGTTGATGCCCAAGCGGCGCACCACGTCCCTGAAGCTGTGCGAATCCGAGACTGCCGCCCGAAGCGCCTCCTCCGTGTGCCGCAGCGCACTGTGCCGGAAGTGCGAGACGTCGATTCCCGCCTCGGTCATCTTCCGGCTCAGGTATCGCTTGCTGTACCGAGTCGGCTCAGCTCCGCAGAATCGGACCGCCTCATCCCACGACCTCGAGTTCCGAGCCGCCGACTCCAGCAACTCCCGCGTGTACCGCTGCCGACCCATGAACACCCCCCTTGTTCGGCCTTCCGCTCCCACCCTTCGTATGGATCAACGAACCGAATATCGGACAGTAATGCCCGAAAAGCGGAACGCCTTGCGTCACTTGTGTGCCCGCCCTTCGTTGCTCCGAACGCGCGGGCGCGTGTACGACCGCACGCCCGGAGCTGCAGGTTTCTACCGGAACGCCGGCAGGTTGCGTGCGGCCCAGGCGTCGAAGGGGACGGCTGGGCGGTGGAGGACGGACTCCACGTCGGGGCTGATGGTCTGTTCGGCCGGGAGGGGGATGCCGAGGACGTCCAGGGTGCCGTCGATGACCTCCTCGGGCATGAACTGGGCCATGTGGGCGTGGGCTTGTTCGCGGGAGAGTTCGACGAAGGTGACCTCCTCGCCCAGGGCCCGGGAGAGTGCTTCGGTCTGCCGGCGCGGGCTGATGGCCTCCGGCCCGGTGAGTTCGTACGTACGGCCGGCGTGACCGTCCTCGTGCAGTGCCGCCGCGGCGACCGCGGCGATGTCGGCCGGGTCGACGACGGGCAGGGCCACGTCGCCGAACGGGGCGTAGACCTTGCGTTCGGTGCGGACCGGCCCGGCCCAGGCGAGGGCGTTGGAGGCGAAGCCGCCCGGGCGCAGGATCGTGAAGTCCGCTCCCGAGGTGCGTACCGCGGTCTCGAAGTCACGCAGGCGGGTGTGGGAGAAGGCCTCGGGGCGGGTGGAGTTGATCTGGGAGGAGAGCAGGACGATCCGCTTGACCCCGGCTTCGACGGCCGTGCCGATCAGGGCGTCCGGGTTCTCGCCGTGGCCGTTGAGTTCGCCGCCAAGGAGCAGGAAGAAGGCGTCGGCGCCTTCGAGTACGGGCTGCATGCTCGCGCTGTTCCCGACGTCGGCCTGTGCGTGCCGGACTCCGGCGGGGAGCCCTTCGGGCCGTGGGCGTCGTGAGACGGCCACGACGTCCTCGCCCGCTTCGGCCAGCAGGGGCACGAGGGTCTGTCCGATGTTTCCGGTTGCGCCTGTCACGACGATCATTGCGGTTTCCCTCGCATGAGTGAGCTGGTGGGCCAGTTGGTTGGCAGTGCAGTTAGTTAGTTGGCTGACTAACTCGCGAGACGCAAGGTAGCACGACCCCGTCGGAGGTTGTCTATAGTGAGTTGGGTGACTGACTCAGAGAAGGTGAAGCCCAGGGTGCGGGCGGCGGCCGACAAGCGGCGCAGGCTGACGGCCCAGGCGGCCCGGGTCCTGCACGAACAGGGCGTCGAACGGACCACCCTCGCGGATATCGCGCGTGCCGCGGACGTTCCGGTCGGGAACGTGTACTACTACTTCAAGACCAAGGACGAACTGATCCAGGCCGCGCTCTGCGAGCACAGCGCGCATCTGGATGAACTGACCGGCCGCCTGGACCAGCTGCCCGACCCGCGCGAGCGTCTCAAGGCCCTGATCCAGGCGTGGGTCGACCAGCGCGAGACCGCGGCCCGCTACGGCTGCCCCACCGGCACCCTGGCCGTCGAACTCGACAAGCGCGCCGACGGGACCCTCGACGCGGAGGCGGGCGCGGTGATCCGGCGCCTGCTCGACTGGGCCGGACACCAGTTCCGCGCCCTGGGCCTGCCCGAACCGGACGAGCTCGCCGTGGCCCTGGTCTCCGGCTACCAGGGCATGTCACTCCTTGCCAACGCCCTGCGCGACCCGGAGATCATGGTCCGCCAGGGGGCCCGGCTGCTCCAGTGGATCGACTCGCTGGAGAAACCGGAAGCCCGGTGATGGCGGGGTCTGGTGAGCCAGGTGATGGCCGGGCCCGGTGAGCCCGGTGGTGGAGCCGCTCAGACCTTCAGATCGCGCATGATCTTGGCGACGTGGCCCGTGGCCTTCACGTTGTAGAAGGCGTGCTCCACCTCGCCCTCCTCGTCGACCACGATCGTCGAGCGGATGACGCCCTTGACGAGCTTGCCGTAGAGCTTCTTCTCACCGAAGGCGCCGTAGGCCTCGAGGACCTCCTTGGAGGGGTCGCCGACCAGCGTGACCTTGAGGTTCTCCTTCTCGCGGAACTTCGCGAGCTTCTCCGGCTTGTCCGGCGAGACACCGATGACGTCGTAGCCGGCCGAGGCGAGCACGTCCAGGTTGTCCGTGAAGTCGCAGGCCTGCTTGGTGCAGCCGGGGGTGAGGGCCGCCGGGTAGAAGTAGACGATGACCTTGCGCCCCTTGTGCGCGGCGAGGGAGATCTCGTTGCCGTCCGCGTCGGGCAGGGTGAAGGCGGGGGCGGTGTCGCCGGGCTGCAGGCGCTCGCTCATCGGTCAGGCTCCTCGGGCGGGTCGGGATCGGTTCGCGATCGGTACGGCACGAGCGTAACCGGGCCGCCGTGAGGTGGTGGCCGGTGGGAACTGACAGACTGTCTCCCCACGACCACGTATCAACCAACGGAGGCGGCGCGGTGTCGGATGGCAGGACCCCCGCTGAGATCGAGGCGGATATCAAGCGCCGGCGTACTCAGCTGGCCGAAACCCTGGACGAGATCGGTGTGCGGATGCATCCGAGCACGATCGTCGGGGAGGCGAAGGCCCGCGTCGCCGAGGGCGTCGACCAGACCCTCGGCCGCGCGTACGTGAGCGCGAACCGGGCGGTCGGCGAGGTCCGGGCGCAGTTCGTGGACGATGACGGGGCGCCGCGGATGGAGCGGGTGGTGCCGGCGGCGCTGCTCGTCGTGGGCGTCGTGGGGCTGCTCGCCCTGGGTTCGCGACGCCGTAAGCACTGAACCGCGTGACGGACCGGCCCCGGGGCGGGTGACCGGGGCCGAGGCAGGTAGGTTGCGGGACGTGAGTGCCAAAGACTTCGAACGCAGTGCCCATCACGACAAGCTCCCGATCCGGATGCTGCACGACCGGGTTCTGGTGCGGACGGACACGGTCGAGGGCGAGCGGCGTTCGACCGGCGGCATCGTGATCCCGGCGACCGCCGCGGTGGGCCGCCGGCTCGCCTGGGCGGAGGTCGTCGCCGTCGGCCAGAACGTCCGCGCGGTCGAGCCCGGCGACCGCGTCCTGTTCGACCCGGAGGACCGCGCCGAGGTCGAGGTGCGCGGGATCGCGTACGTCCTGATGCGCGAGCGCGATCTGCACGCGGTCGCCGCGGACCGCTTCGAGGGCTCCGAGGACTCGACCGGCCTCTACCTGTAACACCGGCTCTCTGTGTGGGTGACGGGGGTGGGTGACAGGGGTGGGTGACAGGGGGCGCCGTCCCGTCCGGCTACACCGCCCCCGTACCGCCGTTCTCCCCGCCGCCCGCACCCCCGTCCGGCCCGGCGAACAGGCCGCCGCCCCCGCCGCCCCCGGACGTCTGCCCCTGATCCGCGCCCTGCGTCCGGCCTTGCGTCTGCCCCTGGGTCTGTCCCAGGTCCGTGCCCTGGGTCTGCCCCGCGTCGGCGCCCGCCGTTTGCCCCGCGGTCGGTCCCGCGTCAGCGCCCTGCGTCCGGCCCGCGTCGGCGCCCGCCGTTTGCCCCGCGGTCTGCCCCTCGTTCTGCCCGGCCGTCCCGCCTTCCGTCTGCCCCTGGTTCTGTCCTTGGACGGCCTGCCCCTCCGTCTGCCCCTCCGTCCGGGCGTCCGACGGCGGAAGGTCCGGCAGCGGCGGGGGTTCCTCGAAGGCCGGCGGGATCTTCAGGTCGAATTCGCGTACGGGCCTGCCCTCCAGCGCCGTACGCGTGAACTGGGCCCAGATCCGCGCCGGATACGCCCCGCCGTTGATCCGCGGCTGCCCGAGCGCCCCGTAGAGCGGTGTGTGCGCGGCGGTCTCCGGGTCCTGGCCCATCACCGCGACGACGGTGACGAGTTCGGGGGTGTAGCCCGCGAACCAGGCCGCCTTGTCCTCCTCCGCCGTGCCGGTCTTGCCCGCGGCGGGACGGCCGACGGCGAGGGCCGCGGTGCCGGTGCCGTGTTCGACGACGTCCCGTAGCACGGCGGTGGTGGTGTCGGCGGAGGTGCGGGAGATCATCTGCACGCTGTCGTGCGAGGGCAGGGCGATCTCCCGACCGCCCTTCTCGATCTTGTCGATGAGCGCGTACGTGCCCCGGCGTCCGTGGTTGGCGAGCGTCGCATAGGCCTGGGCGACGTCGAGGACGCTCGCGGTCGGGGTGCCGAGCGAGATCGAGGGGTACGGACCGAGGCCGGGCGTGGTCTCGGGGATGCCGAGGGCGATGGCGGTGTCCATCACCTTGTCCGAGCCGATGTCGACCGCCATCTGTGCGAACACCGAGTTGACGGATCTCTCGGCTGCGGTGCGCACGGTGATGTTGCCGTAGCTGACCTGGTCCTCGTTCTCCGGCGCGAACCGTTCCCCGCTCCAGCCGGTGACCGGCCGCGCGCTGGTGCCGTCGTAGACGGTGTTGGGGGTGATCGGCCGGCCGTCCTGGGTGGTCGACTCGTGGTCGAAGGCGGAGGCGACGACGAAGGCCTTGAAGGTCGATCCGGGCTGGAAGTCACGCCGGGTGGCGTTGTTGGTGTACTGCTTGACGTAGTCGATCCCGCCGTACAGTGCCGTGACCCGCCCGCTGCTCGGATCGATGGCCGCGCCGCCGGCCCGCACGTTCCGGTCGATCCTCCGGGCGTCCTTGTCGATCCCGGACATCAGCTGCTCGTCGACGGCCTTGACGAACGCGTTCTGCTGGGCGCGGTCGATGGTGGTGGTGATGCGGTAGCCGCCGGTGTTCAGCTCGTCCTCGTCGAGGATCTCGTTCGCGAGGATGTAGTCCTTGACGGCGTTGACGAGGTAGCCGCGCTGGCCGGAGAGCCCGGTGGGCGCGCCGCCGTTGTTCAGCGGGTCGGGGAAGGCCATGCGGGTGCGCTCGGCGGGGCTCAGCCACTCCTCCTTGACCATGCCGTCGAGCACGTAGTTCCAGCGGGCCACGGCCCGCGGCTTGTTCTCGGGGTGCGCGGTCACGTCGTAGGCGCTGGGGGAGTTGAGGAGCGTCGCGAGGTACGCGCCTTCGGCGGTGGTCAGGTCCTCGGTCTTCTTGCCGTAGTACGCGTGCGAGGCGGCGGAGATGCCGTAGGCGCCGCGGCCGAAGTAGCTGGTGTTGAGGTAGCCCTGCAGGATGTCGTCCTTGCCGACCTCGCGCCCCAGCTTGATCGCGATGAAGAACTCCTTGGTCTTGCGGCCGATCGTCTGGTCCTGGTTGAGGTAGTAGTTCTTCACGTACTGCTGGGTGATCGTGGAACCGGACTGTCTGCCCTTGCCGGTGACGGTGTTCCAGGCGGCGCGGAGCATCGCCTGCGGGTCGACCGCGGATTCGGAGTAGAAGTCGCGGTCCTCGGCGGCGAGCACCGCCTCCCGCACGGTCGGCGGGATCTTCGACAGCGGGACGTTCTCGCGGTTGACGTCGCCGTCGCGGGCCAGCTGCCGACCGTCGGCGTACAGGTAGACGTTGGTCTGGGCGGTCGCGGCGGCGTTGGCGGGCGGGATGTCGACGATCAGGTATCCGGCGAGGAACGCGCCGCCCAGGAGCAGGCAGAGCAGCAGGAAGGCGCCGAGGACCATCCGCCAGGTCGGGACGGCGCGGCGCCAGCCGGTGCGCCTGGGGCGCTTCTTCTTCGCCCCCTTGCCCCGTGCGCCCTCGCCCGGTGCAGCCTCGCCCGATGCGTCTTCGCCCGGCGCGCCCTCGGCGGATGTGCCCTGCGCGGGCGGTGGGGTGCCGCCGGGGGAGGGCTGCCCGTCTCGCGGCTCGTCGCTCATGTCTCCCGGAACTCCCGATTCGCCCGTCAGGTACCTGTCGGACACTTTTGCATCCGCTCGTTCGGGCCCCCGGCGCGCCGCGCGCCCCCTGGCGGCGCGAGGCCGCGGCGTTCCGCCGTACGGGTGAAAACCCGTGGCGCGGCCGGGCGGCTCGCCGCTAATGTCGACGTCTTTGGCCGCTACACGGGGGAGGGGAACGGGAGACGTGCGCCTGTACGCGACCGTGGCCGCCGGCAGCTTCCGCCGCCACTCCACGTACCGCATCGCGACCGCCGCGGGCGTCTTCACCAACACCGTCTTCGGCTTCGTCCTCGCGTTCACCTTCAACGCCCTGTGGAGCGAACGCCCGGGCCTCGGCGGCTACGACAAGCCCGAGGCCCTCACCTACGTCTGGATCGGCCAGGCGCTCCTCGCGACCTGCGGCCTGATGGGCGGCGGCGGATTCGCCGACGAGCTGATCGAGCGGATCAAGAACGGCGATATCGCCATCGACCTCTACCGCCCCGCCGACCTCCAGCTCTGGTGGCTCGCCACGGACCTGGGCCGCGCCGCCTTCGAACTCCTCGGCCGCGGCATCGTCCCGATGGCCGTGGGCGCGCTCGCCTTCGACCTCGCGCTGCCCGGCGGCCGGGCCTGGCTGTGGCCCGCGTTCCTGCTGTCCGTGGCGCTCGGCGTCGTCGTCGGCTTCGGCATCTGGTTCCTCGTCTCGCTGAGCGCGTTCTGGCTGATGGACGGCGCGGGCGTGGTGCAGATCGCCTGGCTGTGCGGCATGTTCTTCTCCGGGATGCTGCTGCCGCTGACCGTCTTCCCGGGCGTGCTCGGGGAGGTGGCGCGGATGCTGCCGTGGGCGTCGATGCTGCAGGTGCCCGCCGATGTCTTCCTCGGCAAGTACACGGGCTGGGGGCTGCTCAAGGCGTACGGGTTCCAGGCGGGCTGGGCCCTGGTCCTGCTCACGGCCGGGCGCGGACTGCAACTTGTCGCGCGGCGGAGGGTGGTGGTGCAGGGTGGCTGAGGAGGCGACCGGGACGGCGGGCGCGGCCGATGCGACCGCGGCGGGCGGGGCTACCGACGCGACCGGCGTGCGCGAGGCGACCGGCATGACCGCAGCGGGCGGCGCGACCGGCGTGGGCGGGCTTGCCGCCTTCAGAATGATCGCCGCCATGTGGATCCGCTCCACGATGACGTACCGCTTCTCCTTCGCGATGACCCTGCTCGCGAACTTCGTCACGACGTTCTTCGACTTCGTCGTGATCCTTCTGATGTTCACGCACGTCCAGGGCCTCGGCGGCTTCGGTTTCGCGGAAGTCGCCTTCCTCTACGGCACCACGAGCACCGCCTTCGGCCTCGCCGATTTCACCCTCGGCCAGGTCTCCCGGATCGGCCGCCGCGTACGCGACGGCACCCTCGACACCCTCCTCGTGCGCCCCGCACCGGTCCTCGCGCAGATCGCCGCCGACCGTTTCGCGCTGCGCCGTCTGGGCCGGGTCACGCAGGGCCTGCTCGTACTGGTCTGGTCGATCGCCGTCCTCGACGCCGACTGGACGGCCCTCAAGGTGCTCCTCGTCCCCCTGATGGTCCTGTCCGGAGCCGTGATCTTCTGCTCCGTGATGGTCGCGGGCGCCGCCTTCCAGTTCTGGGCGCGCGATGCCGCCGAGGTCGTCAACTCCTTCACATACGGAGGGAACACGCTGCTCCAGTACCCACCGACCATCTTCGCGCAGGAGCTGGTGCGCGGCGTGACCTTCGTCCTGCCGCTCGCCTTCGTCAACTGGCTGCCCGCGCTCTACGTCCTCGACCGCCCCTACCCGGTGTCCGTACCGGACTTCGCCGCCTTCCTGCCGCCCGTGGTGGCCGTGCTCTGCGCGCTGCTCGCGGGGGCGTGCTGGCGGGCAGGCCTCCGCTCGTACCGCAGCACGGGGAGCTGATATGACCACCGACACCGCACCCGCGGCGATGCCTTCCGCCGACCCGTCGGACTTCATCGAACTCGAGGACGTCCGCAAGGTCTTCGACGTCCGACGCAAGAAGGGCTTCCTGCGCCGCGAGCGGCACGAGGTCCGGGCCGTCGACGGCATCAGCTTCACCGTGCCGCGCGGCGAGATCGTCGGCTACATCGGGCCGAACGGCGCGGGCAAGTCGACCACGATCAAGATGCTCACCGGCATCCTCACCCCGAGCGGCGGCCGCGTCCGTGTCGCCGGCATCGAGCCCTCCCGCGAGCGCACGAAGCTGGCGCACCGCATCGGTGTCGTCTTCGGCCAGCGCACCACTCTGTGGTGGGACCTGCCGCTGATCGACTCGTACCGCCTCGCCCACCGCATGTACCGCATCCCCGACGCCCGCTTCCGCGCCAACCTGGACCGCTGCGTGGAACTCCTCGACCTCGCCGAGCTCCTGCACGTCCCCGTACGCCAGCTCTCGCTCGGCCAGCGGATGCGAGGCGACATCGCGGCGGCCCTCCTCCACGACCCCGAGGTCCTCTACCTTGACGAGCCGACGATCGGCCTGGACGTCGTCAGCAAGGCAAAGGTCCGCACCTTCCTGCGCGATCTGAACACGTCGTCCGGCACCACGGTCCTCCTCACCACCCACGACCTCCAGGACATCGAACAGCTCTGCAAACGCGTCATGGTCATCGACCACGGCCGCCTGATGTACGACGGCGCCCTCGCGGGCCTGCACGGCATCGGCGAGAGCGAACGCACCCTGGTCGTCGACCTGGAACACGAGCTCCCGCCGCTGGACATCCCCGGCGCCCGCGTCCTGCGCACCGAGGGCCCCCGCCAGTGGCTCGCCTTCCCCGCCGAGGCCTCCGCCGCGCCACTGGTCACCGAGATCGCCTCCTCGTACCCCCTGGTCGACCTCTCGGTCCGTGAGCCGGACATCGAGGCGGTGATCGCCAAGATGTACGCGGACCGCACTCCACTTGCCTGAACGGCACCCTCTAGGCTGCTCCATATGACCGACGACCTGCCGGAGTTGAGAGCATCCGACGCCGACCGCGAGCGGGTCGCCGAGGTGCTGCGGGACGCGCTGGCCGAGGGCCGGCTCGACATGGACGAATTCGAGGAGCGGCTCGAATCCACGTACAAAGCACGTACGTACAAGGACCTGGAACCGCTGACCCGCGACCTGCCGACCACGACGAGCCCCGCCCCCGCCCCGCCCACCGGCCCCGGCACCCCCGCGGCCACCACCGGCTGGCCCGCGCGGATCGGCGGCGAGGCAACCTCGCGCGGCGCCGTGGCCGTCATGGGCGGGTTCTCGCGCAAGGGCGTGTGGACCGCACCGCGCCGCTTCAACTGCTTCGCCCTGATGGGCGGCGGCGAAATCGACCTGCGTGACGCCCGCTTCGAGGACCGCGAGATCACCATCAACTGCGTGGCGATCATGGGCGGCATGAGCGTGGTCGTCCCGCCGGGCGTCGAGGTCGTCGTGCGCGGATTCGGCATCATGGGCGGCTTCGACCCGGACAAGGAGGGCGACCCGGGCGAGCCCGGCGCACCCCGCGTGATCCTCACCGGCTTCGCCCTGATGGGCGGCGTCGGCGTCGTACGCAAACTGCCCCGTGCGGAGAAGCAGCGCCTCAAGGAGGAGCGGCGCCGCGCGAAGCTGGAGAAGAAGAACGAACGCAAGCAGCTGGGGGAGTAGGCCTCGTGTGGGTGCCGGTACGGCGCTGGATCAAGCTGTCGGTGCTCGGCGCGCTGGTGCTCGCTCTGGTCGGGTACTGCTCCACGCCCGCGGTGCGTGACTGGTGGGTGGGCCGCGAGGCGTGCGGGGGTGTGTTCCCGGACGGGCTCCTGGACCGGATCGTCCCCGACGAGCAGCGGCTTGCCGAGGCGGACGAGCAGCTCGTCGGCTCGCTGGGCGCGTACCGCTGCGTGGTCTCGTACGCCGAGGACGACTCGGACGAGTGGTTGCTCACGGTCTCCGCACACACCGACCGCGACCAGCAGGAACTCAATCTCCGCAGAACCTTCCCCCGAGGTGGCTGGTCCGATCTGCGCACGCTCCCGGAAGGGCTGCCCGGCTTCGCTGACGACTTCGACTGGGTCCGGCTCTTCCGGCCGTGCCCCGCGCTCGGCGCGGACGAGGAGGGCAGGCCGCGCAAGATGCTCGTCACGGCGACCGTCGCGAGGATGGACGACGCGGCGGCGAGCCTTGCACTGCGGGTCGCGGTCGCCGTCGCCGATCGCGCCTCGGAGCAGCTTGGTTGCGGCGCCGAGCCGCTGCGGCAGCCCGAGAAGGGCGTGCTGGACCCCATGGAGCCGGTCAGCGCGAGGCAGGCCGCGGACACCGCCTGCGGTGCCGTCCTGCCCAAGCTCCCGAAGAGCACCAAAGCGGCCGAGTCGGGCAGCGCCACCGGACCGGTGCAGGGTTGCGAACTGTTCGTGCGGACGGAGCAGGAGAAGCAGCGGTCGCCGTACCTCTCCGAGGAGGAACTGCGGAATCCGGATATCGGTCTGCGGGCCTGGTACGGGGACTGGAGCGACCGGCTGGTCCGTAGGGACGGCAAGCGCCTCGGCAACACGGTGACGGCCCGCTGCGACGGCGAGAACGCCAACTTCGCGGGCTGGGCCTCGGACGAGTCCGGCGTCGCCGATGGCGAACTGCGGGATCTGGTACTGACCTTCGCGAAGGACCGCGCCGCCCGGCGAGGCTGTACGGAGGTGCGCGCCGTACAGCCAGGGTGACCGCTCGCACGGGTGTGGCGCGGGCGGGTTTCAGTACCTCTGCATCTGCATCCCCATGAGGTAGGAATCCTCGATCTTGGCCCGCATCCACGTGACCGTGCGCGCAGGCACCTGCCGGTCCCGGGCCCATGTGTCCACGATCCGGAACAACTGCTGTCGCCCGTCGAAGATGTCACCGGTCAGCTTCCCGCTCGTCCCGCGGCGCACGATGTCACCGGTGAGGGGACGGTCCCGGACGAGGTGGGGCGCCGGCCGGTAGGAGCCCTTCAGGCGCCGGCGCACCTCCCGGTCGAACGCGCCGAGGTCCGGGATCTCGCCGCCGAGCGCGTGGCCCGCGCGCAGCTCCATCAGCCTGCCCACGCGCCGGGCCGAGTCCGCCAGCGCGATCGACAGGTCCGAGTCCAGCTCCTTGCGCCCGGTCTTCCTGGCCTTCTTGCCGTAGCCGTCCATCTCGTCCTGCAAGGTCTGATCGGGCGCGACATGCTCCAGAAGCGTGGCCAGATAGGCCCGTTCGGCGTCGTAGAGGATGGCGAACGCCTCGGGATCCTGGGCGAGGCGGCCCACGAGCGACACGATGTCGGGGGAGGCGCCGTCCGGGCCCCGGTACTCGAAGGCCACGTGGGGCTCGTTCGGGGCCCAGAACGCCTTGCCCGTACCCGCCGGCTCGGGAGCCGTGGGACCGTGCGGACGCTGGCCGGGGAGCAGGACCGGATCGTCGAAGGCGCGGGCCGTGTCCACCATGTGGTCCGCGAGCATCCGCGCCACGTAGGGCTCAAGCCCGCGCGGCACGCCCGGTTTGTCGTCGAGCACCGCCGCCACCGCGAACGTCACCCGCGCCTGCGTCACCGTATGCGGCTCACCAGGAGTGGAGAGGGTCGCCGCCTCGATCACCTCGCCTACCGAGGCCGCATCACACAGCCGCGGATGAGACACGAGCCCACGGACCTTGCCCAGCCCGTCGAGCTCGGCCCCCGGATCGAGCGCCCTGCTCGCCGCCGCCGGATCCTTCGCCAGCTTCGTCACCGCCTCGGGCGCCGACCAGCAGGCTTCGGCGGAATCCGCCAGCGTGACCGGCACCAGCACGCCCGCCGCCGCGATGGCAACTGCCGCTCCGGCGACGTGGAAACGCCGCCGTCCCCTCCACCACGTAAGCATCCGAGAAGATTATCGGGAGGCCTCACAGCTCTGCCGGAGCCGTCTCCCGCAGGTGGTTCAGGTTGAAGGCGTCCGCCATCTTCTTGTAGCCCGCGTCGCTCGGATGCAGATGGTCCCCGGAGTCGAACGGGGCGTGCAGCCGGTCCGGGGCGTACGGGTCGCGCAGGGCGCGGTCGAAGTCGACGACGTGGTCGAAGACGGTGCCGCTGCGGATCTCCGTGTTGATGGTGCGGCGCAGCCGTTCCAGGTGCGGGCGGTAGCGCGGGTGACCGTTGAACGGCATCAGCGTCGCGCCCGTGATGCTCAGACCGCGGGCATGGGCCTGCCGGGTCAGCTCGCGCATCGCGCCGATGATGTCCTCGGCGCTCGCGCCTTCGGGGTTGCGCAGCAGGTCGTTCACGCCGAGGCAGACGACCACGGCCCTGACCCCCGTACGGGAGAGGACATCGCGCTCGAAGCGGCTGACCCCGCTCGGCCCGGAGGGCTTGCGCTTGCCCCCGGGGATGAGCTGGTTGCCGCTGATGCCTTCGTTGAGGACGCCGAGCCGCGGCGCGCCCGCCTCCTCGCGCAGCCGGTCCGCGAGGACGTCGGTCCAGCGGGCGTTGGCGCCGAGCGTGGAGGTCAAGCCGTCGGTGAGCGAGTCGCCGAGGACGGCGACGGCGCCGGTGGCCTCGGTGGTGAGCACGTCGACGGCGGTCACATGGCGCCAGTACGGGCTCTGCTCGGTGTACGCGACACCGCGCGGGTTCTGCGTCTGGTCACCGTCCGCGACATACGAGATCTGCCGCGCGTGCGGGTGATACGTGACCGGGCCGGACGGGTGCTGCGTGTACGTACTGATCAGCAGATCCCCGTCGGCCGGTACGCCGAGATCCGCGGCATCCGAGACGACCTGGCCTCCCGCGGGGACGGTCACCGTGGGGCGGCCCCCGAAGGTGAGCGGGCGCAGCGAGCCGGGGCGCGCGGTGGGGTTGTTCGGCGCGATGGCCGCCGCGATCGAGGCGTGGTCGATGGTCAGCGGCCGGTCACCGAAGAGGTTGGAGAAGGTGACGCGGGCGCGGCTGCCGCCGACGCTGGTGTGCACGACGTTGCGCAGGGTGCGTCCCGCGAACCCCGCGGCCGTACGGGGCTCGGGGCCCACGGGTGAGGTGGCCCACGTACCGACCCAGGTCCCGGTCGAGGCACGGTCGGCGGTGCCGCGCGGTGAGGGGGCGGCGCTGATGGTGGTGGTGTCGCGTTCGCTGCCGCCGCCGGAGAAGGCGACGTAGATGACGGTGCCGACCAGCATCACCACCGCGGCCATGACGGCCATGAGCGCATAGCCTCGACGCCTGGTCATGCGGGTGGAGCTCCTCGGGCAGGGGAGCCCGGGGCTCCGGTTCGATCATCCCATTTTGTGCGATGTGGCCCGCGCTCGCGCACCGCACCCCCCCGGATGGCTGTGTGATCGTGTGATGCCGAGGGGGAGGACGCCGGGAACTCCTGGCGCGTTCCAGGAGTCGGTCAGGTGTGAGGTGCGCCTCGGCGCGCCTGGCCCGGGACGCGCGCCTGGCCCGGGACGCGCGCCTGGCCCCGGGACGCGTGCCCGGCCCGGGACGCGTGCCCGGCCCGGGACGCGTGCCCGGCCCGGGACGCGCGCCCGGCGGACGCCGTGGGGGAACGGACGGGCAGGGACAATGGGGACGAGACCCGGGTGCCGGCCGGCGGATGGAGCGGTAGGGCGGATGGACCAGATGAACGTGCAGGAACCGGAGGAAACCGGACCGGCTTCCCGCAGACAGCATGCCCAGGGCTCCGGCTTCTCATTCAACGAGGCCGACGAGGAGCGCCGCCGCGGCGTACGCCGTATGAAGGCCACCGCGCTCGGTCTGCTCGCCTTCGTCGCACTCGTCTACATCCTCGCCAAGTGGGCGCAGGACGTCGGCGCGGGCCCCTGGACCGGCTATGTCGCGGCCGCCGCCGAGGCCGGCATGGTCGGTGCGATGGCCGACTGGTTCGCGGTCACCGCCCTCTTCCGTCACCCGCTCGGCCTGCCCATCCCGCACACCGCGATCATCCCCACCAAGAAGGACCAGCTCGGCGCCTCGCTCGGCGAGTTCGTCGGCGAGAACTTCCTCTCCGAGGACGTCGTACGCCGCCGGCTGCGCGCCGTCGGCATCGGCGGCCGCCTCGGCGAATGGCTGGCCGAACCCGCGAACGCCGACCGGGTGACCGCCGAGATGTCCACGGCCCTGCGTGGCGCCCTCACCGTCCTGCGTGACTCCGACGTCCAGGCCGTCGTCGGCGAGGCGATCACCCGCCGCGCGGACTCCGCCGAGATCGCACCCCTCCTCGGCAAGACCCTCGACAAGGTCGTCGCGGACGGCGGCCACCACAGGGCCGTCGACCTGATCTGCGTCCGCGCCCACGACTGGCTCGACCTGCACAGTGACCAGGTGATGGACGCCGTCCAGGGCGGCGCGCCCGGCTGGACCCCGCGCTTCGTGGACAAGCGGGTCGGCGAGCGTGTCTACAAGGAGCTGCTCCGCTTCATCACCGAGATGCGCGACATGCCCGGGCACCCGGCCCGCGGCGCCATCGACCGTTTCCTCACCGACTTCGCCGCCGACCTGCAGTCCGACACGGACACCCGGATGCGCGTGGAACGCCTGAAGTCCGAGGTGCTCGGCCGCGGCGAGGTCCAGGACGTCATCGCCTCGGCCTGGTCCTCGGTCCGCCAGATGATCGTCGCCGCGGCCGAGGACGAGCGCAGCGAGCTGCGGCTGCGCGTCCGCGCGGGCCTGCTCTCGCTCGGCGCCCGCCTGGTCGCCGACTCCCGCCTCCAGAGCAAGGTGGAGGGCTGGGTCGAGGATGTCGCGGTGCACGTGGTCAACACGTACCGCCGTGAGATCACCTCCCTGATCACGGACACGGTCGCCGGCTGGGACGCCGAGCAGACCACCCGCAAGATCGAGGCCCACATCGGCCGCGACCTCCAGTTCATCCGCATCAACGGCACGGTGGTGGGCTCCCTGGTGGGCCTGCTCATCTACACGGTGACGCACGCGCTGGGGGCGTAGACGTGGACGTGGACGTGGACATAGACGCGGGCGTACCGGCACCGGCACGGGCATGGCCCCCGACGTGACGGGTGAACGACGGGCGTCGGGTCGACCCGCGACACGCCCGTACCCGAAGCTCATTTCAGGGCGTGACGGGAGCAGTCCCCCAAACATCCTTTACCCGCATGTCCCGTGCTCATCTCGTCTTTAACGTACGGAAGTTGAAGATCCCTACTTCCCAACACCTTCTGTACTAGAGGGTGTTCTAACGGACGTGACACCGCCTAACCCCCTGTAACGCCTACATTCGGTCATAGCGCCGCTGCGATACGTGGCCGGGCGCGCCCAGGGTGATCAACCGGGATCCAGGGACCGGTCCCGGGATCCGAGGAACGACTCCCGGAACCGGAACCGGAACCGCCCCGGATCCAGGAGCGGAGCAAGGAGAGCAGTCCAGGTGATCTGTTACGGACCCACCGTCCTCGACCTCGTGGAAGACCTCGTCGACGCCTACGCCGAGGTCTTCTCGGCCCCGCCGTGGAACGAGAACGAGGAGTCGATCCAACGTTTCCACTACCGCCTGTGCAACGAAGCCGACCGCCCCGGCTTCCGTGCGGTACTGGCCCAGTCCCGCCAGGGCATCGACGGCTTCGCCATCGCCCGGCTCACCCCCGAGGCGCTGCCGGACACCCGCACGTACGCGAAGGTCGCCGCGCAACTCGGCCCGGACCGGGTGCGAGACCTCCTCGTCGGCGCCCTGGAACTCGACGAACTCGCCGTCCGCCGCCACGCCCGCCCCGCCGGCGTAGGCCGCACCCTCCTCTCCGAACTCGCCAAGGACGCCCCCGCGGGCCGCGCCTGGGTCCCCATGTCCCGCCGAGCCTCGGCCGCGGTCGCCAGCTACCGCCGCCTGGGCTGGCACGAGGTCAAGCCCCTCCCGGAGGCGGACAACGACGTGGCGGTCTTCCTGGCCCCGGGGCACCCACAGGCGGAACTGGCGGCGTAGGGGTCGGCCGGGCCGGTGACGGGGGTGGATCGTCTCACCGGGTGTCCTGGTTCGTCATGACCCTGGTGAGGCGAACCGCCCCCGTTTCCGTCCCCGTTTTCCGTCCCCGTCCTGTGACCGCCCGACGAGCCGAGAGGGATGGGGCGGCTACCACTTGACCTGATGGAACTCCATCGTGCCGAAGGTCGTGACGTCCATCACGTAGCTCCACAACGCGTACCGCCCGTGATCGGTACGGCGATAGGTCTTGCCGAAACCGTTGTCGAGGATCTCGGTCCAGCCGTCGCCCTGTCCGTAATGCGCGAACAGCCGGTCATTACGCCGCGATGCGTCCTCCCCGGACTCAGCAGGGGTCTGGTAGATCACCTCATGCAGCCGACCGCGCCAGAGAGTGAGAAGCAGACGCCCGCCATCGACCACGTACGCGTCCACGACCGCGTCGGGAGCGTTCTCGTGAGGGCCTGACGACTCGAGCTCACCGGGAACCCGCACTTCGTCGGCGGCACACAGCAACTCCAGCAACGGCAGGTCATCCATGGGGCAGTCCATGAGCGGCCACCCTAGGGCCCGCCCGGCGAAACAGGCCAGGATGGGCGCCGACGCCCCCCCCGTTGCGGTGCTGGACGGCGACGTAGCCTGGCCGGAGCCTCGGTTGCCGGAGCCTCGGTTGCCGGGGCCGACAAGGACGGGGGCTCTCGATGGACATGGACATGGACACGGACAAGGCGGCCAGGACCGACTGGTGGGAGAGCCTGCCCTCCGGCATCCGCGAAGAGATCGACGGATACATCCTCCAGGACTCCCTCCTCGCGGCGATACGCGCCATCACCGCCGTCGGCCGCGTACCTCACGGCATCGGTCTCGGCACCGCCCAACTGATCGTCGGCGACCGCTACCTCCACCACGGCGACCGCATCGCGCGCAAGCCGGAGAGCCCCCTCGACCTGGAGTCACTCGCCTGCCGGGCAGCCGGATGCGAGGGCAGCATCGTGGCCATCGAGGCGATCTGGGACGGAGACACCGTCCACGACTGGTTCGTCGACCTCCTGGCCATCACCATCGCCCCGGCGGGAGAGGCCCGTCTGGCCACCGTCTACTGGTCAACGGCCAAGCAGCACCTCGGCGAGGACGAGTACGCCGACCCGCGTCGCCACCCCGCAGCGGTCGCTGCCGAACGAGCGGGCCGCACCCTCGCCGACCACCTCTCCGTCCCCTTTCACTTCGCCAGCCCGGACACACCCGACGACGAGGCCCCTCGCTGGCAGCCTTCCTGAGCGACGACAGGATCCACTGTCGTCGCGTGTTCAAGCGGCGAATTACGTGACCCACACCGTCTTGCCCGGACCGCCGTTCCGGCGTTCGGTGACGCCCCAGGCCTCGGCCAGAGCGGCGACCAGGACGAGCCCGCGACCGGACTCGGCGTCGGGCTGCGGCAGTTGACGCCCGGGGGGCGGAGTCCGGTCGCGCGGGCGGTGTTCGCGACCCGTCGGCCGCTTCTGGGCGAGAACGTGATCGCCGAGCGCGTAGCCGCCCGCCTTGTCCGGCAGGCCCTATTCGGGCGGAAGCCGCTTCCGACGATCAGCTTCGTGATCGAGGAGGCTGTGCTGAGGCGGCCGATCGGTGGGTGGACAGTCTGGCGCGGCCAGCTGGGGGAGATCATGATCCGAGGAACTCTGCGGAACGTTGAGGTGCAGATTACGCCGACTGAAGTTGCCGAACACGCAGCGATGGCAGGTCCGTTCGCCTTGATCGAGACTGAAAATGGGCGGAGGGTCGCCTACCTGGAGGTACAGAACGACGTGGCGGTCTTCCTCTCGCCCGGCCACCCGCAGGCGGAACTGGCGGCGTAGGGTGCGCAGGCGGCCATGTGGCCGCCGGACTGGGGCGGAGCCGACGTGGGCTACATCGGTTAGCGGGACGATTCGTCTCACGCGATACCCGAATTGCCCTGATTCCGTTGAGGCGATCCGTCCCCTTACGGCGACTTCGGGCGACGCGTCCCCATACGGCGGTCCGCGTCCTGCGCTCGGGTGGTGGGCCGGAAGCGACCCCGGAGAGTATCCATGCCGCGCATGGAATGCTTTGCCTCCGGGCGCACGCGTCACTGAGGGCCCCGCTCACTACCGACCTCAACGGCTGGGAGCAGGACGACCGATGTCCCCTTCACGTGAGTTCAACCCCTCGGCCCGCTCCCGGTGACGGTGTACTACCGGTAGCTTTAGCCGCCTGAATCGGCCCTGTGGCGAGATGATGGGAGGCAGTCGGGCGCTCCGCTCACGCTATGAGGGAGGCAGGGACGACCATTCGGGCACGCTCATGGAGATCGCGAGCGGCGCGGTTCTTCAGGTGAGGGCGGAGCAGGCGGAACATGCTCCTGATGCGCTCGTCGGCACGGCCGGACTGGATCATTGGGTAGTCGTCGAGGGCTTGATTCCAGGTGGCGCACGCTGCCTCGAGATGGCCGACCTCGAACTGACGCTCAGCCAGGTAGGTGCGCTGGCGTACCCGTGCCCTGCGGTAGACGCCGTCCCGCAGTCGGTCAGCCTGCTGGAGCGCTTCGACGGCCCCGCTCGTATCGCCGAGCTCGTAACGCACCTGACTGATGTGGTAGTTGAGTGACGACGGATCGTACGAACCGAACACCCTGCCTCGCGACTCCGCCCGGTCCATCGCCGCCTCGGCCTCCCGGATATACCGCATCGCGCGCGTGCGGTCGCCGGTTTGCGCGGCGGCATGTGCCTGCTGCCCCGCGAGGAAGGCCCGCATCCGTGGCCCCGCCTTCGGCGACGCGGCCGCGGCGGCATCCGCCAGCTCCAGGGCCTTGGCGCCGTGCCGCAGATCGACCGCCTGGACGCTCATCCCGCGCAGGGTGGTGCAGTACGTCAGGTGATCGTCGGCAGCGCCCGCCAGTTCCAGAGCCTTGACGTAATAGTCCTGCGCGAGTCCGTGCAGCCCCTCGTCCACGGCCATGTACCCGGTCAGATACAGCAGATCCGAGGCCGCGGACAACATCGCGTTGCGTACGTGGTCGGGCGCGTCCGCCCGTAGACACGGCGCCACCGTGTTGACGAGGAACGCCGCTGCCATCGGACGTGCGTGCCGTCCGCCGAACTGGTCGTCGAGCTCGGAGATCCGCTCGGTCATGTCTACGACCATGTCCACGTCGGGCATCCCGACCCGCTGAACCCCACTGGTGCGGGCACTTTCCATTCGGCCGACGACATCGGGCCAGTCCGGCACCGTGAGAGCGACCGAGAAGAGCGCTGCCCCCAGGACGCTCCGGCGGGACGGATCCATATCGAGCCTCCCCAGATCAACGACCCCTTCTACCGTACGCGGCTGAGAGCGCGCCTGATCCGAGGGCGCTGGAAAGCCTGCTTCGTTGTGTGTGACGGGACGCCGCAGTCTGCGGGTGAGCGCTTCGACGATCAGGGGCCGGACCTCAGCGCGGGGCATGTGTCCCTTGAGCCACTGGTGGACGGACGGCTCACGGTACTTGACCGGCGTACCGCGCTCGGTGCCGATGCGGTTGACCTCCTGGGCGAACTGGCGCAGCGTCCAACCGGATTCGCGGTAGAGCTGCTGCAGTCCCGAGTTCAGAGGTGGCGCAACCATCAGCCTCATCAACTCCCCGTCCCGGTAGAGCTCTTAAAACTCTTAAATGCTGCCGCCGTGACAACGGTACCGCTCTCTGTGATCAGGCGGTTGCCTAGAGCGAGAACGGTTCACACGACGCCGCATGCACTACAGACCCCCGCGACCGCGCTGCGAGCGGCCCGGGGGCGTGGCCATCAACCCGGGAGGTTGACGACGTGACTCACGCTATCGCGGGGCTGCTTGAACCGCTGTTGCGGTTACTGATCCCCGCCAAGTCCGGTCGCCATCGGTTGTCCAGGCGGCAGAGGGCACGGCGGCGGGCGCGGTGGCTGGCTCTGCACGGGATCGACGTAGGTCCGCGCCGCATCCACGGAAGGGTGGTGACCACATGACTCACGAGAACCCCCACGCGCCCAACGCGGGTCGGCCGCGGATCCTGCCCTGGTCCAGCGCCGACGGCAAGATGTGCTTTCTCGTCACCGACGCCACGGGCACCAGTCGGTTGTCCCGCATAGCCGATCGTGTGGAATCCGTCCAGCTCGACATGGCTGACGACATCCTCGTCCACGCCGGCGATCTCATGAACGACAGCAAGGCCACTGCGTCACAGCTCCGCTTCGTGGCCACCTGCTTGATGCAGGCACTGCACGATGTGCGGCGCATCGCCCACAGTCGGGGCACTCGCCTTCCGATACACGACTCGGACAACTGAACCTGGACGACCATCACGATCACGGCCCCCCGAGACCTGAACACGGAGGTTCCATCCATGGACACCACGGCCATCCCTGCACCTGCCATCCCGTTCGGCGTACGGCATCTGGTCGCGCCGCCGCCGAACACCTCCGAGACGCTCGTCCTCACATTCAGCGAACGTCTTCAGCTCAACGTGTCCGCGCAGGGCAACCCGTGGCACGTCGAGGCCGCGAACAAGCCCGAAACGCAGACCGAGACCAGCAACGGAGACGGCAGTTCTCCGGGCTCCGACAGCGGCACCGACCTCTGGTGACGTGATGCCATCCATCCTCATCCTCACTGGTCGAGACGACCTGACGGCCGACGCAGTGATCGAGGAACTGGCCAAACGCGGTGAACAAGTCGTCCGCTACGACACGGCCGACTTTCCCACCGTCTCCCGCCTGGCCGTCTCCCTCACCGGAGATGGCTGGGCGGGGTGCCTCACCGGTTCCCGCACGCTTCGGCTGGAAAGCATCAAGTCTGTCTGGTGGCGCCGCCCAGGCGAATTCGTCACTCCCGACCCCTGGCCCGACCGCGCGCGAGCACTCGCCGTGTCCGAAGCGCGATCCGGTCTGCTCGGCGTCCTCGGCTCCTTGCCGGTGCGCTGGATCAACCACCCCGCCCAGGACTCCGCCGCAAACTACAAACCCCGTCAACTCGCCGTAGCGGCCCGCGTCGGCCTGGATACTCCACGCACCATCATCACGTCCGATCCCGAGTATGCCCGCGTGTTCATGGGAGCAGACGAGATGATCTACAAAGGGCTCGGCGGGGGAGTCATCGGGCCCGATGGGCAACGGCAGTTCCTTCCCGTCTCCCTCGTCTGCGCTGCCGACTTGGACGAAGGGGTCACCGGAACCACCCACCTGTTCCAGGAGAACGTGCCCAAGGCGTACGAGGTCCGACTCACCGTCATCGGCACCCGCATGTTTCCAGTCGCCATCCACGCGGGGAGCGACGCGGCCAGACTGGATTGGCGCACGGACTACCGGGCGCTCACCTACGAGCGGGTGGACTTGCCCTCAGAGGTGAAGAGCGGGGTGCACGGCCTCATGAGCGAGCTCGGGTTGTTCTTCGGTGCGCTGGACTTCGTCGTTACGCCGGATGGGCAATGGAAGTTCCTGGAGGTCAATCCCAACGGCCAATGGCACTGGCTCGCTGTGAAGGCGGACGTTCCACTCGTGAACGCCATGGCGGACGCACTGCAAGGAGAAGACGTATGTCCGTGACCGGCCTCTGGACGGAAGCCGCGGAGACGCTTGCCGACAATGTGACCGCACGCGCACCGGAGTGGCACAGGGCCGTTAGTGAGACCCCACGCCACCTGCTCGTGCCGCGCTGGTGGGAGCGCATCCCCAACAGTCCGGCGGAAGCATGGGAGCTGATCAGCCACGCCGAGCACGCCCCTGCCCGCATCGGAAGGGTGTACAGCGATCAGACTCTTGTCACGCGTGTAGGCCCCCGCCACGCTGATCACGCCCGGCCGGACGACAGGGCGACCGGAAGCCCCACGTCGTCTTCCACCCTGCCGGGCCTGATCGTTTCCATGGCTCACCGCCTCGCCGCCGAGCCCGGGCACCGAGTCCTGGACGTCGGGACCGGCTCCGGATACGCCCTAGCCTTGCTCGCCCACCGGCTCGGTGACCACCAGGTGACGAGTGTGGACGTAGACCCCTACCTTGTGGAAGCCGCCCGCGATCGCCTTGCTGCTTTCGGTAGAACGCCGCGCATAGAGGCCATCGACGCGACCGGCGACCTGCCCGATGCCGCGTACGACCGGATCATGGCCACGGTCTCCGTGCGCCCCGTACCCGAGACCTGGCTCGGGGCGCTGCGGCCGGGAGGCAGACTGGTGACCACCATCGCCCACACCGCACTGCTGATCGTGGCCGACATGGGGGCCGACGGAATCGCCCGCGGGCGAGTCCAGCCGGACCCGGCAACGTTCATGGAGGCTCGCCAGGAAGCCGACTATCCGCCCAAGCTTAACGATGTGTTCGCAGTGGCTCGTGAGGGCGACGGGGAGCAGGTACGTGCGGCTGACGGACCCGTCCCGGACCTCTGGCAGGCATGGCCGCTGCGCTGGCTGTACGAACTGGACACCCCCGGCGTGGAGACCCGCGCGGCCACCATGCCCGATGGCCGTCGCGTCCTTTGGCTGCTCGCCTCGGACGGCTCCTGGGCACGGGCCGAGGCAGGGGGCCCAGGCTGTGCGATCGGAACGATTCATCAAAGCGGCACGCGTCGGCTCTACGACGACCTGGAGCGCGTACGGCATGCATGGGAGGAGGGAAACCGCTTCCCTCTCCACGACCTGACTGTCGAACTGGCCCCCGACAACGGCGGCATACTGACGGCACCGGACGGCAAGTGGACTCTTCACATCTGACATGCAACGTCGACCGGGCGGGCGAACTCCGTGCTGTGCTCAGGGAGTACAACGCGATGGCCGACCGGCACGCGTCCACGCTCATGGCATTCTGCGACGAACACGGCGAGGTTCGCCCGGGCGCCTATCCCGCGTACGACGAAGCGCAGTATGACAACGCCAGTGAGGCAGCTGAGTTCCTCGATGCGCTCATGTCGCACCTTCAGGAGGCCCTGTCCTGAGCCCCAGCACTGCTTCACGCCGCAGACGAGCCTGCGCTGAGTTAATTCGATAGCTACACCGACGCGATGGCGGAGTAGGTCCACACATCGGCGGGCACCTCATGCTGTAGCCGCCAGACGATGCCCATCGGCCTGCTGCCCTGGTGCTCGACATATTCGGCTGGTCCGAGCAGCATCCACGGCTGCGGTCCGCCGATGTCCGTCTTCTTGAAGCGACGGACGAACAGCAGAACCTGGGCGCCCTGATCCCTGTGAGTGCGGTAACGGACGCCGGTTGGTGATGTCTCGGAGGTCTGGTGCTGGGATTCCCAGTGGAACAGAGTCTCGCTGAGGGCGTAGTCCTTGTAGCGGGTCTCCGGGGAGAAATCCTTCTCGTCCTTCTCGAGCGTGATGAAGAGTGCGTCGGTCTTGATGCTCTCGCACCACTTCACCCCTTCACGGAAGTGGCCAGGCATGAAGCCGCCGATGGCGGACTGACCGAGCGCCGGAAGGATCTCCTCGCGGCTATACGCGGAGTGGATGCTCAGAGGAAGGCCGGCATGCTCACCCAGCAACGGGATCGGGACATGCTCGGCATGTTCCAAGGTGTGCGCTAGGACCTGACGCAGCTCGCTGCGGAACGCGTGCTGCGACCGCAGGCTGGCGAAGCCTTCGTCGTAGGTCTCGAATCCGCCCAGGGGCCACAGGGAGAAGTAAAGCATGCGGGCGTATGCCCGATTTTGCTCGTCAAGCTCCTCGTACGCTGGAGCCTCGTCCTCAAGGAACCGTGTGTAGGCGGAGGCCCGGAGCGGGTCGTTCACGTGGAGGAAGGCGGGGATTCGCTTCAGAAGGGCATCTTCGCCATCCGGCGCTGGAGCCGTGAGAAGGCCCGTGCGGCGCAGCAACCGAGTCCATGAGTTGCCATTGCTCCGGTAGAGCTCCTTGAGCTCACGACCGCTCTCCACCAGGTAGCGAGCGAGCTCGGTCTCTCGGTACTGAGCGACTTCTCGGGCCAGCTGCGTCACGTTGACGTTGAGCTGGTTGCGGATGTTCTCGATGACCAGATCCTTGGCCTTGGGCTCAAGAATGATCTGACAGCCCGAGGGAAGGTGAGGGAAGCCGTGCTCGACGTTGTCGAGCAAGCGATTGCGGGTCAGGTTCGTGAGAGCCCTGAACTGTTCCTCGAAACGGAACTCCTTTCGGTGTTGGCCGATGAAGTCCAATACCGTCAAGACGGCCTTGTCCTCGCTGCGGCGCAGACCGCGCCCCAGCTGCTGCAGGAAGACCGTGGCGCTTGACGTGGGACGCAGTAGTAGCAGTGTGTCTACGTCCGGCACGTCGAGTCCCTCGTTGAAAAGGTCGACGGAGAAGATGACTTGGAGCTCGCCGGCACTCAGCTGATCCAGCGCCCTCTTGCGCTGATCGCGAGAGGTCTCGCCCGACAGCGCGACGGCCTTGAGCCCCGCCTGTCGGAAGAAGTCGGCCATGAAGTGCGCGTGGGCCACTGACACGCAGAAGCCCAGAGCGCGCATCGAAGCAGGATCCGTGACCTTGTCCTGGACGGCTTTGACGACGAGCCGCGCACGCGCGTGGTTGCCGGTGAACAGGCCGCTGAGCGCGGCACTGTCGTAGGCACCTCGCTTCCATGCCAGGGAACTCATGTCCGTGGTGTCGGTGATCCCGAAATAGTGGAACGGGCTGAGTAGATCGTTCTCCAGCGCTTCCCACAGGCGCATCTCGGCTGCGATTCGGCCCTCGAAGAACTCATCCTGGACGTTACGCCCGTCCATCCGCTCGGGCGTGGCGGTGAGACCCAGCAGCTCCCTCGGGGTGAAGTGGTCGAGGATCCTGCGATACGTGGGTGACGTGCCGTGGTGAAACTCGTCAATAACGATCACGTCGAAGTGATCAGGGTCGAAGCGATCGAGGGCTTGGCCGTTGAGCGACTGAACGCTCGCGAAGACGTGCTTCCAGTCGTTCGGCATCTCACCGGTGTGGTACTTCTCGCCGAAGTTCCCATCAACTAGGACGTCTTGGTACGTCCGCAGCGACTGGTCGAGGATCTCGCGCCGGTGCGCCACGAACAGCAGCCGCGGCCGCTCGCCATGTCGCTTGCACAAGTTCTTGTAGTCGAGGGCGGCCATGACCGTCTTGCCGGTGCCGGTGGCCGCGACAAGGAGGTTCCGGTGCCGGTCATGCACGATGCGCTCGACGTCGAGACGCTCGAGCATGTCCCGCTGATAGGGGTGCGGACGGACCTCGATACCCGACATGGTGATGCCCTGTGGGCGCTCGGCGGCGGGCTTGCCAGCGTGGCGGAGTGCCTCGTCTAGACGCTGTGCATCGGTGTTTGGGTCGTACGGTTCAAAGGCGAGATCGCTCCAGTACGCGTCGAAGGTTGCTTCGAACTTGTTGAGGACTCTTGGTGTGGCGACCGACGACAGCCGTACGTTCCACTCCAGGCCGTCGAGAAGGGCTGACTTGGACAGGTTGGAACTGCCCACGTACGCGGTGTCGAAGCCGCTGTTGCGACGGAACAGCCAAGCCTTCGCGTGGAGACGCGTAGAGCGGAGCTCGTAGTTGACCTTTACCTCTGCGCCGAACTCCCGCACGAGACGATCGAGCGCCCGCCGTTCGGTGGCCCCGATGTAGGTCGTGGTGATGACGCGGATTGGTGCTCCTCGCTTGTGCGCTTGCCGGAGGGCATCCTCCATGACGCGCAGGCCATGCCACTTGACGAACGCACACAGCAGGTCAATACGGTCGGCGGTGGCGAGCTCGGCTCGCAATTCCGCGCCCAGGTTGGGATCTTCCGGCGCGTTGGTGATCAGCGCGGTCTCGGACAGCGGAGTGAGGGGCCTCATGGCGTACACGCCGGGTGCTTCCTGTTCGGCCAGAGCCAGCAGCTGACGTGGACCGCTTGCGATGCTCTGCTCTACGGGCACCGCCTTGCTTGCGGCGGAGGCGAGCGAGGCAAGGACCTGGTTGGCGAGTGTCACCTGTTCGTCGACCTTCATCCCCAGCAAAGCCTGGTGAACGGCTTCTCCCACATGTCGAGCGAGGACGTGTGGAGCGGATTCGGCACTGACATCCGCATCGACTGCCATCCATCCCGCGCCTCGTAGCTGCTCGATGCGCCCCTCAAGGTCAAGGGTCATCAGCCTTTCGTAGACCCCGGCCGTCGGCTCCGCCAGGTCCCCCGACTCCACCATGTCGACTCCTTGGTCTCCACGACCGCATGGTGTCCGCGATCGACTTGGGCCAGTTCTAACAGTGACCACTGACATCCGTACGGCGAGGTGCAAGATCCGTCCGGTTCGCCGACCTTCTTTTCCTCTTGCCAGAACGAAAAGTTGTTGTGCGCTGGCGAACGGAAACAACCCAACCTTGGCGGGTGTCTATGTCGAATATGTTCAGTTATGATCCGATTCGTTCATGGGCCCTCAATGGAGAGTGCGGTCGGTGTGGTGCACGTCACAATGCCTTCTTGTGTTGCCCCTGAGCTGTATCGCCTCTTCCTGACGGGCCGTCATCTTGTGGGTGTGAGCCGCCGGTTGGCCTCCGTGTGACGAGGTTTATGGGACGCTAAAGTTCCCCGTCATCGCAAGCTTGAGCGAGGGGTGGGAGTTCGATTCTGGTAGCTGTGCTGCAGGAGGGTGTTCAGTGGCGAAGAAGCGGTACGACTACAAGCTGCCCGATCACGAGGTGGACTACGGCGTTGAGCTCGCCGTGGCTTCGTTGAAGGTCGATTCCGCAGCTCAGCGCAGCCTCAACGAGCGCCGGGCGAAGACCATCGCGGAGGGGATGGTCAAGGAGGCTCTGGGGTCGATCGTTGTGTCTGAGCGCAGCGACGGGGAGCGATACATCGTCGATGGTATGCATCGCCACCGCGCCTGCCAGATACGGGGAATTGAGAAGATCGTGGCGGAGGTGCACCGTGGCCTCAGCCAGCAGGAGGAAGCCATCCTGTTCCTGATCAAGAACCGGGAGTCTTCCAAGCCGAGCGCCATCGACGAGTTCAAGGTGGGACTCACTGCGGGTGTTCCGCTGTTCGTCGACACCAACGCCGTTCTCGAGCGGCACAACCTGCAGCTTGGGGCTTCGTCAACGAACTCCATCGGTGCTGTATCCGGCGTTCTGCGCATCACGCAGCAGCACGGCACGGAAGTGCTCGACCGGACGCTGACCATTGCTGAGGAAGCTTGGGGGCGAGAGCGCTCCACGTGGGACGGCGTACTCCTGGGCGGTATCGGCGAGTTCCTCGGGAGGCATGGTGCCGACGTCGACGACGACAAGCTGTTGGCGAACAAGATCGCCAAGGTAGGGCACGCGGCTGGCTGGATTGGCCGGGTTCACTCCCAGGCCTCGGGTGGCGGCCTCCACAACAGTGGTACTGGAGGGCGCATTTCTACCTGCTACCGCCTTGTGGTGGACGCGTGGAACAAGAACCGCCGTAAGGGCACGCGAATCGAGATTTGATCAGCGCGGAGGGTGCTGCCACGGCACGTCGTTGTCCGACTACCGGATTGGCCATCCAACCACTCAGACCCCGTCGGAGCCCCAGGTCCCCTACCAAGTTCTCCGGGACTCCGACGGTTTACAACCACACATCACGATGGAGGTGGGCTGTGGAGCCCAGTATGACGCCTTTCCCGGTCAAGCGCGAAGGTCAGCACAGGCGCTGGCCTCTGGCTCTTGGCGGAGCAGCACTGTTCGGTGCCGGGTTTGGCGCCGCTCACGTGCCGGGTGAGGTGCTGCTCGAGGGCGGCGCTTGGCTGGTCAGTAACGCCGCAGGGGCGCTCGTGGCACTGATCGTCACCAGCGCCACGTTCCACATTCTGAGTCGCTGGCGTCGTTGACTCTCAAAGGACGACTCGGGGCCCGGATGAACTGATCCGGGCCCCGATCGCCGCTATGCCAGTGCTGCACTCAAGGTGAATCGGGCATCCCATGACACTCCAGGTACGGAGCCCCCGACCCACACCAGCAATCCCCCCTGGGCGGCCACCCCACAGCCCGCCCCCGCGCCGCCAGCGTCGTGGCGTACTGCGGGAGGAGGGACGTGTCCTCCGGGGACGTGCCCTCCGAGGCGGCGAAGGCCTCGTAGGACGGGACGGTGGCGGTGACGATGCCCAGGTTCTGGGTGCCGGAGGAGGCGAGCTCGCGCAAGGCGGACTCTATGGTCGCGAGGTGGGCCTCGTGGGAGGGGTATTCCGAGGTCAAGGCAGGGTAGGTGGCCAGGAGTTCGGTCAGTTCGGTCGAGGGCCAGTGCAGGACCGCTACCGGGAACGGGCGGGAGAGGGCCGCGCGGTACGTGCCGAGTTCGGCGCGGAGGCGGGCGATCTCCGCAGACAGTTCGGCCGGGTCCGAGGAGCCGAGGGACCACAGGCGTTTGGGGTCGTGGAGTTCGTCCAGAGGGATCTCGGACGTGCGGGAGTGGGCCTCGTCCGCCTTCCGGTCCCAGGCGTCGTGGTCGAGGGCGAGCAGGCGGCGTACGCGGTGGCGGCCGAGGAGCAACGGGCGGCAGTCGTACGGGACCTCCGCGCCCTGGTCGGGGACGAGGAGCTCCAGGCCCTCCGTGAAGGTCTCGTGGGCCGTGGGCAGTTCGTCGTGGGATTCGAGGGCCTCGGCCGCGATGACCCAGGCGGCCGGGGAGCGCGGGTTCGTCGTGCGGATGCCGTCGATGATCGCGCGGGCCTCGGCCTCGTGGCCGTACTCCCACAGGTTCGCCGCCTTCAGGGCGCGGACCAGGGAGGGGTCGGAGGGTGCGGACGGGCCCTGCGGGTCGGCGGAGAGCAGTCGGTCGTAGAGGGTGGTGGCCTGTGGGCGGTCGCCGGCCAGTTCCAGGTGGGCGGCGGCGTGCAGGAGGAGGTGTTCGGCGTCCTCGGGGTACTGCGCCGCGGTGCGCAGCAGACGCTCGGCTTCGGCGGTGTGATCCGTGGGATCGGCAGGCGTGTCGGGGCGCATGGGGTTCACCGTACTGCCCGGGGTGTGGCTTTCGGCAGGAGCCCGTCGGGTTGCCGGGCGGCGAGCGGGTCGGTGAGCAGGGCGGCGGGCCGGGTGCGAGCTGGGAGGCAGGCCGGGCGACGGGCCGAGTGACGGGCCGAGTGGCGAGCAGGGCGGTGATGCTGCGATCCGGTCGCTCCGCCGAGCCGCGAGCCGGTCGCCGCGTGGATCCGGATACCGCGTGGATACGGCCACTGCGCCGATCTGGCTACTTCTCCCCGGCGGGCCTACCCTGCACGCCTGCGACGAGGGGAGGCGCCGTGCGGATGCCGAGGCGGGCGCGGGGTTCGGTGCGGGGTTCGGTGCGGATTCCGGTCGTCGTACAGGGTGGGCCCGGGCGTCGCCGTACGCCCGGGGGAGTCTCCCGGCGCCGTACGCCCGCGGGAGCGTCCTGGCGGCGGGCGTCGTGGGGCCGTGGGCTGTGGGCCGGGGCCGAGCTTGCCGTGACCGTGGGGGTCGTACTGCTGCTGCTCGTCGTCCATCAGGTGTGGTGGACGAACCGGCAGGCCAGGGCGGGGGCCGAGCGGAAGGTCGAGGCCCTGGAGCGGCAGTGGGAGAGGGAGAGGGAGGGGGAGGGGCAGGAGGGGCAGGAGGGGGAGGCAGCGGTTGGGGCGTTGGACGGGGGTGAGGATCAGCAGGCCCTCGGGCCGTCCGATGCCGGTGATCTCGCCGATCCGCCGTCTCCGCCCGCCCCGGGCGAGGGCGATCACCGGCCCTCCCCGCGCAAACCCCGTACGCCCGACTACGAGCAGGCCTACGCCGTCCTCTCCATCCCCGAGCTCGGCATCCGCGTCCCCGTCGCGCAGGGCGTCGGCAAGCAGGGCGTGCTGAACAAGGGGTACGTGGGTCACTACCCGGGTACGGCGCAGCCCGGCGCCGCCGGGAACTTCGCGCTCGCCGGGCACCGCAACACGCACGGGGAGCCGTTCCGCTACATCAACCGGCTGGCCAAGGGCGACCGCATCACCGTCGATACCAAGGCCGCCACGTACACGTACACCGTCGACCGCACTCTGCCGCAGACCAGCGCGCGGGACAGCGGGGTGATCGCGCCGGTGCCGCGCAGCATCGTCAAGCCGTCGTACGGGTACAAGGAACCGGGCGCCTACATCACGCTCACCACCTGTACCCCGGAGTTCACCTCCAAGTACCGCCTGGTCGTGTGGGGGAAGCTCACCTCCGTGCGGCCGCGGTGAGGCCTTAGGATGCCTGAAGACGTGTGACGACGTCTCAGGATGTTGGTGACGTCTGTTGTGTACGGAGAGGGGGCGGGCGTGGTCGGCAGGGTCAGGGAACTGCAGGTGGGAACGCTGCTGCTGCTGCTCGTCACACAGGTGCTCCTCACCGAAGCGGGCCCCCTGTCCGCCACCGTCGCGCTGGCCGCGACCGCCGCGGCCGGTGCCGCGCTCGCCGTCTGTGCGCTGATCGCCTCGCGTGCCGTTCCGGCCGTGCAGCCCGCACGCGTGCGCACGGCGATCCGCGACCGTGAGCAACGGACGGCCTTCCTGCCGCAACGCGATCCGGACGCCGCAGGACGTACGCGTCCGAGGGCACCGGGGCGTTCCGTCCCGACGGCCGCGTAAGCAGCAGACAAGCGACGACGACAGGCCTCCCCCCCCGGGGGGGGTGGTCATGCCGCTGCGCGGTCCGTCATGCCGACAAAACGGCCGTTTTCCGGTGTTTCCGGACGGCTCTCCGGTACGACGAGACTCCCCGAAGGGGCTCCGGCATGTCCTTTTTCAGTGGCTTCGGCGATGCGATCGCCCAGTTCGCCGACACCCTCTCCCCGGTCTTCCACGGCGCCTCCTCCGCCGCCGCGATCGTCCTGTTCACCATGGCCGTACGCCTCGCCGTGCACCCGCTGTCCCGCGCGGCCGTCCGTGGCCAGAAGGCCCGCACCAGGCTCGCGCCGCAGCTTGCCGAGCTGCGCAGGAAGCACGGCAGGAACCCGGAGCGGTTGCAGCGGGAGACGCTCGAACTGCACAGGAGGGAAGGGATCTCGCCGCTCGCGGGGTGCCTGCCGAGCCTGTTCCAGCTGCCTGCCTTCTTTCTGATGTACCACCTGTTCTCCAGCGCGGAGCTGGGCGGCAAGGCCAATCCGCTGCTCGGTCACACTCTCGGGGCGGCGCCGCTCGGCGGGCGGTTCCACGATGCGCTGAGCGGCGGTGGCGGGCTGTTCGGTGACGCCGGGCTCGTCTACCTCGTGCTGTTCGTGCTCGTGGCCGCCGTCGCCACGTTCAACTACCGCCGTACGAGGCAGCAGACCGCCGCCGCTGCCGTGATGCCGGCCGCGGGTGAGGCGGGGGCGGCCGTGCCCGGGATGGGGGCGATGGTGAAGGTCATGCCGCTGATGTCGTTCATGACCTTGTTCACCGTGGCGGTCGTGCCGCTCGCCGCCGCGCTGTACGTGGTGACCAGCACCGCCTGGAGTGCGGCCGAGCGGTACTTCCTCTGGTGACGGTCCGGTGTGTGGGTGACGGTCCGGTGTGTGGGGGATGGTCCGGTGCGTTGGTGACGGTCCAGTACGTGAACAGGGTCTTGCGGGCGGAAAGGCCTTCTTGGAGGATCAGCCAATGCTCCGGTGGCCGCACCCATCGGCACCACCCTTCGGCCACAGGAGAGTGTGATCGATGAAGCTGCTGCGCGTCGGAAGCCCTGGAGCGGAAACCCCGGCGCTGCTCGACCGGGACGGAGTCCTGAGGGACCTGTCCGGGATCGTCCCGGATATCGATGGCGAGCTGCTCGCCGACGCGGCGAAACTCGCCCGGATCCGCGAGGCGGCGCCCGGCCTTCCCGTGCTCGACGCGGAGGGGCTTCGGGTCGGCGCGCCGCTCGGGCGGATCGGGAAGGTCGTCTGTATCGGGCTGAACTATCACGATCACGCGCGGGAGAACGGTGCCGAGATACCCGTCGAGCCGATCGTCTTCTTCAAGGCAGCGGATACGGTCGTCGGCCCCGACGACACGGTGCTCATTCCGCGTAAATCCGTCAAAACCGACTGGGAGGTCGAGCTCGCCGTCGTGATCGGTGGCACGGCCCGCTACCTGGAGACGGACGAGGAAGCCCTGGCGCACGTCGCCGGGTATGCCATCTCCAATGACGTCTCCGAGCGCGAGTGGCAGATCGAGCGCGGCGGCACCTGGGACAAGGGCAAGAACTGCGAGACGTTCAACCCCTTCGGGCCCTGGCTCGTCACCGCCGACGAGGTGCCCGACCCGCAGGCCCTCTCCCTCAGGCTCTGGGTCAACGGCGAGCTCCGGCAGGACGGCAACACCGCCGAGCAGATCTTCCCGGTCGCCGAAGTGGTGCGCTACGTCAGCCAGTTCATGACCCTGTACCCGGGCGACATCATCAACACCGGTACGCCGGCGGGCGTGGCCATGGGGCAGCCGGAGCCGAAGCCGTATCTGCGGGCCGGGGACGTGGTGGAGCTGGAGATCGAGGGGCTCGGGCGGCAGCGGCAGGAGCTCAAGGGCGCCTGAGCTCCGACGGGTTGGAACCGCGGCGCGTCCGGTCCCTTCGGACCGCGGCGCGTCCGGTCCCTTCGGACCGCGGCGCGTCCGGCTCTACGGGACCGGCTCTACGGGACCGGTCCGGTCCCACGGGTGAGCCCCGGCCCGGAGACCCGCCGGGCTTGGGCTCACCTTCCTTCACAGTCGTACCGCCACACCCTCCCGCGCCGAGCGCCGCGCCGCCTCGATGACGTCGAGGGCGTCCGCCGCCTCGTGTGCCGTGACCGGGTTGGGTGCGCCCTCGCGTACGGCGGCGGCGACCGCCGCGTAGTACGCGGGGTAGTCGCCCGCCAGGCTGGGCTCGGGGCGGCCGCCGCCGGTCAGCGGGGACTCGCCGGAGCCCACGCGGCCCCACATCGGCTCGGGCTCGACGCCCCATGCGTCCTCGCCCACGCCGGGGCGTCTGCCCTCGCGCAGGTCGGCCTCCTGTGGGTCGAGCCCGTACTTGACGTATCCGGCGCGCGAACCCAGTACGCGCAGGCGCGGGCCCAGCTGGGCGGTCGTCGCGGAGACGTACAGGTGCGAGCGCACGCCGTTCGCGTGGGTCACGGCGATGAACGTGTCGTCGTCGGCCTGCGCGTCCGGGCGGCGGACGTCGGCCTCCGCGTACACCTGGACCGCCGGACCGAAGAGCGTGAGCGCCTGGTCGACGACATGGCTGCCGAGGTCGTAGAGCAGACCGCCGATCTCCTCCGGGTCGCCCGATTCGCGCCAGCCGCCCTTGAGCTGCGGGCGCCAGCGCTCGAAACGGGACTCGAAGCGCTGGATGTCACCGAGCTCGCCCTCGGCGAGCAGCTTTCGCAGAGTGAGGAAATCGTTGTCCCAGCGGCGGTTCTGGAAGACGGAGAGGACGAGTCCGCGCTCGTCGGCGAGCGCCGCGAGTTCGCGGGCCTCGGCGGCCGTGCCCGCGATCGGCTTGTCCACGACGACCGGAAGACCGGCCTTGAGCGCGGCCGTGGCGACGGGGACGTGGGTCTTGTTCGGCGAGGCGATGACGATCAGGTCCAGCTCCTCGGCCCGCTCCCACAGCTCGTCCAGGGAGGCGGCGAAGCGCAGGTCACCGCCGAATTCGGCGCGTGCCTGCGCCTGGCGCCCGGGGTTCGAGGTGGCCACGGTGTCGAGCCGCAGGCCCTCGGTCGCCGCGATCAGTGGTGCGTGGAATACGGAACCGGCGAGGCCGTAGCCGACGAGGCCGACGTTCAGCGCGCCGCCCCTGAGCGTGGAAGTCATACGTCTACTTAAGCATCTGCTCTTGCGATCATCGCATTGGAGGGGGATTGGGCTGTTCGGGCGGATTTCGGCGGCCGTCCGGTCCTGCGCCGCCGTGGCGTCCACGTGAAACCCGCGCGCGCGTGGCAGCTTGGCCGAGGCCAGCTACGCCCCTGATCCGTAAAGGTCTCCTCCATGCGACTGCGCAGGGCTCTCGTGGTCGGCGTCTGCGCCGCCGCGCTCACCCCCGTGCTGCTGGCGGCACCCGCGCGAGCGGGCGGCGCGCCCCCCGCGCTCGCGGACCGTATGGCGCCCGGGCCCGCGGGCGGCCCGGCGGCCGGGCTGCTGCAGCCCACCTGCGCGGTGGCGGAAGGGGCCGACTTCCCGGTCGGGACGGCGATCGCTGCGGGGGCGGCCCGGTCGTATCGGCCGGGTGAGGGGTTCCGTGGCTGGTCGGTGGAGCTGAGCAACGACTCCGACACCACCTGCCGCCGTATCCACCCGATCCTGATCCTCCTCGGCCGAGAGCCCGAACATGAACTCGGCCCCGCACAGGCCGAGTTCGAGTTCCGCACGCCGGACGGTGACTGGCACCCGGTCAAGTTCGAGCGGGCCTCGGCCGGTGAGTACGTCGGTGTCTTCGACGACGGGTTCGGCGGGTTCACGCTGCCCGCCGGTGATGCGGTGACGGTGCCCGTACGGCTCCGGTTCACCGAGGACGCGCGCCCCGGTCGCGTGACCGCGAGCCTGGCCGTGGTGCAGCGGCAGGCGGACGACGGGGAGTGGGTGGGGGAGTCCGAGGACTACGAGTTCGTCATCGCGGGGGACGGGGATGGGGGCGGGGACACGGAGACGGAGACGGATTCCCCGCAGGGCGTCGAAGCCGCCCTCGAAGAGCTCGCGAAGACCGGCCGGAGCAGGGACGAAGCACTGCTCCGGCTCGGGGTCGCCGCCTGCGCCTTCCTCCTCGGCGGTGGCGCCCTAGTGGTGGGATCTCGGCGCCGGTTCCGACGGCGCTGACCAGCCGGTCCGCCACGCTGTGAGAGCGGCGCCCGCACCTCGACGAGTCGAGGTGCGGGCGCCGTTTCGTGCGGGTGCGGGTGCGGGTGCGGGTGCGGGTGCGGATGTGCGTGCAGGTGCTGAGCCCCTTCCCAACTTCACTTCTCCAGCCGAACGTTGACCTTCGGTCACCGCACGTCCACCCGGGCCGTCGAGGATGCTCGGCGGCCGCCCATCCCCCCCACCTCGGAGGAGCACGTGCAGAACGCCCGCAGCAGACGCCCCCACCGGACCACCGCGGCCGCGCTCGGCGGCGCCATCGCCCTGCTCGCCGGAACCGTACAGCTGACCGCCGGCAGCGCCGGTGCCGCCGTCCCGCGCCACCTCGACAACAAGGTCCTGGTCATCGGGATCGACGGCGCCAACCTCGACCGCGTCAAGCAGGCGGACGCCCCCCACCTCAAGCGCCTCATGTCCCGCGGCCTCACGGCCGAGAGCACGCTCTACGCCCAGCCCATGGCCGCGACCTCCTCGGGCCCCGGCTGGTCGACCATCGCGACCGGCGTCTGGCCCGACAAACACGGCGTACGGGACAACTCCTTCACCGGCAAGCGCTTCGACACCCACCCCGACTTCCTGACCCGCGCCGAGCAGGCGAACCCCTTGCTCAACACCTACGCGGCCGCCGACTGGGAGCCCATCACCTCCGCGGACAAGGGCGGCCCGATCTTCTCGCCGGCCGTCGACAAGCGGCTCTCCCTGAAGGGCGATGCCAACGGCTACGACGTCGAGGACCCCAAGATCGCCGCGGCCGCGAGCGCCGAGCTGAGGGACGGCGACCCGGACGCCTCGTACGTCTACTTCGGCGAGATCGACATCGCGGGCCACCGCCACGGGGCGGCCAGCAGCCAGTACCTGGACGCCGTCGCCCGCAGTGACCGCCACATCGGCACCCTCCTCGACGCCGTGACCTCACGCCCGAGCTACGCCAGGGAGAACTGGAAGATCCTCGTCACCACCGACCACGGGCACACCGACGCGGGCGGGCACGGCGGATCGAGCAGCAAGGAGCGCGGCACCTTCGTCATCGCCGAGGGCAGCGGGATACCCGCGGGTTCCATCCGCCATGACGTACGGCTCGTCGACGTGGCCGCCACCGCGCTCAAGCAGGTCGGCGTCCCCACGGCCGGGCTCGACGGGGTGCCGCTGGACGCCCCCGACAACGACGACTTCGACCTCGTCCGGCCGCAGCTGCGGACGCGGACCGACGAGACGGGCATCCCGTCCGACGTGCGCGGCTATACGCACACCCCGCCCGAGGGCTGGTCCGTGGACAACTCCAGGATGGGCGGCGGCGGAGTCACCGAATGGCGGGGCTGGGCCTTCGCCACCGACACGTTCTGGTCACGGACCCACCGCGACCAGTGGCGTGAGCTGAACGTGCGCAGCCGTGACGTCTTCGCGGTCGCGGACTCCGACGAGTGGGCCGACCGGCCGTACACCGGCAGCTTCGACTCGACGCTGCGCAGCCCCAAGTGGCCGGTCACCGGCGGCACTTCGCGCTCGCTGCGCTTCCGGACCCACTACCGGCACGAGGCAGGCCAGACGGCCCAGGTCCTCGTCTCGTACGACGGCGGCGCCCCGCAGCTCGTGAAGAGCTTCACCGCCGACACCGTGGCCCAGTGGCAGAACATCAGGCTTGACGTGCCCTCGGGCGCGAGTGACGTCCGGGTGAGCTTCCGCTATGCGGGCACGAACAACTGGTACTGGACCGTCGACAACGTGTGGATCGCCTGAAGCGATGACCGCGAACGGGTCCGAGCAACCCGGACCCGTTCGCCCCGGACCCGTTCGCCTCGGACCCGTTCGCCTCGGACCCGTTGGCCTCAGACCCGGTCGACCAGATCGGCGATCGAGTCCACGACCTCCGTCGGCCGGAACGGGTACTGCCTGAGGTCGTCCTTGCCGGTCAGACCCGTCAGTACGAGGAACGTGTCCATGCCGGCCTCGAGACCCGCCAGGATGTCGGTGTCCATCCGGTCGCCGATCATCGCCGAGGTCTCGGAGTGCGCGCCGATGACATTCAGACCGGTCCGCATCATCAGCGGGTTCGGCTTGCCGACGAAGTACGGCTCCTTGCCCGTGGCCTTGGTGATCAGCGCGGCGACCGAGCCGGTGGCCGGGAGCGGGCCCGCGGCCGAGGGGCCGGTGTTGTCCGGGTTGGTGCAGATGAAACGGGCGCCGTCGTTGATCAGCCGGATCGCCTTGGTCAGGGCCTCGAAGGAGTAGGTCCTGGTCTCGCCGAGGATGACGAAGTCGGGCTCGGCGTCGGTGAGGACGTACCCGGTGTCGTGCAGGGCCGTCGTCAGACCCGCCTCGCCGATGACGTACGCCGTGCCGCAGGGTGCCTGGCTGTCCAGGAACTTCGCGGTGGCGAGCGCGGAGGTCCAGATGTTCTCGACCGGCACCTCGAGCCCGATCCGGTTCAGCCGCGCGTGCAGATCACGCGCGGTGTAGATCGAGTTGTTGGTGAGGACGAGGAAGGGCTTGCCCGAATCGCGCAGTTTCCTGATGAACGCATCGGCTCCGGGAACCGGAATGCCCTCGTGCATCAGCACACCGTCCATGTCGGTGAGCCACGATTCGATGGTCCTGCGCTCTGCCATGGGTTCGTGCTCCAACCGAGGAATTCGCGGCGCGGACAAGGCCTGGCCGCTTGACGCTGTGAGGGGCCTTTCGCGCACACATCCTATTCGCGGGGCCGGGATCGCGGCCGGGGTGACCACATGGCGGTCGTACGGCGGAGCAGCGGCCGGGTCACCCGAACGGCCCACACCCGCATGCAGGCGGAAATCCCGGGCGCCACGCTCGGTGCAGGAGGTCCACCATGCCCTCAGCCCGGCTCCGGCTCACGTTCTGCACCACGCTCGCCGCCCTCTGCCTCGCCACACCCGCCGCCCTCGCCGCCGACGGCACCGTCAAGGTCAGTCCGGCCGATGCCACCCCGGGTGCGCAGGTCGAGCTGAGTGTCACAGGGTGCGACGGCACCACCGGGGCCGCCAAGTCGCCGGTGTTCGTCGCCGACGGATCGCTCACCGGGCGCGACGGCGAGGGGTATGCGCTCAGCGGCGAGGCAATGATCAAATCGGATGCGCAGCCGGGTTCGTACGACCTGGCCGTCACATGTGACGGCCAGGACGGCAAGGTCAAGGGCAGCGTCACCGTCGTCGCCCAGGCACCGCCGAGCCCCACCGCCCCGGTCCGCGCGGGTGGCGGCGGTACGGCACAGCTCGCCGTCGAGGGGGCCGCGGCGGGCAGCGGGCCGGGCTGGCGGCATGCGCTGATCGGCCTGCTCCTGACGGCTGCCGCGGGACTCGCGGTCGCGGGGCGCCTGGTGCGCAGGCGACGGGGCGGCGCATAGCGCCATGGGGCGCGAGAGTTCCGCCGGGGGCGAGGGTATTGCAGGGCGCGGGCGCGGACGGCTGTTCACCGGGATCGCCTGGGCCGTGCTGCTCGTGGGGCTGTGGCTGTGGGGCCGCGAACTCACCGACGTCGCCGACGGCCCGCCCGGGGGACGGGATTCCGCGGGCCGCCCGCTCGCGGGCGTCCGGCTGCCGCCCGCGATCAAGCCGCTGGACGCCGCCGCGCGTCCCCAGCGGGTGGACATCCCCGCCATAGGGGTGCAGGCCCCGGTGATCCGGCGCGGGCTCGACGGTGAGGGCGCGATCGCACCGCCGCCGTACGAGCAGGCCGGTGTCGTCGGCTGGTACGGGGACGGGGTGCAGCCCGGCGCGAAGGGCACGGCGTTGTTTGTCGGGCATGTCGACACCGCGAGCCGGCCCGCCGTCTTCTACAACCTCAGCACGCTCGCGCCGGGCGAGAAGATCACGGTGGCGCGCTCGGACGGCATGCTCGCCGAGTTCACGGTCGAGGAGGTCGCCGTGTACGACCGCTCCGGCTTCGACGCGGACAAGGCGTACGGGGCACGGGACGACGAGCGCGCGGAGCTGCGGCTCATCACCTGCGGCGGGACGTTCGACCGCAGGGACAAGACGTACTCGGCGAACGTGGTCGTCTCGGCCTTTCTGACCGGCAAGGGTCCCTGAGGGCGGCCCCGGTTCCGCCCGACGACGCGTGGAAACCGGCACGCGAAAGGGGCCCTGTCCGCGAGGAACAGGGCCCCTTCCACACGTACCGACGTACCGACGTACCGGCGTACCGGGCGTACGGACATGCGGCTGTACGGCGATCAGCTCGCCGCGACCGCTCCCGAAGGCGCCGTTGCGGGGGCGTGGCGGCCGAGCGCACGCAGGCCGAGTGCGCCGAAGACCACCCCGAAGACCGCCCAGAGCAGGGCGTGCGAGGCGAGCGAGAGGACCCGGAAGTCCCACAGGAGTGTGGCCGACACCGGGACCTCGTCCGGATTGCCGGGCAGCGCGAACAGGACCGCGAGGATCGCGATCGCCGTGCCCGCCGCCGCGACCTGCCGTACCGGCAGACTGCGGTGCGCCAGGCGTACGTACACCTGCCAGACGAGCAGCATGCCGAGCACACCGATGGTGACGGCGGCCAGCCACAGGCCCTGGCGGTCGGTGACCGTGCCCGAGTCGCCGACGCCGGGCGGGTTGGCCGGGTAGCGCAGTGCCGGGAGCAGCGAGACCGCGAGGAAGGCGCCGCCCGCGAGCAGCAGGGCGCGCGGCCAGGGTGCGGCGTCCGGGCTGCGGCGGTGGATGAGGGCGTAGGCGATGGCACAGAGGACGCCGAGCGCCAGGCCGAGGACCAGCGAGGTGACCACGAGGCCGAAGTGCTGGGTGCCGCGGGTGAACAGTTCCTCGTGGTGCTGCACGGCGGCGGCGCCCGCCTCGGCGTGACTGTGGGCCCCCGCCTCGGCGTGCTCGTCGGTGCGGGCTTCCTCAAGCCGTATCGCGCGGTCCATCAGGGGCTCGGCGAGCAGCAGGGAGAAGAGGCCGGCGGCAAGACCGGCTGCTCCTCCTGCCGTCAGACCGCGTCCGAGCAGGGGGAGTACAGGAGTCGACATGGTGGTGCGCGCCCCGATCAGTGGCAGGGGGCGCCGAAGAGGTGCCGTCCGTCGTGGGCGAACTCGTGCAGGTAGTCGCCGGTGGCGGCGATCAGCGTGCCGTTGTCGAAGAACACCGCGTACAGGGCGATGATCGCCACGATCGCGGCGGCGGAGGCGATCATCCAGTCACGGGTGCTGGTGGTCGCGTCCTGGGCGGTTGTCGTGCTCGGGTGCTGTGCCGAGTGCAGGGACATCCGGGTGGGTCTCCTTCCGGGGTTTCCACGCCCCTTGGCAGGAGGACGACGGGTCAGTTCCTGACTCCCGCGTACAGGTGCTCGGCGCTGAGCTCGTACGTGGTCACAGTGGCGGGACCGTCCCGGGTTCGCACCGGGTTCCTGGCAACCGTCGCCTCGATGTATGGACTTGTCGTCCGGAGAGTCCCAACTCGGGGGCGGTGCTGTCAACAGTGCCTCTGCACTCACCCTTGCCGGTGGCGTCCGACCCGGCCCCCGTGGCACCCAGCTCCCGTGGCACCCGGCCCCCGTACCACCCAGCTCCCGTGGCACCCAGCTCCCGTGGCACCCGGCCCTCGTGGACCTGCCCCTGTGGACCTGCCCCTGTGGACCTGCCCCTGTGGCACCTGGCCCGGCCGGTGGCCCGCTCCCCCCGGAGCCTCCGGCCGGGCCGGTCCTCGACCGTGCGCGCTCGGGCTGCGGGAGAAACCCGGCGCCGGCACGGGAGGTCGACAGGGCCTGTCCGGGGACGGGTCCTGGGCCAGTCGGTGCGGGGCTGGGGCCGGTGTCACTCACTGTAGAGCGGATGGCCCACCTCGCCCAGAGTCGGTTTGTGGCCAGACTGACCGGAATGCAGGGCACCCGGTCCGGTGAGCGGGCTCCGGGCGCCTTCGTCGGCTTCTCGCACCTGTGTCAGGATTGCGTTTCCGACCGTGCACCCAAGGGGGAGTGGATGTACAGCAGTTCCGCGGCCGTCCGGGGGGCGGTGAAGACGGGTGCGGCACTCGTGGGGGCGATGCTGCTCCTGACCGGCTGCTCGGACAGCGAGGAACCCGGCAGGCCCGAGGCCGGCGCCACCCAGCAGCCCAAGGCCAAGGACCCGTACTGGGTCAACCCCGGCTCCAACGCGGCCGAGCAGCTCCGTACGTACGAGAGCGACGGCAAGGACGCGGACGCCGCACTGATAAAGAAGATCGCCGAGCAGCCGACCGGCGAGTGGATCGTCCCGGAGCAGGCCGAGGAGCAGGCACGCGACTTCACCGAGGCCGCCGAGGCCGCGGACCGCGAGGCGGTCCTGGTGCTCTACAACATCCCGCACCGCGACTGCGGCCAGTTCTCCAAGGGCGGCGCGTCCGACGGCGATGCCTACCGCGCCTTCATCGACGAGGTCGCCGAAGGCATCGGGGACCGCCAGGCCACGGTCATCCTGGAGCCGGACGCCGTGCTCCACCTGGTGGACGGCTGCACCCCGCAGGAGTTCCACGAGGAGCGCTACGCCCTGCTCAGCGGCGCCATCGACACGCTGCACACGCTGAAGAACACCAAGGTCTACCTCGACGGCGGCAACCCGGGCGCGGGCAGCCCGGACTCCTTCTGGGACCCGCTGAAGCGGGCCGGCATCGACAAGGCCGACGGCTTCGCGGTGAACGTGTCGAACTTCTACCCGACCGAGGAGTCCATCGCCTACGGCAAGGAGCTCTCGGAGAAGGTCGGCAACAAGCCCTTCGTCATCGACACGAGCCGCAACGGCAACGGCACGTACCAGGCCGACGAGCCGGACCTGTGGTGCAACCCGCCGGGCCGCGCGCTCGGCGAGATCCCCTCGGTGCAGACGGCCGACGAGCGCGTGGACGCCTACCTGTGGATCAAGCGACCCGGCGAGTCGGACGGCGAGTGCAGGGGCGGCCCGAAGGCCGGTGAGTGGTGGCCCGAGTACGCACTGGAGCTGGCCAGAAACGCGAAGTAGGGCACGCGAAGTAGGGCACGCGTAGTAGGACACGTGATGGAGGGCGCCCCCTGAGCCAGGGGGCGCCCTCCATCACGTACAGCCCGGTCGGGTACGGCCGGTTACTCGGGAATCTCCACCCAGCGGGCCTCGCTCGGCACCCCCTGGTCATCGGTGACGAACAGCATGTACCAGCCGGGCGTCACCAGGTTGTCGTTCTCGGGCACCGTCACCGTGACGGTGCCGTCGCCCTTCTCCACGTCGAGGGCGATCGAACGCTGGTCGATGTCCGTGACGTGCGTGGAGGCGCTCGGCCGGATCAGCCGCGCGTTCTCGACCGAGGCGGCGTCCTCCGTCTCGTACGTGCCCGACTCGCCGTGCGCGATCGACTCGGGACCGCCGCTCAGCGTCGGCCGATCGCCGCCCTGGTAGAGGTACGGCGGGGTGTAGATCTCCAGGCGCTGCTCGAACGTGCCCGGCTTGGTGTTGGCCGCGTCGCCGTACAGCGAGTCCGAGCCGAAGAACACCACGCGGCCGTCGGGGAGCAGGAGCGAGCCCGAGTGGTAGTTGCGGCCCACCAGCGGGTCGGCGACGCGGCGCATATCGCCGGTCTTCGCGTCGTACATCCGCGCTTCGTGGATGTTGGAGTCGGAGCGGCCGCGGTAGTCCTCGGAGCCGCCGGAGATCAGCACGGTGTCGTCGGGCAGGACCGAGGCCTGCGGGTAGCGGGTGCCCTTGTCGAAGCTGGGCCCGTCCTCGAACCGCGGCTTGTCCTCCTTGAGGTCGATGATCCGGGTCTTCTCGCTGGACTTCTGCGATTCACCGACCCCGCCACCGCCGACGACCATGAACTTCTCGTCCTGCGCGGGCGGCAACCAGACCGTGCCCGCGGTCTCCATCAGCGTGGGGTCGGAGAGCCCCTGCACGGTGGTGAACCTGTCGTTGTCGAAGTCCCAGATGCCGGGCTTGCGGCCCACGTCGGCGGGTCCGTACCCGGCGTTGGCGCCCGAGTAGAACAGCTTGCCGTTGGGCAGCAGGAAGACCGCCGGGTACGTCGGGAACTGCTTCTCCTGCTTGACGTACGTCCACTTCTTGGTCTTCGGGTCGTAGACCTCGTTGCGGTCGCCGGGAACGATCTGGCCGATGTCGTCGAGGCCCGAGAGCGCGAGGATCCGGCCGTCGTCGAGCGTGGTCAGCGTGGGGTACCAGCGCGCCTCGTTCATCGGGTCGACCTTGATGTACTTCTCGGCGACCGGGTCGAACTCGTAGGCGTCGTCGATGCCCTGGAAGTCCTTCTTGTCCAGGGCGAGCTTCTGCGCGATGCCGTACGTGTTGCGCGCGTCGTCGCCCTTGAGGCCCTCGACCTCGTAGTTGTCCTCGGCGCCGGTCTCGTACTGCTTGCCGCTCTTGGCCGCCTCGACGTAGACGCGCTCGATGCCCGCCTTGTTGCCGGTGAACTTCCCGGTGTCCTTGTCGAAGGTCTTCTCCGCGCGCTCGACGACGATCGACTCGGTGAGGACGAAGGTCTTGCCGTTCTCCTTGCCCGTGAGCTTGGTGCCCTTGGGCAGGGTGATCGGCTTGTCCGGGTTCTCGTTGTGGACGATCATCAGGCCGCCGGCCTTGGTGACATCGCCCTTGAGCTTCTCGTACGACTTCGTCCCGCCCGCGACGAGCAGCTTGCCGTCGGGCAGCTGGGTGTGCCCCATGCAGAACAGGTCGGCGGGTGTGGGGATCTTCTTGAAGGTGTTCTTCACCGGGTCCCACAGGACGGTGTCGAACTTGCCCGCGTCGAAGTTCTTCTGGTTGTTGCCGGAGCCCGCGACCAGCAGCACCTTGCCGGTGTGCAGGAGCGCCGCGTGGATCGAGTTGAGCTTGAACTCCTCGGGCGGCTCGACGATCTCCCAGCGGCCGTTGTCGGCCTTGTACTCCGGCTGGTTGATCTTGTACTCGTGGTACTGGTCCGAGGCGAAACGCCACAGAGCCGGGCCGTTCATCCCGGCGAGCGCGAGCACCACCGCCGCGCCGATGGCTATCCGGCGGGCGCGGCGACGGGTGTGCTTCACCGGCGTGGTGCCGACGGTCATTTCTTACGTCCCCCAAGGGCGATCTGCATGGTCTGGTCGGGGCTGCCGTGATCGGCGGACTGCTGCCCGGGCTCCCGCCCCGGCCGGCCGGTCTGCTGCCCGGCGGCGGCCCAGTGGGGCCGCGAGCGGTCATGGGCGGGCGGCGCCTGCGGCCCCACCGCGGAGGGCGGCTGCGGTGCGCCCCCCGGCGCACCGCCCTGCGAGCCGCCCGGCGCACCACCGGGCTGCGTGCCGCCCGCGGGGGCCTGGGACGCGGGCTTCTTCGCGTCCTGCCGGATCTGCCAGCGCCATACGAACAGGGGCGTTGCGGTGATCAGCATGGCGATCGTGGCCCAGGTGATCATCGCCGGGTGGGCGTTGCCGTAATAGAAGCCGGCGCCCATCGAGGCGGCGAAGATCGCGATGAAGTACCAGTGGTAGCGGAACGTGCCGAACCAGCGGTCGGGCGAGGCCGAATCGCCCTTCGGGGTGACCACGAACTTGGACTTGCGGCGCAGCGCCGAGTCGAACAGCGCCTTCGCGTACAGCGGCGCGGACAGCGCCGACATCACCATGCCGGCCACACCGCCGGAGCCCTCCGGCTCGTGCGGGGAGACGTTGTGGCGGCGGTTCCAGATGTACAGGCCGATCTGCAGCGCCGAGGCGTTGCCGTAGAGCATCAGCCAGATCGTGGGGTCGATGTTGACACCCGAGGCGCCCAGGCCCAGGAACAGCGCGCAGCTGAGCGCCGCGAGGATCCAGTTCATGGCCGACATCGGATAGAAGATGATCATCATCGTGTAGTTGAAGAGCTTGCCCGGCGGGAGCGAGTACCAGCCCTTCCAGTACTGCTTGAGGATCGTCTCGTACGTACCGCGCGACCAGCGCATCTGCTGTGTGAAGAAGTCAGTCCAGGCGCTCGGGCCCTCACCGACGGCAAGGACGTCCGGCGTGTAGACCGAGCGCCACTTCTTACCCGTCTTCGGGTTGCGGTGGCGGTGGATCTCGAAGCCGGTCGCCATGTCCTCGGTGATCGAGTCGTACAGACCGCCGATCTGCTTGAGCGCGCTGATCCGTACGGCGTTCGAGGTGCCGACGAACATCGGCGCGCCGTAGCGGTTGCCCGCGCGCTGGATCAGGGCGTGGAAGAGGAACTGCTGCGACTCGGCGGCCTTCGTGACGAACGAGTCGTAGTTGCCGTAGACCTGCGGGCCGATGACGAAGCCGACGTCCGGGTCGCGGAAGAAGCCGAGCATCCGCTCCAGGTAGTTCGGCATCGGGATGTGGTCGGTGTCGACGGAGGCGAAGAAGTCGTAGTCGTCGCCGTGCGCGTCCAGCCAGGCGTTGTAGTTGCCGTGCTTCGTCTTGGCGCGGTGCGGGCCCTTCGGCTGGTTCCACTTCGCCACGCCCTTGCGGGAGAAGTGGTGCACGCCCAGGCGCGCGCAGACCTCCTTGACCTCCGGGTCGTCACCCTCGTCGAGCAGCCAGATGTGCAGCAGACCGCGGTGGCGCAGCTTGACCGCGGCCTCAAGGGTCTTGGTGACCATCTCGATCGGCTCCTTGCCGGGCACGAACGAGGTGAGGAAGGCGACGCGCGTCCCCGTCTCCGGGACGACCGGGATCGGGTCGCGGGCCACGAGGGTGGCGTGCGCGTTGGAGAGCACGTTCATGCAGCGGAAGAACTCGATCAGACCGATCGAGATCAGCATGACGAGGTCCAGGTGCTCCAGGTAGCCGTTCGGCACGTAGTCGCGCTCGGTCCAGTGCTCCGGCTGGAGCAGCCAGGCCAGGAGGATGAGGGAGAGCAGCGGTGCCGCACCCAGCATGAGCGCGGCGCGCAGGCGGTGCGGTTCCTGTGAGAGCAGGGAGCGGTACTGCACCTTGTACGGCTTGCTCGGGTCGGGGTTGGTCAGCGGCCCCGCCAGGCGGCTGTAGTGCTCGTAGTCGTAGCGCGGCAGCGTCTTCTTGAGTCGCCGGAAGCCGCCGGTGCGGTGCGATGGCACGCGCAACTGGGTCGTCTCGGTCGGGTCGGAGCCCGGCCGGGCGCCCGTCGGCGTCGACGTCATGAGTCATCCCCCCGCACGCACTGATCTGCGTGTTCGTCGGTCCTTCCGCCGGCCGGAGTCCCCCTCGACTCCCGCAGGCGCGTCACTGGCTGGCCGTCGCACATGTCCGTAGGACATGGAAGGGGCACCTTCCGGTTGCATGATGCCCGCTCCGCCCTGCCCCGTCCGCGCCCGGCGGTCGACCGGGAATCCCCCAACTGTCCCGCAGCGTCCGCCCTGTGGAAGCCGGAGGCTTCCGATGTGCAGGCCAGGGTTCTACGACCCCCGGCTTGATCGCAAGGGCGAAAGCGGGTGTTTGGTTGCCATACGCGCGGTTCGGGAGTGCGGTTGGGGCAGGTGGTCCCAGCCGTGCACGAAGCTTACCGAAGGGGCGTGCTGCGCCCTGACCGGCCCGAAAGGTAGACATGACGAAAGCCCCCCACCGGAGTGGAGGGCTTCCCTTCGCGTGCGCCGCCAGGGACTCGAACCCCGGACCCGCTGATGCTGCATTCATCCGGGGGATAACCCCCGGACCCCCAGCCGTCCGTTGCGTGCCGCAGGGGAGAGGCCCGGGTATGACGAAAGCCCCCCACCGGAGTGGAGGGCTTCCCTTCGCGTGCGCCGCCAGGG